>JALHOQ010000186.1 GCA_022842925.1 Bdellovibrionales bacterium
CGAGAAAAGGTGGAACAAAATACCAAGCCCCTCCGGGTACTTAAGGCGGCCTAGACGCCGCAATTTGGCACTGAGAGGCAGTTGACAGGCTCTCCTTTTGCTTTAAAGACTAGTATATAGGGCATATGGGTTGCAGTTTTATCACCGGATAACCCAGTCCCGGAGAGCGCAATGATAGTCTCGAGCACGAAACAGAACTATGGGGCACTGGCCTTGGATCTTGATCAGGAATTCCGGGTCATGGCCTCGACCATAGCCAACCTCGCCCGCGCTCACGGCATTCCGGTTGTACCTTATCGTGATGCGCGACTTCCCCACTTCACACAGAAAAATCAGCAGGAAAAGTTGACCATTTTAGATGATCTGAAGAAGTACCTGCAGATTTGTCAGCTGACGTTGAGTGAAGGCGGTAAGCTAAACGATCCGATCACCATCAGTTGGGCCGCGATTCGGCAACTCGGCCTGCGGCCGACGTCCGACCTCTTCGCCCATATCACGCAGGACGATGTCATTGAGATCCACGATTCAATCGGGATCCAGATTTTTCGCAATTTTAATTTCTACTCGTACTGCAACTACGGCCTTGAGGAATTGCACTGCTATCCTTGGAATCACCTGTATTCGCGAAACGACGAAGTCCTCCATGGGATTTTAAATCTGGCCGTTCAAACCTACGGCGGGGAAATCACCAAGACTACGCCCACAGGACTTCCCAAACATGTGATTGAGGAGCTCTACTCCCCCTTCCGGTACAAAATCGAAGCTGAGATCACTCATATTTCGCCTCTCTACGATGTCACGAATCGGGTCGTGGCCACCATCGTGATTGAAAAAGGCCGCCTCCTAGGTGCGCCGCTCACGGCTGAAGAAGAAGAGGGTCTGTTAAATTCCTATTTAGAGAAGTGCTCGCCCCTCGATCTGAACTAATCATCGAATTAGGATCACAAGTAGCGCCAGAGCAAAAAGACCGATCAAAAACACCATGAATTTGGCCGTGGATGCGAGGTTTTTGGTCTTGATTTGCTCCATTTCCCCTTCGAGCTGCTGAATCCGCTCTTTGAGCGCTAAGACCTCGGTCTCCGAGGCCGAACCGCGCGGCCCAGACATAAGACCCGCCCCCATAACTCGGATTAGATCCGGGTTTTTCTCCTGCGCCAAAATTAGCCATTCCAGCGCTCTATAAATATGGGGTGGAATCTTGGATTCATCCTTGAGCCACCGGGACCAAGCTGAGGGGTCGACCAGCAAAAGCTGACACATCTTTCTCTGCGAAAAACCCAGGGTTTTTCGTACATTTTCGATGCCGAAATAGCGGTTTTTAAAGGCTCGAACCTCGGCCTCGTATTTCAGCCGCAAAGCCGTCTTTGGTCGAGGACTTATGTTTTTGAGATCTTTGAAGTCGTGTCGATCCAACTCGAATTCCAAGCCTACCCCTCTTTGCACATAGTGTGTTTCACATATAAAAAGTGTGCAGCACAATGTTTTGCAATGCAAATTACAACATCATGGGGTCTGGTTGTGAAATTCATTATTATGTATAAATCGTGGTTCCCGTGCCCACGGCCCGAGGTATGGTCATTTTCAAAATCGACTTCGTATTATAACTATAAGTCACAGTACTAAGTAGTTGACTAAACTAAATTTTCACTCTGAAATTGAAGCCTCAAACACCTGTGGGGCAGTCTAAAATGCAATGGTTTGATGCGTCTAAATATTTTTTATATATAGTTTTTCCCACTCGCGCGATTGGAACGCCATGACAAGAATCAAGGCGAAAGTCCGCTATGCATTAAACAAGAATAAGTACCTACTGGATCCAGAATATGACCGCTTGATCCATATTCTCGATTCCTTTCGCGATAAGGACCGTCGCAACTGCACGCTCTTCTGGCTGCTTCTGCATACGGGAGCCCGGGCCCAAGAAATTCTGAATCTTCGAGTCGATGACCTCAATACATTCGACGAGTCCATATTTATCCGCGGAATCAAAGGCTCGAATGACCGCGAACTGCCTTTGCCCTCCTGGCTCTTTAAGCGGGTCATGAACGAGACTCAGAACTCAGACAACCAGATGATCTTCCCCATCACTTACAACCGCCTAAGACAGATCTGGGAGATGTACCGGCCCGTCCATAAGAAGCTTCATTCACTTCGGCACACCTTCGCCATTCGTCTTTACCGAAAGACCAAAGACCTGCGGCTTGTTCAGGTGGCTCTTGGGCATCGAAACATCACCAACACCATGGTTTATGCCGACTATGCCTACTCGCAGCAAGAGCTGCGCAAACTGATTCTCTAGAGTTGTGCTGCAAAGTTCATCAATGTGCGGCGTTCGTTATCGGCCACATTAGGCGCGGTAATGTCCAATCGCAGCATAAGAGCGAGCAAGCGAACATTGAAAAATTTGTCTGCCAGTTTGGGAGATGAATGACTCTTCATTTGGAAATCGCATTTTCGCAACGGAATCTGCCCCCTCAAAATCCGCGACAATTTTCAAAACAACAAAAAACTTTTCCAAGCGCACCCCGGCAAACTGGTTCCAATTTGGATTTTTCTTTTTGACCCAAACATTTACGGGATCGTAGACCGCTTGTTCACGTTGCAAAAACCAGAGGGGTAAGGATGACTAGCATCGGTCGCTTTCTATTGATTGCCGGACTAATCACGACATCGGTCGCGACGCACGCGCACGACAGCCAAACTGTGGCGGCCGAGGACGCGGGCATAGTCTGCGAAAAGGCACTTCAAGCCGCGCTTGAGGATTTTGAGTCGCAAAACGGTGGCGACAAGGATGTACAAGATCTCTTTGTGGATCAAATCATCGCCAATGACCGACCTAGCTTTGACCAATTGATTACTCCCGACCCCGAAAAGAATCTTTTCGCGCGGTCACCTCTGACGGGCATGAGCGCCGCCCAACGCATGCTCGCGTTTGTTCTAAGCCGCGGTGTTGAACAGCGCCGGGTCGGGTTTTATACCGAACCCGTTGAAGTTTACCCCTTCCTGACAGACGGCCCGAAAGAAACTCAAGGCTATCGCGTCGAGGGCAGCTGGAAAGCCGCTGCGGAGCTCGTCTCCTTTATGCGGGCCCAGGCCGAGGGTGATCGCTCCGGTCGCACCGTGCCTGTTCTTTTTGGTCCCGGCGGAACTGGTAAATCGGAGTCCCGCACTGTGATCGAAAAAGGCGCTGAATTTCATACGCTCTATACGCCTCAGTATTACATCTACTCGTTCGATTGGATCCGCATGAACGAGCTTAAAGAGATAGTGAAGCGCTGGGGACCGGATGTCGACGTGATTGCCGCTCAACGCAACACCTCGCCCATCGCCATTTTGCCGCCGAAGTTTCAGCAACAAGCACTGAAAATGGCGGCGCTAAAGGGTTACGATATGCTCGGCGGAATCATGCCGAACCATAGCCTAAACCCGGATTCTTATTCGCGCACCATTCTGGGGTACATCATCGAGCAATACACAGAAGAACTTGGTCGCCCGCTGACCATGGCGGAAACTCTAAAATACATCGCCAAACACGTACGCATCAAACGCTCGATTATAAGCAGTAAGTACCGCCAGTTCCCGGTGATCAACGTGCAAGGTGTGTCCGCCGATCACGCCCAGCTTTTCGTATCGTCGAACCCGATTGTTCAGGCCATCAGCCCACAAGGTAAGGCCGACCCGTTCGCCTACTCGTTTACCGGCGCCTTCTTTACGGGTGACGGCAATATCACGGTGCTCGAAGAGGGAACGCGCAGCGACCCCAGCTTCCTGCAACTGTTGATGGACGGACTTGAATCGCGTGAACTTCAGGCATCAGGCGCCGCCAAAGAACCTTGGGACTCGTTCGTGATGATGATTTCGAACAAAGAGAGCTACGACGCGCTTATAGCCAAGGGTGGTATGAAAGCCTTCCGCCAGCGCCTGCAGCTCGTGGATATGGTGCAGCCGAGTCAGCCGCAGCTGATTGCGCGTACCATTCTCTACGGCTTTAAAGACAATCTTTGGATGCAGCCGCTCGGCGACGAAAAAGCCGAATGGGTGAAGGGCGATCTCGACAAACTCTACCCCATTCCCGAAAAACTCGAGCCCGGTCATGTGGTCGGTCCCGAGCGTCGCTATCGCATGCGCCTCGGTCAGGGGGCTCGCGCGGTTGAAATTAGCCCGCACGCCCTACGCTTTATGGCCCATATCATTGCCACCACCCGCTTTGAAACGGACAAAGAGCGCGCCTATCAAGTCGTACCGACCCGTTTGGTCCACGAGAAGATTTTCACCGACGTGATCGAGCGCATCCGCTTCTGGGATGGCAAACTGACCGACGTCCAGCCCGAAGAGCGCCGCACTCTTGAGGAAATGACCAACAAACTGAACGAAGGCCATAGCGGCATCGTGCACAGAAACGCCCTCGGCTGGGTGCGCAAGGCGCTACAATTGGTTCGCGCCGATTCCCGCTACGGCATGACGCTGACACCTTCGGTTCTCCTTAAGGTGTTTGAAGAAGACGGCTTCCGCTCGGACGGCTTTATCCATGTGGATGGTCACGAGCAGGAATCGCATTACAAACGCCTCGGACGGCTGGTCTTAAAAGAGCTCTTGATTCCGACCATCGCCGAAGACATCAACTTCGCCTATAGTTCCGAGCAGGGCTCGCTGAAGGAAGTCTATCCGGTGGTGATCGAGGAATTAATGGCCGTCGCCCGTCACCCGAACGCGGTCGAGTATCACTCCGCCCATACCGGGCGCGTGACCAAAGTTCTGCGTGAGCGCGTGGAGTTTATTAAAGAGCATTATCGCAAACGCACGGGCCGTGAGATTCCGCTCGACCAGATTCTCTTCTTCCATATGAATCAGACGAAGATGAATGGCGCCGCCCCCGAACCGAGCCCGGAAGTCGCCGAAGCGCTTTCGGCCTATATGGCCAAAAAGACGCTCGAGCGCGCGAAAGCCTCGGGCGCCACCGACTTAGGTGAAGCTCTCCGCTCCGGCCAAGGCTCGAAGGAGACGCTGAACTTGGTGAACAGCTTAGTGAAACACATGGAGAAGATCGGCTACAACCGAACCGCCGCTATGGACGCGTTCGATCTGGATGAACTGGCCAAGCAGCCGCTGCAGACCGCGGATCAGCAGTAGGCTGTAACACACTGGTGTACTCGGGATCTGTTCTGGAGGGGGGCAGGTTCCCGGGGTTTTTTTTATGTTGGAGTAGACTATGAAACGAATTTCGCTCTTCTCTCTCCTCGCCCTGGGTCTTTTTTTATTTAAGGCCCATGCGAACCGCGAAGAACCCGTATCCAGCCCGAACGGTGGGCAGCCTTATAAGATTGTCTATAAGGACAGCTCAACCGACAGCACGCGGGAGCCTGGTCTTTATACTCGAAACGGTACGGACTGGGCGGCGCTCTTTCCCGGCGAAATTCTAATCGATCCCAAACGTGGTCCGATCATTCAAATCTTGCATATCGCCCGTGCCGACGATCGCATTCCGGCTCTCGCCGTAATGGACGGCCGCATTCGGCTCTTTACTGTTTTGTCCGATGCGGGAGTGGAGAAAACCCATCATACGGTTCATCAAGTTGTGGACCTTGGAACGGGTCAGGAGCAAGAGCTGCCTCTGATTAAGAGCTCGGAGGATCTAACTATCCATCAAGTCAACGCGAACCCACCCGTTCAGTTGATCTTAGCCTCGCTCAAAACCGATGCGGGTGCGGGTCTCACGATCGCGCTTCGCGTCCGCACGAGCGATGGTCCCGATCTGGAAGTGTTGGGTCCGGCTTATATTCTCGATCACCGCTTTCGCTCGGCGGCCGAGTTGCAGCTGCTGGCTCGGCCGTCTCGCTCAGGCGGGACGCAGGTTTTTAGCGAACTTTTGCAAATCGGCTTTGCCAACCGACTTAGGCTTGGCGACTTCGGCGAGTACCAGACCGCGATCAACGCCTTTCTTCACCGTCAAGTCGAGTGTCTTAAAAATAATAAAGACATGTGCAACGTCGAAAAACTGGCTTCATGGAGTGTCGAAACGGGTAAGGCCAGCTTCGTCGATGAGCTGCGCTTAAAAAAGCCGACGGGTCCCTATCAGTTCGAGCTTCGCTGGCCGCTCAGTTTCGGTGTGCCCGAGTCTCATATCAGCATGGGCGACGCCTCCTCCATGCTTCCTGGCCGACTTCGGGTCAACCCCGCGGGGGATATATGGACTGTGAACAACGACAGCCAAGGCAGCCGCGTCGTGCTGTTCGGTCTTGAAAATTCGCTTTACGCCGCCACATCCGTCACCCAACAGCGCTTTTGGTTAACGAAGCTGGGACCTCTGCACAATGGACGGTTACCCGACAAAATGAGCTTGGCTTCTCGGGTGCGCACGGTCGATGGCAAGGGCATTCTCTATTTGGTTGCAAGCACGCTTTACCGCGATCGCGACCGTGAAATTGGAAACACGGCCCTATATGTCTTACCGATCACCGGGGATAAACAGGGATTGATTGTCGAACGCGTAATGAACATCAACGCGAACTTTTATGAGGTGGATGAACTTACGAGCCGCTTGATTCAAGACGAGGACAGCAAACGGATTGCCTTTGACACTCTGACTCCGGCTCAAGGTGACAAACAAAAATATGATCAGGCTCGCCAGAAATCGAGTCCGTATCTGGATCTGGAGCAATCCAATTCTTCGGATGCGAAATACA
>JALHOQ010000187.1 GCA_022842925.1 Bdellovibrionales bacterium
GGAAGAAGCGCAACGGATTCTGCCCGTAGTTCGCAGGATAACTCACGAGTTCAGCGCCAAGGTGGAATTGCTTATCGCACGGTTGGAGACGCTTCAACTCAATCAGACAGAAACGATCTGCGCGCTTGAAAAACAGGTAAACGAACTCATCCAAACCTGGAACGACAAGATCCGCAAGCTGGGAGCTGAGCCTAGGGGCCTTTGGGTGGTCGACTTTGATAACGGTCAAGGGTATTACTGCTGGAAGAATCCGGAAGTGGATATCCAGTACTGGCACAGCTACGAGGATGGATACACCGGACGACAACCCCTCGTTCAGTAGGTGTAGAATTGCGCGTCGCGCTCGCTCAGATCAATTCCTTCCTCGGAGACTTCTCCGGGAACAAGGACAAAATCCTCGACTATATTAATCGAGCCGCAAACAAACACTGCGAGCTGGTGATTTTTCCCGAAGCCGCTCTTTTCGGCTACCACCCCGCGGATCTATTAGAACGGCCCAGTATCGTAGCCGCACAAGAAAAGCTTCTCTCAGAAATTGCGCGCAAAATTCCAAAAGGAATGGGCGTTCTCGTTGGCGCCTTTGTCAAAAACAAGAGCGGCCAAGGAAAAGGCTACTGGAACGCAGCCGTTTTTTTGGAGCGCGGTAAAAAACCTCAGATTTTTCCGAAGCAGCTGCTGCCGACTTACGACGTGTTTGATGAAAGTCGCCATGTTGAACCGGGTCAGGTCGCGAAGAATATTTTTAAATTCAAAGGACAGAAGATTCTCGTCACCATTTGCGAAGACATTTGGGGTTGGCCACGCAAGGGTAATCCCGGCTTTTCAAGTTACGGCGTCAATCCCCTGACTCAAGCGCCTCGGAAAGGCCTCGACCTGGTTGTGAACTTGAGCGCTTCGCCTTTTACCGAGACCAAGTTCAAAAACAGGCAAATCGTAGTGGGCATGACGGCGAAGCATTTCAAGTGCCCGATGGTTTACGTGAATATGGTTGGAGCCCAGGATGAGCTTATTTTTGATGGAGGTTCGTTTGCCGTCGATGCCAAAGGCAAAGTGGTGGCTCAGTCTGTACGCTTTGAAGAGGATTTGAATGTTTATGATTTGAATTCAGGAGAGGGCGGGAGCCGCAACCTACCTGAAGATCCACAGGAAATCCTGCGTTCCGCGATTGTGCTTGGCCTGCGCGACTTCTTACGCAAATGCGGCGTTGAGAAGGTCCACCTCGGCTTAAGCGGTGGCATCGATTCCGCACTCGTGGCCTGTCTTGCCTGCGATGCCGTGGGTCCGATGAACGTGACAGCGATTTCGCTGCCGGGTCCGTTCACTTCAAAAGAGAGCGTCGAACTGGCGCGCCAGCTCGCAGAGAAACTCGGCATAAAACTCTTTGAAGTGCCAATCACAGGAATGTATGAGCAATCCGTCCGTGACTTCGATAAGGCCTTCGGCGAAAAGAAGTTCGGATTGCACAATGAAAATGTCCAGGCTCGTCTACGTGGTCTCGCGCTGATGGCGTATTCGAATCGTGAGAATAGCCTTCTCATTGGCACCACCAACAAGAGCGAAATCGCGGTCGGCTACGGGACGATGTATGGCGATTTAATCGGGGGCGTAATGCCAATTGCCGACCTGCTCAAAGGCGAAGTGTACGAGCTCGCTCGCCACTATAACTCGCAAAGTGAAATTATCCCTAAGAAGATTCTAACTCGACCACCCACCGCCGAACTTCGCGCCAATCAAACCGACCAGGATTCTCTCCCGCCCTATGATCAACTCGACAAAGCCGTCCGCCGGCTGGTTGAAGGTTTTCATGCGCCGAAAACAGATGTGGAAAAACGTGTGCTGTCGATGATGATGAAGAGCGAGTTTAAACGCTGGCAAGCTCCGCCGGTTTTAAAAGTGTCCGACCATGCCTTCGGCCGGGGCCGGAGATTTCCGGTCGCGCATAAAGCCGGCGTTTAGAGCATATCCAACAAATTCAACTGCTTCGGTTGCGGCTCGATTTTGGGAAAGTGCGCCTCGGGCTTGCCCGTCAAAGCCACGAGGTTCGGAAGCGGCGGAAAATTCAAATGCGAACCCGTCACCCGCTCGATAATCTTAAGCAAAAGCTTAGCGCAGTAGGTGGCATCGGCTTCGGCGCGATGAAAGCCACTGGCATCAATTTGCAAATGTTGAATCAAAGTCGAGAGTTTGTAATTTGCCAATCCCGGTAGCACTTTTTTAGCCATGGGATAGGTGTCGAGAATCACGCCCGGAGGAGTGCGCATTTCAAATTTCTTAAAATCGGAAACCAAAAACTGTGTATCGAAGGCCGCGTTGTGGGCGACCATGCAATCCAGGCCGCAGAACTCAGTCAAAGGCGTCAGTAGGGTTTCAATTTTCGGTTTGCCCTTCACCATATCATCGGTGATTCCGTTTACGCGTGAGGCGCCAATCGGAATCGGTATCAGTGGATCCACCAGAGTTGAGAAAACGGCGTCCACTTCACCGTTCACAAAGCGAACGGCACCCACTTCCACAATACGATCAACCCCGGGCATAATCCCGGTGGTCTCCAGGTCAAAAGCTACAAAGCGCATGACAGCAGTATAGCCGCCCCCGTAAGCTCGCAGTCAACTTATGACGACCACAGGAATTGTTTTTCAGCCACTGGATCGAACCTGCGAAATACAAAACGCCGAATCGGTTTTAGAGGTCGCGTTAAGCAATGAAATTGAAATCTCCCACTCCTGTGGCGGAATGGGCAGCTGCACCACTTGCCGTGTGATCGTGGAGAGTCCGATCAAAGACTTACCGCCGCGCAACGAACTTGAACAAGACATTGCCGACATGCGCGGCTTCGCGGCCGAGGAACGCCTGGCGTGTCAGCTCCCGCCGGCGCCAGGTTTGGTGGTTCGCATTCCCGACAGCTTCGATCCCGATTCTTCAACATAAAAGGGATTCGTGTAAATCCACGGGATCCACTTCTTACCGTCGGGCAGTGGCAAAGTCGGTATGACCCGGATCATCACCCGATACACTCCGGGAGAGTTGATAAAATACTGGGTGGTCTGCGAATTCGACGTCAACATTCGCTCACCGTTTTTATAAATCACGATATCGAAAGGCACTTCCGGCTTACGCGGCAAGTTCACCTCGAGCGATAGGCCTTTTTCAAAACTCAGCTTCGACCCGATGGGAAATACGGTCCCGTTCGGACGCCGCAGAACCGCATTAAAGCCCTTCGGATTGCCGAGAATATCCAAACTCATATAGAGCTGACCCGCGCGAAAAGCTTGCGCGATTTTTTCGACATCCCCCGAGGCGTTGCCGGTCAATTCGCTTTTGACCAAAACATGGTTGCGCACGAGGGAAAACAAAGTCTGATAGCGTGGGTAGCGAAAAAACGAACTCCCCATAATCATTTTCGCCTCAGCGTCGGCGCCCGCGATTCCCACGATTTTTCGTTGAGAGTTAAGACTGTCCCACAGCCGAAGCTCTTCGTCCGGACTTTTGAAAAGCCGAAGCAGGGCGAGTTTTTCATTGAAGGGCAGAATCAATAAGCTGACCGCAAAGGAAAGTTTGTTTTGCGTCCAGGCGTCTTGCCATACGTTCTTGAGATTGATGACTTCGATTCCATCCAAGCCCACCGGATAGTCGCCACTCCAACCATATTTGGGTTTAGTAGGATGAGCGAGAAAGAGCAGACCCACTTCCGGGTCCTTTTTCTGCTGGGAAAGAAGATCGGCAAAAAGGACTTGCGAGCGCCCCACCCCATGCAAATGGCGACTGGTGGTGGCGCCGATATTCAAAAGGCGGGAGTTCAGATAGCTGTACTCCCCGTCCATCATCACCAGTAGCGCACCATGATAGCCCGACAAGGTGCTGGGCTTATCGTAGACGTTTAGGTCGGTCACCGACAGAAAATCTAAATTCGATTCTTGCGCGGCCGCAATGACCTGCGTGAAATCCCCGCTACCGGAACTCATTTGCGTATGGACGTTGGTTACACCTTTATAATCGAAAAATCCTCGGGGCGAGTCGGGCACCAGATCTTCTGGAAAAATGCGCACATCGTATTGAGCCAGGTAAAGTCCATAGATCAGATAAATGAAAATCAGGCCCGTGAGAATGGCGATGTTTCTCACGGCATCCTCATTTTTCGAATCTCGTAGATTTCATCGACCGAAATGATGTCGATCACTTCATGCGTGGAGTAGATCACCGGCAAGGTGTCCGTCTTCTCCACGGCGACGTAATAGATTTTGTCTTTCGGCTGACTCTCTTCGAGAAAATCAAAGAAGTCCTTCCGATTCATTCCGCGCAGCTTATAAATCGGACGCTTGAGGTCAAAGCTCATTTTCGCCGCCATCTGGTAGGAGCGAGCGTAAAGCGGATAGAGATCGCGACCGACTTCTTCCACGGCGCCGAATTGATAAAATTCCCGAAACTTGTGCTCCTTGGTCCAAGCCGGACGCATAATTAAAATCGTAAACAGAGTAGCCAAAATCGTACCCCAAAGTCCGGCCGTAAACCTCAGGCTGCGTCCGTTGGCTGGATACCAGCTCACCGCCAACGCAAAAATCGCAGGATAGGCCGCGATCGGCCAGTTGGCTTCCACATAACCACGAGACGTTGTGAAGGCAAAAAACACGAGGGGCGTCCATGCGAGGAAGTGAAAGACCAAGGGCAGACGCTTACCCGCATTCAATGCCCAAAACAGCACTGGCGGGAAAATCAACCCGATCTGCGCGAGGATATATTCGATCGTCCAATTCGGTTTCCATTTTCGGCCCAAGCCGTGCGCCGCTTGGAATTTAAACGAGGCCCAATCGTGCATCAGGTTCCAAAGCAAAACCGGCATAAATCCGGCCACACCACCGAGGATCAGCCAGTGTAGATTTTTAAAAAAGGCCTGCCGCACCTTTTTCGCCATTAAAATCACCGGAAAAAGACTCAGCGGAAACAAGACCATCATGTACTTGGAAGACAAGCCGAGACCCACTGCCACGCCGAAAGCCAAACTCATTTGCCAAGTCGGCTTTTTTTGCCATAGGAAGAAGAGCCAGAGGGATAACGCATAGAAAAGCATGAGCGGCAAATCGGGAGTGACCACAATCCCGCTTCCCCCCAATAGCGGGGATAGCAGCGCGAGCCAAAGCCACATTTTCAATTGCGGCACGGATAGGAAAGGATCCAGAAGTCGAAGCCACAAGGCCAAGCTAACGTGCCCGAACAGAATACCCGCCCATCGCACGCTGCCGGGTAGAAAATCAAGCGGACCACCCAACCAGTAAAGCCACGCTACAAAGGGCGGATGATCGTAATAGCTTAACTGAAGGTGCCGCGACCAGACCCAATAGTAGGCTTCATCGCCCGTCAGGGGCAGCAGGCCGCCGATCGCCAACTTTACGACCAGCGAGATCCAAAAAATTTTTCTGATTTCATTCACGGGATTTTGATTTGTTTGGGTTTACCCAGGTCGCCAGCAGGGCCCTTGTCACGGCCGTTTAGAATTATGTTTACGGCGCCACCATCGCTAATGTCGATCGTGGTCGGAGCATCGGCGAAAATTGTATGAACCTGCGAGGGCGCGAGTGAAAGTTTTTTTGTTTGTCCGTGGACCTGGAATTTCACTTCCACCTTATCGAGAGCTTCAATGATAATCTCATTTTTCGCCGCCTTTAGAACGGCGGCCGCCACCGGCGAGGTGGTAGACGCGGGAGCGGGAGCTGGCGCGGGTGGGGTCACAGCGGCAGCCGTCGGTGCAGGCTTGGGCTCTTCCGCGGGTTTCGCGACTTCAACGGGTTTCGCTGGCTCCGTCGGTTTTGCAGTTTCAGCGGGTTTCACGGGCTCTGAAGGTCTCACTTCAGGTGCGCGCAAAAGAGTCGGAGGCTGCTCCGGCGGTTTGGCCGCCACTTCGGGCTCTTCATTCGGCAGCTCTTCTTCCGCGGCGGGAGTCGCGGCAACAGCCTCCTCGGGCTTCGTCTCGGGCGGAGCCTTTTCTGGCGGTTTCTGCGGAAGCGGACTCACCTTAATATCGCTTCCATCGGCAACAACGGTTTCCTTTTGGTATTTTTCAATCAGTTCGCGCACTCCGATGATCACACCGATCAACAGCACAATCACTACAACGGCGATTGCACGTAGACCCGAAAAACTCTCTTCATCATTCACGCGGCGCTTGGGAGCTTTTTCTTCCTTCGTCGCGGCGACCGATTCGTTATGTTGACGAATCACATCTTTGTCGATTTGCGGCGCGGGGGCGCTGCCGGTTTCAGCATGAAAGCTCTTCATAACTTCATCGGCGTCCATCTTAAGATAGATCGCATAAGAGCGGACGAAGCCCTTCAAAAATGTCTTGGCCGGAAGATGGGCCATCTCACCATTCTCAATCGCGTTGAGGATCTTCGGATTGATTTTGGTCGCCAAAGCCACTTCGCTGAGTGACAGCTTCGCACCTTCGCGCGCTTTTTTGAGTAATTCGCCCGTTTGCTTCATTGTTGCTCCAGCAGATCTAACATTCCTTTGGCCTTCACGACATACTTACTTTTCGGATATTCCTTGAGCAGTTCTTCCAGTCGCGCCTTGGTTTTTTCTTTTTCACCGAGCGAGAAATAACTCATTGCAGAAAAATACAGCGGATCCTCGAAGCGCGCCGAACGACAGTACTCCACAGCTTGATCAAGGATGGGCG
>JALHOQ010000188.1 GCA_022842925.1 Bdellovibrionales bacterium
GTAGCCTCCGGCAAGGCCCTTGACCATAAAACCGTGGGATTGAAATACAACTGGGAGCGTCTCACTGTGACTGAGCGCCAAGCAGCCAAAGAAAAGTTAGCGGCCACCATGACCGCCTTAACCCAGGCATTAGAAATTGACGCTAAAAAGGGAGTTTGGATCCGTCCCATTGAAAAGGTCAAAGATCGCAAGGCCGCCGTTGAGTCGTATCAAGAGTCACTGGGAAATTTCGAACTGCAGTACGGAGAGCAGTTCAATCCGCCGACTGCGGGCAGCGGCCCTCTCTACAAAAGTCTCTAGAACGGTTTGTAAATGGCGGTGTAAACCGCCAGTCCACCCGCCAAAACCCAAATGCCGATTAGCTTAAGTCCGAGATGAGATTTGCGTTTGGCCAAAACCATGCTTCCACCGAGAAAAAACCACAGGGCCAATTTTGCCCAAATCCATCCCGGAAGCCCACCGTGGATGATGCCGAGGCGAGCCAACATTCCAAACCCGCCCACCAACAGAAACAACATTCCGACACCGTGGATGATCGCGAGCGCACGTTTAACCGAAGGTTGCCGTTCGAGCGGCCCCATAAGAGAAACGCCCCATAAGGCTGAAAGCCCGGCGAAGAC
The DNA here is from genome assembly GCA_022842925.1 of Bdellovibrionales bacterium. Classification (GTDB taxonomy): domain Bacteria; phylum Bdellovibrionota; class Bdellovibrionia; order Bdellovibrionales; family UBA1609; genus JALHOQ01. The sequence continues at coordinate 621 of JALHOQ010000188.1, forward strand.
ACACATCAAACCAACTAAATGCATAATTTTATAAATTTGATAGGAAATCATCGACGCCGATTTAAGGGCATTGTCGGATTAAGGTCAACGCTTACTCGCCGAAGTGGGCGCGTCGAGTGCAGGAGTGGAGGGCGGCCTTTTGAACGGGCAGGTTTTGCCGCAGTTGGTTTAGACGGCGCTCGAGCTCGGCCAGCTGGGTCTCTTTGTCGCGTCGGTCGGCGAGAGAGCTGTGGATGAGATTCTGGGCTTCGTTAAGAGCCTTTTTATTCGTCGCCAGCCGAGTCGGCCCATTCATTACGGTTTCATTTAGGCTTTCATGGCTCGTAAAAACCATCTCCAGAAGCTCATCTAAGGAGTCGGGTCGTTTGCCGCCGATCACCGTGCGCCAGGTGCGGGAGGATTTCTCAAGCGTCCTTACGATTTGAATCAGCACCTGCAGATCACTCACGGCCTCGCCATCCATTGCGGACTGCTGATGACGTAGAATTTCGGCAACCCCAGCCGCTTGCGAAGGCTGCGGCGGAAGCGTCTCGAACGCTTTTAATCGTGGCGAGGCGGCTTGCAAGCGTTCGAGCTGAGGGCGAGCCGACACGAGAGTTTGCAAGAGCTGAGTTTCTTGCAGGAGTGTCTGGCTGGACTGAAACAATCGGCCCTCCGCCTGTTGCAGATTTTGGTTCAGACGTCCTTCGCGATTCTCTCGCTCCGTCATTAAAAAGGAACGCAGCTCGAGCGTCTGAGTGGTGCTCGCCGCGATGGCGTCATTGGTGTCCTCGACGACCTTTTTCTCAGCCGCGCAGGGCTCGATTGAAGGGGCGGCTTGAACGGCGCCGGACCATACGGTAAGAGCGAGCATGAATTTTCGCATTGTTATGAACTCCCAACGGGGCAGACCTAGAGCAAGCTTGAGGCCAACGAGTAAAGCGCTGGATTCGCTCTCGTCTGTCCGCAATGACAAAAATCCGCACTGTGGACGGAACAGTGTCTCGACTCGACCTATGACCGGCCAAGGCCGGCACTCAATGCAACCGTTGGATAAACCGATATAGCCAGTGATGAGCCCGGTTCTGCTGGTTGAAGACAGCGTTGTAACTCAATCCATCGTAAGAGCGGCGTTGAAAGATGTCTGTGAACTCCATGTCGCGGACTGCGTCGCCGCGGCCATGGAGGCCGTTCGAAATCAGCGTTTTGATCTGATCCTCCTCGACATTAATCTTCCCGATGGGGATGGCTTCGACGTGTACGCACGCATTCGAGCAATTGAATATTATAAACTGACTCCGATTCTCTTCTTAACGGCGCGGGTGGATCTGGAAGACAAGGTCCGGGGATTCAGTCTCGGCGCCGATGATTACATCGTAAAGCCCTTCGAAATCGTTGAGCTCAAGATGCGAATCGCGGCCAAGCTCAACAATTTGAAAGCGCGCAAGACAGCCCATGAAATCACATTCGGTCCCTTTGAAGTGAACGTAGCAGCGCAAAAGATCAGCGTGCAAGAGGGCGAGGGTTCGGCTCGAAAGCTGGAGCTGACGTCGTCGCAATTTAAACTGCTCTATCATCTTTTGCGAAATGAGAACAAGACGATCTCCCGCGAGGAGATTCTAAAGGACGTTTGGGGCGAGGAAATCAATGTCACCGACCGAACAGTCGATACCCACATATACGCCATTCGCCGCGAGCTCGGGCCAATGAAAAAAATGATCCGTTCCGTCCATGGGAAGGGCTATCGCTTCTCCCAGAAGGCCTCGGTCAAAAAAGACGCCGCCTGATTGTGGACACGGGTGGTCCGAACTGCTAATGGACCATCGATCATGTCCAAACAAGAAACTTATACCTTAAAGCCGATTGGCTGGCTTCGCGCCGACTTCAAACAGAAGTTTGGTACGCCCAGACAGGGCGCGCTGGCTAAGAATAGCCGCGCCGTCTTGGAGCTGGCGCCTGAGTGGCGGGGGCGGGGGATCTTGTCGGGCCTGGAAGGCTTTAGCCATGTCTGGATTGTGAGCTACCTGCACTTGAGCCAAATGACCCGCCAGCGCGGAAAGGTTCATCCTCCGCGGCTGAAAGGCGCCAAGGTCGGTGTGCTCGGCTCCCGCAGTCCGCATCGGCCAAACAACATCGGGTTAACGCTCGCGCGGATTGTGTCGGTCAACAAAGACGTTCTAGAAGTGTCCGAAGTCGATCTTGTCGATGGCACCCCGATTTTAGATATTAAACCGTATTTGGCGGCGGCCGACCGGCCCGAAACCTTTTCTTCAGGGTGGACGGATCACGTGACACATGTCACGCGGCTCTGTGAGTTTACCGATCAGGCGGAGTTGGAGTTGGCGCGCTTAACCCAGGAGCCGAGTCGGTTACGGGCTTTGATCGAAGAAATGCTGACCCACGATCCGCGGCCACCGGCATATTGGAATCGTCAGGATGCCAACTTTGCCGTGTGGGTGGCAGGACTGAATGTTTCGTTCCGCTTTCACGATGAGAAGTTTACGGTCGTCGGGATCGATAAAGTTTAGGGATTGTTTTTCGGCGGAAGTGAAGAGAACGGATCGGAATCGTCCACTTTTGCTCCCTCTTCATGTTCTTTAAGGGTCTTCTTGGCTGAAGTACCCGTGATGCCGACCCACTCCGGATGGCGAATCATCAAATAAAAATATCCGGCAAAGCCTGCGAACACTAAAAAACCAACTATATATACGGCGATTTCCATCTTTCAGTCAGATAACATGGTTTCCCCGCTTCGACTATAGTTTCAGAGGGGCGATTTGATTTCAGAACGTCTCAGTTTCCAAATCATATAGGCGTGAAAGAAGAGCGCAATAAGCCATTTCACCCATATGGCTGTGGCACCATGGGCGAAGGCGTATACACCAGTCGTAACAGATGTAAAAATCCCGAGTTTGTGCAGATGAATTCGATTGGGCAATACTATTGAAATCAGGAAAGATGCGGTCGACACCCACCCTATGATCTCTATGATGATGATTTCAGTATTCGCCATAGAAGGCCTTTTGCGGCGCGGTCTTGAGTTCAATCCTGGTAATCACGATACCTCCAAAGAAATCGGCCAACCATCGACAGGGTGAACAGAATTGAGATGGCCAGTCCATACCCATACCCCTCACCGGGCCAACGCGAATAGTTCGAGCCGAAATATAAAATTAGAACCTTGCCCCCGAGGGTGGGCAAAAGGAACGCGATCAGCAGATCGGCTAACTTAAATCCCTTTTTCTTTTCGGTAGCTTTCTTTTTCATTTGTTTACCCGGAACCCCTATATTGCAGGTCCCGCCCATAAAGTCATTTAGGAATGAGAGGCCTTCCTCCGAACGGACCGATATGATACCTATTTCTCTTATCCGCCAAGGAGATAAGACAAATGGGTTATTTGCAAAACTTAATTCAGGACCTCTCGGACCTGAAGTTGAACGTTGGCTATTGGGACGTCCGCGTTGAGGATAGCTTTGAAACTTCAGTTCAAGTGGTCGACGGCGAAGTGGTGACATGTACGTCGAGTCCCTCGGTTGGAGCGTTTGTGCGGGTTCATAGGGACGGCTTCTGGTTTTACGAATCCACAACTAACCTGACTCGAATCAAAGAAACATTGGAAAAGCTGAGCACCCAATCGATGCAATTCGGAAAATCCGGCGAGGCCTTTCATGCGGAAAAACACGCTCCCTTTGTGGCGATGACGGCGGTCGACAGCAAATTCAGCTCTGTTCCTTTGGAGCGAAAGCTAAACTTGGCCTTGAAGTATGACGGTGTTTTAAAGAACTTGGAAAAAATGGCGAGCCGGACGATTCGCTACAAGGATATTTATAAAACGAAATCATTTTTAAATAGTGTGGGCACTCGCTTTGAATTTGATTTCAATCAGGGTGGCATGAACTGCATTTTCACTCTGAAAGATGAATCTCTACTGTTTGACGATTTCATGACGGTTTATGGAGCGAAATTTGAGAGCCTGGATCACCAGGAGGATAGGCTTAAAGAGTTTGTATCGGAATCTAGACGGTTCCTTAACGCCCCGTCGATTCAACCGGGAAAGTATAAAGTCGTTTTAGACCCCGAAGTCGCCGGTGTCTTCACCCATGAATCTTTCGGCCATAAGTCGGAAGCCGACTTTATGCTTGGAAATTCGGAGGCCATTGCAGAGTGGTCGATTGGTAAGAAAATTGGTTCCGACTGTTTGACCATTGTGGATTCCGGCCTGCATGCGGGGACCTCGGGCTATTGTCCAATTGATGATGATGGCACCCCAGCGCAAAAGAATTATCTGATCAAAAACGGCGTCTTGTCGGGCCGACTGCATTCGCGTGAGACCGCGCGAAAACTGGGAGAAAAACCCACGGGCAACTCGCGAGCGATGAATTTTGAATTCGAACCTATCGTGCGAATGACATCCACGTATATTGAACCTGGCCACGAGTCCATTGAGTCCATTATCCGCCGGTCAGAAGGCGCGATTTTAGTTGAAGGCGTAAAGCATGGAAGTGGGCTCAGCACGTTTACCATCGCTCCAACGCGGGGATATCGAATCGGCAAAGATGGTATTAAGGAACCGATTCGTCTGACGGTCCTATCGGGGTCTGTATTTGAAACGCTAAAAAATATTGAATCTGTCTCCTCCGATTTCGATCTCAAGAGCAGCGCGATTGGGGGTTGCGGAAAGATGGAACAGTGGCCGTTATCGGTCGCGGACGGTGGTCCTTATGTGGTCGTTTCGAACATGCAGGTGAGCTGAGATGAAATACGATATTCTTTCGATTCATGAAAAGGCGACAACGGTTAAACTTGAGGCGAACGAAATTAGCTCGATCAAGAATTCCGATATTCAACGGCTTGGGGTGCGCCGTTTCGAGGGCGGCCAAATGTTCCAGACCTCCCGGCTGGGAGAAGCCGACCTAGAACGATTGATAGCCGACACAAAGGAGTGGGGTGGCCCGGGTGTCCCTCATGAGTATGGATTTGCTCCCGCCCGAAAGGAAACCCGCACGGGTGTCGATGTCAGCCACGAGCATTTAAATGAATTCGAAAATCGAATTATGGCTTTAACGGCCCGTTACCCGCAGTTCGTATTCAGCGGAAAGTGCAGCGTAACTCGCATATCGACGTCGCTGACTGCGAGTTACGGTCTCGACCTCAAAACGTCTGGGGCGATTTGCGATTGGTATGTCATTTATCAGCGCAAAGGTTCGGGCAACATGTTGGACGGTTTTGTATTTGAATCCACAGCACAGCCTCAAATTCGAAAAGAATTCGACGACCATGTTGAATATTTAGAGGCGCAAAGCCGCGAAGCAAAGGTGACAGCGGGTCGAATCCCGGTTCTTCTGGTCGATCCCATGGCGCCCCTAAAAAAGCTGAGGGAGTCATTGGCCGTCAATCGCTATCGCGAAGGAACCTGTCTCTACGCGAACAAGTTCGGGGAACAGCTTTTCTCGTCACACGTAACTTTGGTCGATCGCTCCTACATCCCGGAACTGGGCCTCAATCAGTTTTTCGATGGCGAAGGTACAGTGCGCGCGAACGACGATCACACACTGATCGACCAAGGTCGCTTCTCCGGATTGATAGCGGACCTGAGATTTGGCAAAAAATTTAACGAGGCCAGCACAGGAAATGGTATTCGCCCCTATAATGGCGGAATCAGTCTTCTGCCCCGCACCCTCAGTTTCGCAAAAGGCCAAAAGCCCTGGCGCGAAATCGTACGCCAATTGGATCGCTGCCTAGTGGCCGTAATCAGCGCCGGCGGCGACAGCAACGACCTAGGCGAGTTCTCGACACCTGTTCAATTGGGCTACGTATTCGAAAAAGGCGAACTAATAGGCCGCTCCCCCCAAGTCACGATCAAAACCTCCCTCAACGACTACCTAGGCAAAAACCTAATCGCAGTCACCAGCGACAGTTTCAGCTCGAGCTCCCCATCCGCATCCCTAATCTCCGAAATGGATTTAATCTTAAACTAAATCCTCAAACCAACTCAGGCGGAGGTTTCGGGCGCGTCAAAACAGCCCCGTGGGCTGGTTTGTC
>JALHOQ010000189.1 GCA_022842925.1 Bdellovibrionales bacterium
GAGCAAACCGTATATTTGCACCGACTCCGCACCAATCCACCGCCCATTTTTCGAAAAGGCGTGAACCTCGATCGACCCACCTGTCTCGCCGGCCTCGAGATTTTCACCAAAGACCACCCTGAGAACTATATCCAACTCAACGACCGCGAGTACGAAAAGCGGGTCAAAGAAGTCGCGAGCGCAAAATCGGACAGTGAACGAAAAGTCGCCTGCCGAAAAGCCGTGGAATATTTGATGACCACTCACCGCCTCATACCTTTGGGCGAGATGTTCTTCTCGACTCTAGCCAGCCCTAAGTTTACCGGCTGGACATTGAACTCGCTCAACCAACTCGACTTGACTGATCTTAAGGCCCTCTAGCCTCTGCAACTTTAGGTCGGGTCTCCTTTTGCCGATATAATCAGAGGTAAGGCGGGCTCTTTTCAGGGCCGCCAAATAAAGGAGTCATTTTTCATGTCTAAAGATAAAGGCGCAAAGGACACAGGCGGCGGTGGTGGCGGCGGCAACGTGGTCAGCATGAATTGCTGCGTGGATAAATGCGGCAAGAAAGTGGACCGGATGGCGTTTTGCACGGAACACTTCGGCTGGTTTAAAGAAGGTTTGGTGAACCGAGCCGGCCAAAAACCCTCCGACTTCGATAAGAAGTACCAAGCTTATACGACCAAGAAAAAGGTGGCGTAAGCCCTATAGGTTCGCGCCGAGGGCGAGAAACAGCGCCAGGCTGACGACAAACGTTTTAAATGCGAAAAGGAGAAGCGGGCTCACCCTTCTCCTTTCGTCTTTTTAGGCCCCTAAGTTGAGTTTTACGGCGGCGTTTGCTACTTTCGCCGCCATGTCAAAAGTCCAAGCTTATATTGTTACAGGTGCAGGTTCGGGAATCGGTCAAGCCATCGCCAAAAGGATCGTGGCCCAAGGCCATCCCGTCTTCGGTCTCGGCCGCGACTCTAAAAAACTCGAGAACACAGCTAAGCTTTTAGGAGCAAAGAACTTCTTCTTCGCATCTGTGAATTTGGCCAACTCCAACGAGAGTTCCCAGATGAACGCCGAAATTCGCAAATGGCTCGGCCATAACGATCTCACTCTCGCCGGCTTAGTGAACAATGCCGGGGTCGTCGACCGCGGCACATTCGACTCCACTTCCGATGGGATTTGGGAGCGGCAGTTTCAGAACAATCTTTTGTCGGCCGTGCGCCTGACTCGCGACTTTTATCCGGAGCTCAGAGCTTCGGCGCCCTCCTCGGTCTTAAATATCAGTTCGAACTTAGGCCTCAGGCCGATTCCTAACACCTCCGCCTATTCGGCCATCAAAGCCGCCATGGTCAACTGGACGCAGAGTCTGGCGTTGGAGTGGGCGCCGCTCCATATTCGCGTCAATTGTCTTTGCCCAGGTTTAGTCGATACGCCGATTCATCCGTTCTTCGGTCAAGATGAGTCGAGCGAGCACCGGCAGATGGCCCACCAACTCGCCCCGCTTGGCCGCATGGGCACTGCAGACGATATCGCCGACGCCGCTTGGTTCCTGCTCAGCGGCGCCTCATCGTGGACCACAGGCAGCGTTCTGTCTGTGGATGGCGGAATGGGTTTATGACCTGCATCTCCCGCCGCCGGTCTTTTCTGCGGCTCCATCCTCAAGGAAATCTTCTGACCCCTGCGGGGTCAGCCAACAATTATTATGTTGAAGTGACATTGGCGGGAGCAGTGGATCCGGCCACGGGAATGTTTTTAAACATTCGCGACATCGACGGCTTGATTGATGACGCGTGGTTGAGCGTTGCGAAGGACTTAGATTTGAAACCGCAAATTGAGGCGGCCACAACGGGAATAGCCGAAGGTCTGTTCCATCGCCTCCGTGGGCAGTCTGAGGAGCGCGGAGTGGCCTTAAAAAAACTGCGCCTGTTCGAGTCGCCGGATTTTTGGGTGGATGTATGGCCGTGATCACGTTCACCAGTCGTTATGTCTTTCAAAGCGTGCATCGCTTGCCCGCTGTGAATGAGAACAAACATGGGCACCATTTCTACCTGGAATTGAGTTACCGAGGTGCGGATAAGGCTGTTGCGGATCAAAGCTATCGCGAATTCGTAGAACCTCATTTCCATGGGCGCGAAGTGCGAGTGGTCGAACCGCCGACCGGTGAAAAGATGGTGGAGTGGATTCATGCGCAATTGCTTAAATCCCCGCTGGCGCCTTTCCTAGTCGCCGTTGCGCTGCAGGAGACCGAAAAGAATCGCTACATCAGTTCACGCTCCGAGGTGGCCTTTGTCTGAACCACTGCGCTTAAGCAAATTGATGTCGGAACGAGGTTTGTGCTCGCGGCGTGAAGCCGACGACCTGATCGCCAAGGGTCTGGTGAAAGTGGACGGCGAGATCGTCAGCCAGCTCGGCACGAAAGTGCTGCCCAGTGTGCGGATCGAGATCACCGGTCGTGCGCAACGGATGCTTGATGAGAAGGTTACGATTTTAATTAACAAGCCCGTGGGCTACGTTTCTTCGCAGCCCGAAGGCGGCTATAGAGCGGCGGTCGAACTGGTGCGGCCCGAGAATCAAGATGCGGGCGACAAGAAAAAGTTCGATCGCGCACATTTAAAAAAGCTGGCTCCATGCGGGCGGCTCGATATCGATTCGCAGGGCTTATTGATTATGAGTCAAGACGGCGTGCTAGCGAAAAAGATCATCGGCGAAGACTCCGATGTCGAAAAGGAATATTTAGTGCGCGTCACGGGGCGCTTGTCGGAGCAAGATCTGAAGCGCCTCTGCAATGGATCGTTGGTGATTGAAGGTCGCAAGCTGCGCCCCGCGAAAGTGGAATGGCTGAACGAGGACCAGCTGCGCTTCGTTTTGCGCGAGGGAATGAAACGCCAAATCCGAAAAATGTGCGAAGCCGTAGGCCTTAAAGTAATGGGATTAAAGCGCGTGCGAATCGGCCGGCTGATGCTGGGGAAACTGGCCGAAGGCCAGTGGCGCTACTTGCGTAAAGGCGAAGAGATTTGAAAAAGCGAGTCCCCCGCCCCGCTCCTAGCTGGCTCGGGAGGGGTGGATGAGGGTAAAGGGTTCCATCCGCGTATAAAGAGATCTGCAGACTGGATTTACCTGTCCCCGCTTCATTCTGAGACAAAATAAAGCAAAATTGTCAGTACCGTTTCAAGTTCCCTCATCAGAGAATGAATCATGGGGTTCAGAAAACATACCACCACAGCACTGGCGTTGGGACTGTTAGTCGGCGCCTTTCAGAATTGCAGCAGTGGTTTTTCTTCAATAGACCTGTCCTCAGATCTCGCGCCGACCTCTTCCGCGCAGGATTCGAACTCCTCACTACCCATTGATCCCGCCGCACCTCTTCAGGTACTGGCGCAAGATAGCTCGCAAATTATTGACGGCATTTTGCGCGCGGAGATTCGACTGAACAAACCCGATAGCGACAACATCACGGTCCACTACGCCACCTCTCCTGGCACCGCTACCACGCCTGAGCACTTTTTCGCCATCGACGACAGCGTCACTATCCCTGCCGGACAAACGTCGGTCACCGTGCAGCTGCCGGTCCTTGCATCGGGCACGGCGCCATTGACTTTCGGGCTCAATATCAAATCCACTTCCAAAGGGTTAATTGGCCGAGCCACGGCACAGCTTACGATTGCAGCCAACTCGGTTGCCGGACCCTTTCTTCCTAAGGTTTCAGTTGCTCAGCATTTTGCGTGCGGAATCAATCCGCAAAATGAACTCAAATGCTGGGGCAATGGCTTTAATGGCCAACTCGGCGACGGCACAAATGTGAGCCGTAACACTCCATCTCCCGTGATTGGCGTTTCCCAGGTGAAACAGGTATCGGCCGGCGATTGGCACGTTTGTGCGCTGACCAATCAGGGGGCGGTTTCGTGCTGGGGAGCTGTCACCAACTTCTACAACTATGGTCAACTTGGGAACGGCTCCACAACAGGCAGCCTCACTCCGGTAACCGTCCAAGGACTGCCGTATATTAAGCAAATCTCTTCGGGTTTTGCTCACACCTGCGCTCTTACGGCGCAACATACAGTTTTGTGCTGGGGCTTAGGCCGCCGCCTCGGCAACAATGCAACAGCCAACAGCTCCGTGCCAGTTGCCGTACAGGGCCTTCAGGGAGTACGTCACATATCCTCGGGAAGCGACCACACCTGCGCTGTAACGGCTTGGAACACCGTCTTTTGTTGGGGAGGCAACAATGGAAAACTGGGCAACAATGCGACCGAGGTCAGTCTTGTACCCGTGCCCGCGACCGGGCTCTCACAAGTTAAGCAGGTCGCGGCCAGCAGTAATCATACGTGCGCCGTGACCCTAGCAGGAAAGGTGTATTGTTGGGGGTATAACGGCGCCGGGCAACTTGGCAATAATTCCACCACGGCTAGCCTGGTCCCAATCCCGGTACCTGGATTGGATGGAATCAAACAAGTTTCGTCGGCCTATCAATCGACATGCGCTCTGAACGGACAAAACCAAGTCAGCTGCTGGGGCTACAATTTTTTTGGTCAACTAGGCAACGGCACTCAGGTCGATAGCTTGGTCCCTACGCCGGTCCCCGGCTTATCAAACGTGCAGGAGCTGTCGCTCGGCGATGGAGAAAATTCTATGCTATGCGCCACCACACCCCTAGGTCTTCAGTGCTGGGGCAATAGCGGCAACAGCGCAACCGTTCTCTTGCCGACAACTATACAGGGGTTTTAAACTCTACTGTAGTAACGTGCCAACACCCGACCGCGAACATAGAATCGCGGCATCATGATCACTCAAGCTCCCTGTAGAATTAAAACAATTGATCGGCGCAAACGCATCAACGGCGCCTGAACACAGGATGGCGGCATCGCGCGTATTGAGATTGCCCGTTCGGTTAAAGCAGTCGATGGCGGGATTACTCGCCCTTAGCGCGGGCTCGCGAAGTTCGAGCTGAGTTTGCGCGGCGAAGGCAGGCGCAGAGATAACGGCCAAAGTGATTAGAATCAGTTTCATAAATCCTCCCCTAGGCGCACGATTACCGCATGGGGTGGCGGCGAAATCAATAGCTTGGTCACGTTTCCGCGCGCCTCCACTTATCCACATGCGCACCGTGCCGACGGTCGCTAGCGTGGATAGGTGATATATCATCTATGAATCCGCTCCGCTGGAGGCGCAAGCCACAGCTGGCGCACCTCTTCCAAAGCCTGAATCTCACCCTCGCTAAATCCCGCTTCAAGGCGAGTCGCTCGCGAAATCGGCTCTAAACGGCGCGGGATTTTGGCAAACAACCGCCGCAATCGAACAGAGAAATCCTGATCCGGATCCAACCCCTCAGCCTCGGCGATCTTTCGATACCAGCGACTGCCAAACTGCACGTGTCCCATCTCATCCTGGCGAATCACACGCACGCACTCGCGCACCGAAGGCGCCTGAACGCCATCCAACCGGCGCAGCAGAGTATCGGATGCATCCAGACCCGAACCTTCCAAGTAGCGATGCACGATCACGATTCGATCCAGCAAAGAATCCTCACGACTCACCGACTGCCATAACCCGATATGAGTCGGGAAACTTCCCCACGGAAGCCCGAGCCCTTCCAACCCGTCGAGGCACATTCGCAAATGGCGCCCCTCATCCGCGGTCAAAGCCATCAACTCGCGGCGAAACTCTTCGGGCGCGAAAGGGAACTCAATCAGTGTGCGAAGCCCCAACTCCATGGCCTGAAGTTCGATCGATGCCAAATCGTGCAGCATTCGCGCCTGACCCTCGCGCGTGCTTAAACCCTTTTTCGGCGGCAGCTCCCGAATCGGCAAGATTTGCACATCGCGTCCAGGCCCTTCGGGCACTGGATAAACCTGGCCACGAGCCAGCAATTCCAGCTCGCGAGGCAAAAGCCTTAGCTTTTCGCGAACGTTCGGCTGGTTGAGGACTTGCGTCTCTTGGGCGCCATCTGTCATAACTGGGACTTAACACAGAGGTCGATATGGGAAAAGGTTGGAAAACAGCGGGCAAACTCGAAGCCTCGCAGAAAAAGGGCGCGATATTCACCAAAGTCGCCCGCGAAATCTCCGTCGCCGCGAAGCTCGGCGGTGGTGACCCGGAAGGGAATTCGCGACTGAAAATGGCCATTGCCGCAGCCAAAGAAGTCTCCTGCCCGAAAGACACCATCGAGCGCGCGATTAAAAAAGGCACCGGCCAGCTCGACGATGGAGCCCAAATCGAAGAGATCATGTACGAAGGCTACGGCCCTCACGGAGCGGGAATTCTAGTCGAATGCCAGACCGACAACCGCACCCGCACGGTCAGTGAAATTCGCAACGTGTTTAAATCCAACGGCGGCAATATGGGCGAAAGCGGAGCCGTGGCGTGGATGTTCGAGCGCGTGTGTCTGATTCAAGGCGCAAAGACCGGCGGCTTTGACGCCGAAGAAGAGGCCATCGAGGCTGGCGCCAACGAAGTCGAAAAAGAAGACAACGGCACTTACAGTTTTTACGGCACCCCATCGGACCTGGATTCCATTCGCAAGGCTCTGCAAGGCCGAGGCTGGGAGGTCAAGGTGGCCGAACTTTCGTTTAAGCCCAAAGAGCTTGCGAAACTGAGCGAAGATCAACTTAAAGAAGTGCATGAACTCTTAAGCGCACTTGAAGATAATGACGATTCGCACC
>JALHOQ010000190.1 GCA_022842925.1 Bdellovibrionales bacterium
CCGCCCGAGCGTGGCCATGGGCAGAGCCGTGTCCTCAAGCAACGGTGAGACCAGCTGATCGAGAAGCTGGCCCGTTATAAGCGGCTCATCGCCCTGTATATTCACGACGACGTCCACGTCTTGATCCTGTACCGCCGCATAAACTCGATCGCTGCCACTGACTAATTCGGGGGAGGTCATCACCGCCTTCACGCCAATTCTTTCGGCCAGGGCGTGGATTTGCTCGTGATCCGTGGCCACCCAGATTTCATCGAGCGTGCGTGCGGTCCGAGCCGCCTCTATCACCCATTGCAGAAGGGGTTTATCCAAGATCAGCTTAAGCGGTTTGCCCGGAAAACGGGTTGATCCGTAGCGGGCGGGAATTACGCCAATCGCTTTCATTTGGGCCACTCCTTCAGAATCAAATTCTTTACTTTGTCGAGGTTCTGCTTCTTGAGCGAGCTTAGGATATAGGTCGGCGCCTCGCCGATTTCTTTTTGAATGATCTGCTCGCGCTTCAGGATCTGCTGGTTCGAGAGCTTGTCTGACTTATTCAAAATCACAGCCCACTTAATTTTAAAGTGAGTGAGCCAGTCCTTCATCATCTCTTCTTCGTCGCCCCAGTCGCGCCGGATATCCATGATTATCAGGACGCCGCGTAGGGTCTCGCGGTTCTTAAGATAGTGCTCGATCATATGCTTCCAATTTTTGGCCTCTTCGCGGTCGCCCGTGGCGTAACCGTAGCCCGGCATATCGACGAAATAGAGGGCTTCCTCGATTTCGAAAAAATTAAGCAACCGGGTTTTACCCGGAGTCGAACTGACCTTAGCGATTTTCTGTCCACACAGAGCGTTGATAAACGACGATTTACCAGCATTGCTGCGGCCGACGATCGCCACTTCAGGCTTATACGGAAACGGATAGTCGGGCTTAGCGCCCGAACTTTTAAGAAATCGAACTTTCATATCGCGGGATCATAGACTGTCCGGACGGACGGGGCCAAGTCCGAAAAGCCGGACATCCGGACGCGAGCCACCCCTATTGTGCCCGAAACCGCTGGCATCAGACTTGATTGTAGTTCAGGACTTGGAGGTTTTATGACGACACGCACTCTGTTTTCAGCGACCGACGGCCAGCCCGTCGAGACCGCGTTTTTGGTATGGAAGGACGCCCATCGCGTCCATCACGTTGAGTTAGGTGAATTTTTACATATTGGGCGAGAGCGCTCGAACCATATCGCGCCGGATGATGAGTTTCTCTCGGCGCGGCACGCCCGAATTGAGCGCCGGGACGGGCAATTTCTTCTGCGCGATTTGCGCAGCCGCAACGGCACTTTTCTAAATGGCGCTCGCGTGATTGAAGCGGTTCTACGCGACGGCGACCGCGTTCGCATTGGTATGTGCGAGTACCGCTTTAGCCTCGAGAAGGGCGAGAATCTCGAAGAACTCTCGCCTCTTTCGAGCAAGAACGCCGGCTGGAAGGCCCAGCTCGACCGGGTGCCGGCCATCGCCGAAAGCGACTTTCCGATTCTGATATCGGGCCCGTCGGGAAGCGGTAAGGATATTTTGGCTCAACAGATCCACCGCCTATCCAATCGCTCCTCGGGTCCCTTTGTCGGCGTCAATTGCAGTGCTTTGAGCGAATCCCTGGTCGAGAGCGAACTCTTTGGTCACGTGCGGGGAAGTTTCACCGGCGCGACCGGCGACCGCAAGGGCGCGTTCGAAGCTGCGCGCGGTGGAACTCTGTTTTTAGACGAAATCGGCGACCTGCCGTCCGCACTGCAACCCAAACTGCTGCGCGCGCTTGAGAACAATCAGATCCGACCCGTGGGCAGTGATCGAGCGGTGACCACGGACATTCGAATCGTCGCCGCCACCCATCGGGATCTGAAGCGTCATGTGCTTGACGGATTTTTTCGCGAAGATCTGTACTTTCGGCTCCATGTCGTACAGCTCCACTCGCCGCCCCTGCGCGACCGGATCGAGGACTTTGACGATCTGTTTTATTTTTTCTGCCGGCGTCTGCGGGTGCGGTTTTCTTATGCCGCTATTTTAAAACTGAAAGCCCACGATTGGCCGGGCAATATTCGCGAACTGCGCAACGTGATCTCGCGAGCCAAGGCGTTTTTTGGCGATCAAGAAGTCACCGAGGAAAATGTGGATTTTCTGCTCGACAATCTAAACAAGGCGAAGAGTAAGCTGCCCGACCTCAGCGCCCGCGGCGGTCGCTCAGTGATCAAAGAGCTTGAACTGGAGATGATCCGGACCCGGTTACGCGCCAATCGTGGCAACCAACGGCGAACGGCGGCCGACCTGAACATGGCCAAAAGTACTTTAAGCGATCGCATCCGCCACTACGGTATCGACATCGACGAACTTTTGTCGAATTAAGGCTTAAGTACGAACGTTTTTAAGTGAACGTCTTTGATCCAGCCTTGGGTGAGCCGCTCGTTCAGGCTCTTTTTGATGCGGCCTTTGAGTCGGCTCTTGCCTAAATCCTGCTCGAGATCGGTGACGGTCTCGTCTTCGAAGAGGCGCTGCAGCTCATCGTGCAGTTCGACTTCGCGGTCGCGAAGCTCTACGGCCGTGTCTTTGGAATCGACTTCGACCACGACTTCAAAGGCGCCCATGGGCAAGGGATTCGAGGTCGTGCGCTTAAGGTTCACTCGCATTTTTTTGAACAGGAACTGATAAACTTCCTGCGGGAAGGCACTGTAAAAGCTTTCCGCGCCATCTTTGGGGTCGTAGGTCTCGACGAAGTCCGCGTGCTCCCCGAGATCCGCGAGAATCGGCCCCATAAGATGAGGAATCCAAATCCCCTTCAGGTTGGCCGCCAGAACCCAGATGGTGCCGACCGATATCGCAAGGAGCGCGACGACCGTGATCTTTTGCATTTTGCTGGCCGACATAAACGCCTTGATCGGCGCCGTGCTCTTTTTGGCCAGAGTCTTGAGCATGGCGAAGGCGAAAAGTAGGTAATCTTTAGGTCGCGTTTTGGCCCAAACGAATGCATCTTTGGCGGCCTGAACTAACCGGAGCCGCAGGCGCAACCGCCAAGCGGTGTAGGCCATTTTAAACCCGTCGATCTTGCGGCGTAAAAATCCGGCGGACTCGTCCTGTTGCGCTGATGCGACGCCGACTTCGCTCTCATCCAGTGCCGAAGCTTCGATCACTACATCTTTGTCGGTTTCGACCGCGCGGACTTCTTCCAGGCTTTGAGTGAACTCAGGGTCCTCGGCCGCGAGAATCCGATCGATATCCTCGAGGGGAATTTCGTCGCCTTTAGTCTGGTCGGGAGTCTGCGAGCTGCTCATCTCTCCACATTATGGACTCAATTTTTCTCAATTTGAACCGAAAAGGGCTTCAAGACATAATGGGAGAAGAGATGAAGTACCTAGTTGTCATGCTGTCGTTAGGACTTTCGGCTTGCGCGATGTTGGAACGCAATCCGCGCAGCGGCTACTTCTACGAAGAAGAATCTTTGGGTAGCACCCGCTCGGATCTCTATGAACTGCGCAAACAGACTGTTGAAACCGAGGCTCGTGAAGAACTGGGTTTAATGGGTCGAGCCCTCTCGCCCGAAGAACGTGGCGGCCTTGAGCAACGCATCCGTATTAATCGAATGGAAGCGCAAATCTCGACTAAGCGAGAGAAAAAGCAGTACTACCAGATTCGGTCGCTGCTGAAGAACGACCGCGAGCGCATGTACTTTCTCTCACTTCCCACCTTTGAAGCGCGCGAACGCTGGGCCGCGAACCGCGGCTTGGGCCAGAAAGACGAAGTGTATAGCGAGGACATGGCTAAGGCCATCGAGTCGAATGACATCGCGCTCGGCATGACTCAAAAAGCGGTGATGGAAAGCTGGGGCGACCCCGATGCGGTCGAAGTCGCCGGTTCACAAATTTACGGTTTCGAACGCTGGAAGTACAATCGCTACGTCTCGGGCAATGAAGGCTATCAAAAGGAAATGCGAATCGTGTACTTCGAAGGCGGCCGCGTCGTCGGCTGGGAACGCCCCTGAGGTACCAGCAGCCAACGCGGCGCTTCGAAAAAAGAACCTGGTACCTCTAGTGGGCGTCGTCCCAGTTTTTCCCTTGAGATACGTTTACTTTCAGCGGGACTCTCAGTTTGTACGCAGATTCCATCAGCTCTTTGATGTCGCGGCAGTAGTCGGCGGCCTCGTCGACCGGGCATTCGAAAAGCAATTCATCGTGCACTTGTAGCAGCAAGGGAATCGGCAATGATTCGTGCGCCTTGATCATGGCGAGTTTGACCAGATCGCTCGCTGTACCTTGAATGGGCGCATTGATCGCGGCCCGCTCGCCTGCTCGGCGGATCATTTGATTCTGTGACTTCAGTTCGTCGATGTAACGGCGGCGACCGAAGATCGTCTCGACATAACCGCGCTCAAGGCCCTCGCGTATAGTTGTTTCCATAAAGTCTTTCACGCCGCTAAAGCGTTTGAAGTAGCGGGAGATAATCTCCATGGCCTCTTTGCGCGGAATTCCCAGAGTGTCGGCCAAGCCGACTGCCCCCTGCCCATAGGCCAGACCGAAGTTCACCGCCTTGGCGATGCGACGATGATCTTTGGTGACATCTTCAAGCTTCACGCCGAAAACTTCGGATGCGGTGGCGGTATGGATATCGAGGTCGTCCATAAAGGCGCGAGTTAAACCCGCGTCGCCCGTGATATGCGCGAGAACACGCAATTCAATTTGTGAATAATCGGCCGAGATCAGGCAGCTGCCCTCGTCGGCAATAAACGCCCGGCGCACCAGGCGACCGCGATCGGTGCGGATCGGAATATTTTGTAAGTTCGGATTGGTGCTGGAGAGTCGGCCCGTCGACGTCCAGGCTTGATTCAAAGTTGTATGTACGCGGCCATTGGTATCGGCCAGCGCGGGTAACGCGTCCACATACGTGCTCTTGAGTTTGGTGAACTCGCGATAGTCCAAGATCAAACCTGCTACCGGATGCAGGTCGCGCAGTCCCTCCAACACATCACTGTCGGTCGAAAATCCCGTCTTTGTCTTTTTCGACGGCGGGAGTTTCAATCGCTCGAATAAAACCTGGCCGAGTTGCTTGGGGCTTCCGATATTGAATTCGGTGTCTGCGACTTTGTGAATTTCTTTTTCTAGGCGCTGAATATCCCGGTTTAGGTCCGTGCTCTGCCGCTTCAGCTCCTCAAAATCAATCTTCACTCCACGCACTTCCATCGCCGCCAGCACGGGAACCAACGGAAGATCAAACTCCCGCAAGACCTTATCACCGGCCTGTGCCTTCACTTTCTCGGTCAGACAGTCTTCCAGCTCCACATGCGCGCGCAAATAGTCCGAAGCCGACGCCAAGTCCGGCAGCTTGCGTTCGCAGTGCTGCTCGTACACGTCCTCAAAAGTTTTGATTCCCTCAGGGCGCACCACATAGGCCGCGAGTAGCGAGTCCCAAATCACGACAGGTGACGGCAGACTTAAGGCCTTCAACACCTGTTTGACGTCGAAGCCTTTCCATTTCAAATGCTTTTGCGCCAAAGCCAGACCGATTTCTTTCTCATCGGCCGGCACTCGCAACACTTTGCCGTCGTAGCCGAAGTACAACCCACGCTCGCTCAAGTGAGCCCAGATCTCGGAGTAAGGAGCGACGCGCTTGCGTAAATCCTCGAGCGACAATTCCTCCTCCGCCCAATCGGCGCCCTTCTTTCCGCCCACGCGTTTGGCGCGTGCGGGAGTGGCGGTCGCTTCGACTTTCGCGTTTTCTTCACCGGCTGGTGATTTCTTTTCAACCGTCGCGGCCGATGCAGTGACGTCCCCACCCTCGGCAAAAAGAGTTTTTTCAAAGCTCTTGAAGCTTAACTCCTGCAGCATCGCGCGCAGAGGCTCGCGATCCAAAGGCTTCAGCTTCAGATCCTCTAATCCAACCTCAAGGTTCATATCAGTCACGATCGTGACCAGCTTCTTCGAAAGAAAAGCCTCTTTCTTATGCTCTTTCAACTTGGTCTGGGTCGCGCCCTTAATCGACTCGATATTCTCGTAAACCCGCTCGAGAGTTTCAAAATCCGCCAGCAACTTACAAGCACCCTTAGGCCCAATACCGCGCACGCCCGGCACGTTATCGGAGGAATCGCCCACCATCGCCAAATAATCAATCATTTGGTCTGGGCGAATTCCCCATTTGGCCTTCACGCCGTCGACATCGGTGCGCACGTTCTTCATCGTGTCGTACAAAGAAATTCCCGGCTGGACCAGCTGGGCAAAATCCTTATCGCCGCTCACGATCACCGCCTGCACCTTCTCTCGCGCCGCCAAGATGGCCAAAGACCCGATCACATCGTCGGCCTCAAAGCCCGCCTTCTCGACATGCTTGATCCCGAGCAATTCGGTCAGCTGAATCAGATAGGGAACCTGAGGCGACAGATCACCCGGCATCTCATCGCGATGGGCTTTATACTCAGGGTACATTTCCGATCGAAAAGACGGCTCCGGCAGGTCAAAGCAATAGACCAGGTAATCCGGTTTCACTTCACGCAGCAGCTTCAGCG
>JALHOQ010000191.1 GCA_022842925.1 Bdellovibrionales bacterium
TCTGGGCGCTAACAAAGAAACCGCTGTTGTACCGCGAGCTGATCGTGGAACCGTCGCAGGCGGAGGTCGTCAACTTCGCCTTAAGCGAGCCAGCGTACTTGTAAACGCCATTGGCGTCGGTCGAGCCCGAAACTAAAGCTTTACCAGAACAATCATGGATCACGACCTGGGCGCCGGCGACAGGGCGGCCGCTATCAAGAGCCGTAACCCAAAACAGCGAGGACTCCCGACCAAACTTGCTGTGCACCATCATATTGGTGACGAGAGCACCAGCCGATACAAACATATTGGCATCTTTGCCGAGAAGTGCGCGGCCGAGGAGGCGGCTCTGCAATTCCACGACGTAAAAACCGGGTCCATTAAGAGGGATGCCCACGACTTCAAAGGCCTTGCCTTGATCGGCCAGCGGCACGTTGAAGGGCACAGGCTTCAAGTTTTTATTATGATCAAAGATCGACTTGTCACGGCCATCAAAGCCGCGCGAGTCACTCGACTTGCTATCGAGAACCTTCAGCCACTCGATCACGGCCGGAAAGTTATCGGCCGAGATCCGAGCCGAAGCGCCGTTCAAAGTCTGCGGCACAAGATTCTGGCCAGCTACGCGAGCCTCAAGATTGCGCAGAGTCGCTGGGAGGACGACAGGTTTCTGGTTGGCTTCAATGATCCCAAATTCCGCTGCGAACTTCGCTAGCGGCGGAAACTCCGAAGTTTTCACCGTGATCGGGAAGCTGGCCTGATTGGCTAGGGGACGCCCGGCATCGTCTCGGATTCCCGCCGGGATTTCGAGACGCCACGATTGTTTCTCTTTGACCGTCGCGGGAAAAGTGACACGGACGACGGTGCTGCTGCCCTTTTCGTCGGGCGCGAGCTGGGCCTGAATCACTTTGCCGTCCGCGCCGACCAAGCGGACTTGGCGGGCAAGATCGGCCGGGACCTCAGAGGTGAAGCTGAGTTCCATGGGCGAAAATGGTGAACAATCGGCCTTCGCGTTTTCGCGAACGCAGGAGAACTGGGCACTCAGCATCGGCCGAGTCGCATAGTGCAGGCTCAAGTCACTGAGTCGGGTTAATCCGCTCTGCGAAGATTTAATGTTCTTGCCCCACACCAAGGTTACGGTCTTGTTGGCCGGAAACTTCTGCACCGGTTGCACCATCAGAAGCGGCAATTCCTTATTGAACATGTAATCGGGGAATCCCTCCGACTTCATGATCGAGCGCTTTTCCGCCTCCGTTAGGATTCGGATCTGCACCGAAGATGCGACCCCTTCAACCTTGAAGTAAGCATTCTTCAACACTGAAGCTGCATCCACATCGGCGTCGAGGCCCAGCGCAAAAACCTGATCTTCATTGACTTGCGCCTTGCTGCGACCGTTGGTGTCGCCCGGGTAAATCGCGACGACATTGGGTCCATCGATCTGAAACGAGTAGGAGGTTTTTCCGGTCACGTTTTTAGCGGATTTAAAATCTTGCTTCAAAGTCACTTCGCAGCGGGTGCCGCCGGGAAGTTTATTGGCATAAAGTTTCGTACTGAAGTCGAAGGTCCATGTTTTTTCATCCACCCACTGCGCTCGTCCCTGCACTTGCGGAGAACACGCGATGGTAAAGATGTTGGCCTCGGGATTGGCACTGAGTTGAATCATCTTGTCGCTGAATTCAGCGCGAATCTGATTCGTGGTGCCGGCCACGAGCGATTTGGGATTGAAATCTTTAATGGTGACGGATTTCGCCGCCCACGCCTGATGTCCAATCAAGGCGAGCGTCAGAACAACGGACTTAAACATATGAGGTCCCCTAATTCTTGAGCACTCCGGGTCATACCGGAATGTAAGCAATGGCGAACCTTATACAGAGGGGGCTAAAACCCCGCAATACCTGAATTAAAGGTGGTTAATTTACGATCGCATTATGGTCTTTTTTCAGTCCCCGAACTGGGACTACCGACTACTTCTTTCTGCGAATCATTTTGCGCTTTTTGGACTTCCGGCGCGAGTGGAGCTTGTTTTTCACACGTTTTTTCGACTTCATACTTTACTCCTTTGAAAAGAGTTTCTATGACTTAGCCCTTATTGTCCACGGTCTCGTGTGCTCGTAGCTCAGCTGGATAGAGTGTCGCCCTCCGAAGGCGAAGGTCAGGCGTTCGAATCGCCTCGAGCACACCATTTCAGGTGCGCCGTTTCTTTTCGCGACGCGGATCGGCGTAACCGGTATGTGGGGGGCGCATGCGAATCAGGCCCATGCAGGCGAGTGATTGCGAAGATGTTGTCGCTTTTACCGACCGAGAAATTGGAGCAGGTTACTATTCGCTCGACGAAGTTCAGACCATCTTCCAGCGTTCGAGCAAGAACGGCCGTATGTGCACGCTCCTTCTCGAAAACGACAAAGAGCAAATAAAAGGCATCCGAATCTCTTACCCACCCGGCCGCTGGGAACAGGGCAAGGGCCTTGGTTTAGAGCCAGCCAAGTGGCCTCATGATTTCACTGCCACGGCTTATTTTCAGTCCCTCTTTCTCTCTGGCGATTTGCAGGGTCAGGGTTGGGGTGGAAAATTGTCGACAGCCGCGATCACTATCCTCAAAGAAACCGGGGCCAAAGGCATTGTCTGTCACTCGTGGAAGGAGTCGCCAAACAACTCGTCCACCCGTTATTTACAAAAATTGGGTTTCGCCGTCGTGGCTGAACATAAAGATTACTGGAGAGATGTGAATTACAACTGCACGCGTTGCCTAAAACCTCCGTGCCGATGTACAGCTGTCGAAATGTATCTGGACCTGGAAAGAGGGGGAAATCCGTGAGCACTTCGTTTTGGCTCGATCGATCACGCGACAGCGAAACCCGCGCCTATGATGCCATCATCGTCGGCGCCGGAATATCCGGCCTCTCGACCGCATACTGGCTAAACAAAGAAGACCCCTCGCTCAAGATCGCCATTATCGAAAAATCGCGCCTCGCCTTTGGCGCCAGCGGCCGCAATGCGGGCTTTATCACCTGCGGCTCGGTTGAACACTTCAATCGCATGATCAACAAGCACGGACTCGAGCAGGCCACCGAAATCTGGCGCTTCGCCCAAGAAAATCTTCGCCTTCTTAAAGAAGAAATCATTCAGGATCGCGCCGCTGATCTCCAGTTTGAACAAAATGGGGCCTACTCACTCGCCGCGCAGGAGAATGAGTTTAATGAATTGAAGAACGTGGCGCAAACCATGGCCAACCTCAACATCCGCACGGAAATATTCAATGCCGAAGAGGTCAAAAAGCACGCGGGCGCCACTAATTTTGTCGGCGGAATAAAATATTTGGACGACGCCTCAGTGAATCCGGTCCAACTTGTAAAGCGGATCGCTTCGCGTGTGAAAGCCGATCTACATGAGGGAGTGGAAGCTTTTGGCATCGCGGAAGGCGCCGACGGAATGCGGATTCTTAAGACCGATGCCGGCGAATTTGAGGCGCCGATGATCTTAATGAACCTCAACGGCTATTCGGCGGTTCTGCATCCGTGGTTTAAAGACAAAGTTTACCCGACCCGCGGTCAGTGCCTGATGATGGAGGCCGTTCCTCGATTTATGGATGCCCCTTGCTACGCGAACTTTTATTTGGATTACTTTCGTCAGGTTCCGAGCGGCGAACTCCTCATCGGCGGTTTTCGCCAAGTCGAGAAAGAATCGGAAGTTGGCTACTCCGACCATATCACCGAGCCGATTCAAAATGCCTTGCACGAGTTTGTCGTCACGCACCTGCCGCAGTTTAAAAACGCCAAAGTCACCCACCGCTGGTCAGGCGTAATGGGTTTTGCGCGGGACGGGGAACCCATGGTCGGATCGATTCCCGACGATCCACAGGTCTTCTTCGCCGGCGGCTACACCGCTCACGGCATCGGCCTCGCGTTTCACACGACCAAATGCCTAGTCGATGTGATCTTCGGCCGCGATGTACCGAAGTGGCTTTCAGCGCGCCGGTTCTAAAATTCACCGAAGAGGGCCAGCCTAAAGTCTGTTGAATTCCTAAGATCTCATGACGCGGCTTTACTTGAGGCGCCTCAATTCAGCGCGCGCATTGCCTGCGTTCGCTGACTGTGGCGTCATTTATTAAAGACACAATTGGAGCTCGCGTGATCAAACTTCTCGTTGTCGCATTGTTTGTATTCTCAGCCTCCGCCCAAGCTCAGGATGAAATATTAGACAAACCCTGTATCCGCGATCTGAAGCAGGTGACGAACCAAGCCCATCTTTGGCCCGGAGCGAGTAAGAAAACGAAAAGCCGCGGCTGGATGGTGCAGAAATTTTTCCGTAACGGATCTTTTCACGAAAAAATTGGTCTGTTGATGGGCGACATTATTCTCGAAGTGAACGGCATCAAAACCAATCCCAACGATCCGCAGGATCCAGCCATCGCTGAACTTTACAATATGGACGGCAACAGACCGAACAAGGTCAAAATCGAGCGCGACGGCGCCACCGAGTCGGTGATTTACACCTGTCCCTACCGGTAGTCGCCTAGGCACTCAGCGGGTTGAATTCGATTCCTTCGCGCACGAAAGAAATAATAAACCGGCACACCGGCCGCGATTATCAACATGCCAATGCCGCTCTCCTTCGGCGCCGTAAACAAGGTATTGATCAACAACAAGACCGAAGCGACCACAAACAGAGCCGGAAGAAAAGGATACGCCGGCACCTGATAGGCGCGTTCAGCCGGTTTAAAACGCTTACGAAAAATAAAGAGAGATGTGGCCACCAATGCATAAAAGATCCAGGAAGCGAAAATCACATAGTCCGTGAGTTGGTCAAATGTGCCGAACGCCACAAGCACGACGGAGATCACTCCCTGTGCCAACACGGAGACCGCGGGTACGCGAGCGCTGTCGCTCACAAACTTCCACTGGCGAAAAAACAATCCGTCCATAGCCATGGCATAGGGCACGCGGGCCCCCGTTAAGATCGACCCGTTCATCGCACCCAAGGCTGAAAGCACAAACATCAGCGATAACGCGTGCACAGCTAGCGGCCCGAGCGCCGTCTGCGCCGCTTTAGTCGCAACGGGAACGGCAGTCGGATAGGCCGTCGAGCTTGAGCTCAAGACATCCCCGAACGGCAAGGCGTAAAAATAAGCGATATTGGCGGCCGCATAGATCGCAAACACAATCAGGGTTCCACCAGCCAAAGCCAGGGGGAGTGACTTTCGTGGGTTCGCAATTTCCCCACCCGCTAAGGGCAGATTGCTCCAACCATCAAAGGCCCATAGGGCCGCCAACACCGCAGCGCCAAACGCCGACCAACCTGCAAAACCCGACCCTTCATTCAGTTTCTCGAACGAACCCGTCGACGACAGTGCAAAGATCGAAAAGGTGAGAGCTAAAATCATAAAAACTTTTAGGCCAGTTAAAAACGTCTGCAACCGGCCTGTGAATGAAACCGCTAAACAATTCACGCCCGAGAAAAAAACCACAATCCCAATCGCGATCCAAACTCGCCACTCCTCTAGGGCGACCATGGCATCCAAAAAGGTAGCGGCGCCCGCGGCATAAGCGGCAATGCTTCCGGGACTGATAACTAAAAACCGCGTCCACCCGAACAAAAAAGCCGGTAGATCGCCATAGGCCTCCCGCAGATAAACATATTCGCCGCCGGTCGAGGGATAGAGCGTGGAGATTTCGGCATAGGTCAACGCCCCAATCAAAGACAACACACCCGCCGCGGCCCACGCCCACAGCACACCCGAAGCCGAGCCCACATGCTGCGCCATCACGGCGGTCTTTAAAAATACACCCGTGCCGATAACCGTGCCGACGACAATGGCCATGGCCTCACGAGAACCGATATCTCTTAATAGTGATTTATTCCCCACCGTGAAGGATCTACCACGGCACTATTCTTGAATCACCAACGCATATGAAAGAAACGCCGATCGAAAAATTAAAATCCGCGCTGCGTACCCTAAAGCAGAAAATTTCGAGCAAACCGCCGCAAAAGCCGCCATTTGACCCGGTGGACGAAGCCTCTCGGCAATCCTTTCCCGCCAGTGATCCGCCGGCATACCCGCGCCCGCGCCATCACTAAGAGGCGGCGCTATGGGGCGTATTGGGACGTTTAAGCAACGACTGTGGGACATTGGTCAGAAAGCGGTGAATGATGACCTCACCACTCAGGCGGCGGCGCTCTCCTTTTATTCGGCGCTGTCGTTCGCGCCGCTTGTCCTGTTGATTCTCGCCGCTTTGGCCACCATCGGGTTGAATCTCGAAATGGAATTCGCCTCACAAGTGGAACGCTTGATGGGCGCCGGCGCGGCTGAGACTTTCCGCGCCATCGTGGACTATAGCGAAAAGCATCCGGAGTTTATTCGCAGCGCGAATGTTTTTGGCTTTATCACGCTCTTTTTCTCAGCGAGCGGCATCTTCGCGCAGCT
>JALHOQ010000192.1 GCA_022842925.1 Bdellovibrionales bacterium
ACACTCTCGCGGTGGGTCCCTATAAGATTCAATTTTTTGTTGGCGTTCCCAAGCCCGCAGCTCCCCCGAAAGTGGGCGGTGGCGCGGCTGAAGTCAAAGCGCCGGCGGCGGGCTCCTACCAAATGGCCGTGCCCCAGGCTCCGCCGCGCGAATTTGACGACGACAAGACCCAACCCAGCGCCGTCGGATTTGTCGACGATCGCACCGACCCGGCCTACGGCCATAAGATAACTCCCGAAGTGAAAAAGCCATCGGCGCCCCCCAGCTTCGGTGGTGGCGCGGCGGCCATTGGCGCCGCACCCAAGGCGGCCAGCGGCGCTGGCAAAAAGATTCCGGCGGCCAACGGTGCCGGCAAGAAAAGAAGGGGCGGCACGTTCGCTCCCGCAAGCCCCTACAAAGACCTGAAAGAGGTCATTAAACCGCATAAGGGTTCCGTGGTCGAAGTGATCGTGGCGTGGAAGGATCGCATTCTCTCCTCGCACCACTTTAGCAAGCACGGCAGCGTCTTTATGAGCGCGGATCCGGAAGCGGATGTGGTCGTTCCCATTATTTCGAGCAAGAGCAAATTTGAACTGTTAAAGGTTGGCGCCAACGTCTCGGTTTGTTTGACCCAAGAAATGTCAGGTGAGCTGATTCGCGATGGCGAGACCGTGAGCCTAAACGATTTGTCGCGGCAGAATCGAATTCGCGATGCCGGCAGCCATTTTGAATACGATCTCCGTCAGGGTGAGATGATCCGCATTGGCCTGCAGGGCGATATGATTTCGATCTATATCCGCTTTGTGGCCGAAACTCCGAAACCGCTCGTCGCGCCCCTGCTCGATATGACTTCATCGGAAGTCACGGGAGTCATTCTGGCCATGGCGATTTCGGCCATCTTGGGCCTCTACATGAACATCTATACGCCTTCGCCGTTACTTGAAGATGAAGCGAAAATTGACGAGCCCATCCGCAAAGCGGTGGTGCAGTTTCAAAAGCGCGTGATTGTCGAAGTGAAAGATGAGCCACAGAAGGAAAAACCGCCCGAGCCGGTGAAGCAAAAGCCACAGCAGGTTCGCACCTCGCCGAAGGCGGCGGTCGAGACGAAGGGTGATCCCGGTCAGGCGGGCGAAGTCAAACCGAGCCCGGCTAAACCAAAGCCGAATAAGGTTGTTTCGGCCGTGCCGCAAGGGAAGGCGATCAAGACTGCGCCCAAAGAGGGCGCGAATATGGCGGCCCAAAAGCCCGATCCCAATAAAATGGGTCTGTTGAGCGTTTTCGGTTCCAAGGGCACGCAAGCTCAGATCAACAAAGCTTACTCGGGCTCCGGTGAATTGGTCGGCGCCGCAGACAGCGCCACCGGTTTCGCGGGCAATGCCGACAACCGCGATGGCGATAACTTTGGTGGCCGTTTAAAAGACACCGGCTCGGGCAAAGGCTCGAATACCGTCGGAATCGCCGGGGTCGGCACCAAAGGCCGCGGCACGGGCGGCACTGGTTACGGCACAGGTGGAATTGGAACCAAAGGTTCAGTGCAGATCAATGTCGGCGGCCAAGAAGCCGACTTTACCGGATCGATGGACCGAGAGGCCATTCGTCGGGTGATCCGCGAACACTTGCGCGAAATTCGCAATTGTTACGAACGCGAACTTCAGCGAACGCCCGATCTCTACGGCAAAGTGGTGATCACATGGGACATCGTGGAAGGCGGCCGGGTCAGCCAGGCCGGAGTTTCGCGCAATGAAATGGGGAGCAGTGCGGTCGGCGAATGTATCGCCAGCCGCTTGAAGACATGGAAATTTCCCGATCCGCCGAAAGATCAGGTGGGTCGCGTGAGCTATCCGTTCGTTTTCAGCTCGCAGTAATCAAAGGGACTCTGGAAGGGTCCTACAACTAGGAGGGAACCTTGGAACAAACAGTAGCAAATGCCGCGCCCGTGGTGGGCGAGCTCGTGGACCGGTGCGCCGGTTACGGAAATTTCATAGCTAAGTCATTCTGTCAGGGCGGACACGTCATGATCTTGATCGCGTTGATCGGGGTTTGCACGGCGTTCCTGATCGTCAACCGCATCATGGCTTTGCAAAAGCTCACGGTTGATAAAATCAACATCACCGAGAATCTTTTCACAATGATTTTACGCGGTGATATTCGCCAGGCGATCGCGTTCTGCGATTCGCGCCCGGTACCTTTAACTAATACTTTGAAAGCCGGTCTGGTGCAGGTGATGAACCGCCGTCCGGATGAAGAAATACAAGTCGCGATGGATGCTTCCGTCCTAAGAGAAACGCCACGGCTCGAAGGCTGGGTTTCGTTTCTCGCGGTTTTCGGAAACATCGGCGTTCTTGTGGGACTGCTGGGAACGATCATCGGTCTGATCGTCGCCTTCGGTGGTGTGGCGAAAGCCGATGCCGCGACAAAGGCAGCGATGCTCTCGCAGGGGATTTCGGAAGCCTTGAATTGTACGGCTTTCGGTCTTCTCGTCGCCATCGTGGCGGTTGTCGCTTACGGATTTTTCCAAATCCGCATCGGCCGCGCGATCAACGATATGCAAGAGTCCAGCATGACCCTGATGAACCTTGTGGTAGCCAATCGGGATAAGATTAAGGATTAATCAATGGCTCATATTGACGATAGCGGTGGTAATAAACGCGGAACCTCGGTGGACCTGAACCTGGTCCCCATCATCGACTTGATGTCGGTGTGTATTATCTTTCTGCTTATCACAGCTGTCTGGACGCAAGTCTCGATGATTCAGATCGGAAGTTCGATATACGCTCAGAACAACGATCCGAATAATAAACCCGAACCGCCAAAAAAGTCCGAGATACCCTTCCGTCTCGACGTTTTGGCAAATGGCTATCGGGTTCAGATCGCGTCCCAACAAAAGAATTTTCCGAAGGTGAACGGCCAGTACGATCAAGAACGGCTGATCAAGGAATTGAAAGCGATCAAGGAACTGTATCCGGAAAAAGGCGATTGCGTCGTGACCATTCTCGACGAATTGCCTTACGAACATCTGATCGGTGGCATGGATGCCTTGCTGCAAGCGGGCTTCCCGGAAATTTCCGTGGCCACCGGCGGATCGCCTCCATGATAGGGAGTACGTAATATGGCGATTCATGTACCTGGTTTAAGAGTGAGAGGCCACGCCGTCGGCGGCGGCAGGCGCGGCGCGGTGGTCGCGCTCAACATGACCGCAATGGTGGATATGTTCACCGTGCTGTGCGTGTTCCTCCTGCAGAATTACGCTACGACCAACCAGGTGCTTCCGTTGCCTGATAAAGTCGATCTTCCAAAAGCGGCCGAGGTCAAAGACCTTAAGCCTTCAAACGTGGTCATCATCGGCGAAGA
Organism: Bdellovibrionales bacterium; assembly: GCA_022842925.1. Lineage (GTDB taxonomy): Bacteria > Bdellovibrionota > Bdellovibrionia > Bdellovibrionales > UBA1609 > JALHOQ01. The sequence continues at coordinate 3,331 of JALHOQ010000192.1, forward strand.
CGGCATCATGATTAACAACTTCCGCGTGGCCGATTTCCGTAAGGTCAAAGAGCAAGAAGATTGGCTGATTCCGTCGCTCATGGACCAGCTTAAAAAAGCGGTCGATGAAGGGGAGAAGAAGCAAAAGTCCCTGCAAAACCAGCTAAAGAAGGCTGTCAGTAACGCCAAGCCGGGCGACAAAGCGTTGGACGAAGTCCCAGATCATAAGAAAATCACCATTCAAAGCGATAAGAATATCGACTTCCTGACTGTGAAAAAGGTGATGTACACCGTCACTCAGGCGGGAATGCAGGAGATCAATTTCGCGGTGATGAAAAAAGAAGGCGTCGGCGCCAAAACGTCATTCTAAGCGGCCTTCAGCACGAAGCGGGTTTGGCTTTGGCGTACGAACGATATAATCGCGGCCTTGTTTTCCTGACTCACATTAGTAAAACGCAACCCCGTCACGCCGTTGGCCACGTAGCGAACCTCGGCTTTGGCGTGCACGGCTCCACGGAACGCGGGACTTTGAATTTCCACGCTGACCTGCTGGCCGGAGACAATTCCCTCTTCTAAAGCGACACCCATGCCGCCTTCACTGATGGTCAAGGCTTGAGCGACGAGCGTGCGTTCGCCCGTCTTTAAAGTCACTTGTCCGTTGAGATCGGCGCGCGGGAACTGACGTTTATTAACGCCGATCGCGCTTAAAATTTCATGGAATTCAAACAGGGGCGCCCATTCCTTCATTCCTTTGGTCCACAAAAGCACGTCGCCCAGGGTGTTCACTTTTTTAAGCTCGTCGAGGAGTTCGGTGCGTTTATACGGTCCATGGGAGCTACCGTTTAGAGCGAAGTGCCAGGTTTCGGGCAGCGGTTGTTGAATTGCTGTTTGCGTGAGTTCGACATTGCTGCTTTCCTGATTCCACCAACTGATGCTGCGCCATTGGTCCATGCCCGAGCCCCAAACAAGATCCGATCCATTGATCGAACCGGTCTGAATCCGGGACTGAATATCGGTCTGGGTCAGCGGACCTTCGACGCGATCTTGGACTTGAATAAACCACTTCACAGCCATCTTAACTAGTCTATCGGCCCGTACGACTTTGATCTTAAGACGGTCGCGGTCCAGTTCTGTTTAGAAAAGCGTCTCAAAATGATTCATGGCCTAAAACTAGAACAACAAGCAAAAACTGTGCTAAAGAGTCATCTGTCCATGATAAAATGAAACGCGAAGGAGAGCCATGCGCAACCGAGTCATTCAGATAGCCCTGACGGCGGCGTTTGCGTTGCTGCTGATCCAGGTGGTTCTGGTGGCTCCTTCACAGATTCGCGACGCGGAACAAAAGGCGAGCCTTTTGCCCGCCCCTCCGGTCCTAGAAAAAGGGTCGGACGTGGATCAGAGTATGAACGGAATGCATATGATCGAAACCCATGAGGGCAAGAAAGAATGGGAACTTTGGTCTGACAAAGCCGTGAGTCTCAAGGCGAAAGAGGTTTTAGAGTTGGAAGCGGTGAAATCAATATTTTTCTCGGACTCCGGCGTCACCTTCACTGTGACGGGTAAGACGGGCCGAGTTGAGACGAAGAGCAAAAATCTTCGCGTAGACGGCGATGTGGTCACTCGTTCTAGCAACGGGTACGTATTCCGCACGCAAACCATGGAGTACGATTCTGAGGGGCGAAAGATTCGCGCGAATCAAGTGGTGCAAATGCTTGGACCGCAGGACATTCAAGGTCACTCACTAAATTTAACCGGGGTTGGAATGGAGTCGTCGCTGGCCGATGGAACGATGGACGTCCTACGGGACGTGAGGGCGCAGAAGGTCCTAGATAACGGCCAGCGCGCATTGATCAAGAGCCAGCGCGCCCGCTTTAGCGCGAATTCACGGGCGGCCCAGTTTTTTGGCGACGTTGTGTTGGATATGGAGAACATGCGCATCACTGGCCCTGAGGCCAAGTTTGAATACGATAAGGATTCAGATGTTCTGAAATCCGTGATGTTCACCGGCGGCGCGCGGGTCAGCGATGCTGATAAATGGGCCACCGCTCAGAACGTGAAAGTGGATTTTGAAAAAAACCGATTTATATTTCGCGGTAGTCCGCGTCTGGTGCAAAACAATGATGAACTGCGTGGCGAAGAGATTATCTTCCTTGATGGTGGTAAACGCGTGCAAGTGCAGGGCGCCCGCGCCAAAGTGGATGAGAAACGCCTGGAGAAAAATCAGTGAGTCGCTTGGTCATTCGCAATGTGAGCAAGAAGTTTAAGGCCCGACAGGTCGTGCGGAGTGTTTCATTTGAAGTGGAAAGCGGACAAGTGGTGGGCCTTTTGGGTCCCAATGGCGCCGGCAAGACCACGAGTTTTTATATGGTGGTGGGATTGGTCACGCCGGATGAAGGTGAAGTGGAGATCGACGGCCAGCCGATCGGCGCTCTGCCCATGTTCAAGCGGGCTCGACAGGGGATCAGTTACCTGCCACAGGAGCCGAGCATCTTTCGCCGGCTGACGGTGACAGAAAATATTCAGGTGGCCTTGGATGCACAGGATTTATCGCCCGCTGAGCGATCGGAGAGGCTGGAATCGCTACTCGAAGAATTTCACATTCAGCATATTCGCGATTCCTATGGCTATGCCCTTTCTGGTGGTGAAAGACGCCGTGTTGAGATTGCACGGGCTTTGGCGGGAAGTCCGAAGTTTTTATTGCTTGACGAGCCTTTCGCCGGGATTGACCCAATTGCCGTTGGTGACATTCAAGAAATTGTGCGAAAACTTAAATCTCAAGGTATTGGCATTTTAATCACAGACCATAACGTCAGAGAGACTTTGGGAATTTGCGATCGAGCTCACATTCTTAAAGACGGACACATCGAAGTCGCGGGAACGGCAGCTGAAATTGCATCATCGCCGGTCGCGCGAAAATTCTATTTAGGGGAGAACTTCCGCCTATGACGAGGAGCTTTGGCCATGCAACTTAAGACGAGTTTAAAGCTATCCATGCAGCTGCGGATGACTCCGCAATTGCAGCAGGCAATCAAACTTTTGCAGCTGTCACGCCTCGAACTCGAGGGTGCGATCCGTAAGG
>JALHOQ010000193.1 GCA_022842925.1 Bdellovibrionales bacterium
CTCTGGACGTACTCGGAAGCGCTTCGCGTTTTTGGCCAATGGTGGGTGCAGCTCTGGGCGGAGTCACTCGCCAAAAAGGTCGGGCGCGACGGCAAAGAAGCGCCTCGCGTAAGTACTCCAGTTTCGTGCTTAGGTCCGCGCGACCAACACTCCGTAGTTCAACAGCTTATGGATGGCTATCCGGATAAGCATGTCATCTTGACGCGGGTCCGTGAGACGGAGGTGGCGGGCGAAGCTTTCGTTGCCCGAGAGTTCCCGGAAATGCCCTTTCATAACAAAACCATCTCCCTGGGCGGGGTTCTTGGGACTCAAGCCCAGGCCTTTGAGCAATCCCTCAATGATTCCAGCCTTAAATACAGTGTGATGGAGCTCAATAGCCTGAATGAGCAAACGATTGGCGCTGCTTTTATGCTGTGGCAAATGACCATCGCTCTCCTCGGCGAGCATCTTAATATTGACGCCTTCAACCAGCCCGGAGTCGAGCTGGGCAAAAGGCACGCTGATAAGATCTTGCGGCAATTGTGATTTACAGCTGCACACGGAACAGGAAATAATAGAGGCAATGGGAACTAACGGCGGAAACGACGAAGACAGTAGGGATCTGACGGACAAGACAAGTGTTCTGCAAAGTGACACTTTCAAACTCCGCATTGCACAGGCCGGCCAAGCGCCGCCCTCGCTCGTGATGCTTGTGGGGCCCGTGGCCTCCGTAGGCCGCCAGTGGCCCATCGAAGACACCGATCGCGTTATTGGCCGAGCGCCCACCGCTCATATTTTTGTCGACGACCGCAGCGTCTCCAAATTCCATTGCAAACTGGTGATGGCGGGCGGGGATGTTTCTCTAATCGACTTGGAATCGACCAACAAAACAGTGGTCAATGGCCGCCAGATCCAACCCTTGATGCCGCATAAGCTGACCAACAATGATCAGATTAAGGTCGGCAATATTATCTTTAAATTTTTGGAGCGCGGCTCGATCGAGACCGTGGCCTCGGCCACCACTTTTGATCGTGGTCTGACCGACGCTCTTACCGGTATCGCCAACCGTGGCGCTCTGATGGCGAAGGCGCCCGAACTTTACAAGCGCTCCGAACTATTGGGCATCACGTTTACGTTGATGATGTTTGATATCGATAAGTTTAAGCTCATCAACGACACCCACGGCCACATGGCCGGCGATTACGTTCTGGCTGAAATCGCCAAGGTGATTCGCGAGAAATTAATCCGGGGCAACGATTTCTTCGCCCGTGCGGGCGGCGAAGAGTTCGCCTTGCTCTTGCTCGGCTCTCCTCCGCGCCAAGCCGAGGAGATCGCCGAACGGATCCGCGCCACGATCGAGGGCCATGAGTTTATATTTGAGGGCCAAAAAATGCCGGTCACGATTTCGATTGGTATCGCTTTCAAGCATGAAAAAGACGCCACTTGGGAATTCGTGTTCGAACGCGCGGACAAAGCCCTATATAACTCCAAGAACACCGGACGCAATCGCGTCTCTGTCGCATCCTAATCTGACACCGGCCACATCTTATGCGGTGACGAATCGGCCCTGGTTCGTCAGTCGGAACGATTTTAATCGGAGCCCAGCGCCAAAGGGCTTGGCCCCGGCCTTGCTCTAGTATCCCCGCGAGGGTGGAGGCAAGGATGCCTCAAAACTCCTAGTGATTTCATCATCTTGTCTCCACAAAAAATTCGATTAACCGCCTGGCCTTTCGGCCTGGTCTAACGGGGGAGTAAGCGTCCATGAAGACGGACCTTGAGCTTATACAGGATGTGAAAAACGGCATTAAGAGCGCTTTTGAAACACTCGTGCTTCGGCACGAGAAGTTTTTGATGAAAGTGGTGGTGAGAATGACCCGGGATTTGGATGCGGCTGAAGATATTGTACAGGAAACGTTTATCAAGGCGTTTCGTCGGTTGCATCTATTTGAAGGTCGCTCGTCCCTGCGCAGCTGGCTGTATCAGATCGCGCTGAATACGACTCGCAACCGCTTTCGCCGGGTCAACCGCGAGACCGTCGGCATGGATGGCATGGACGTAGCCGTGGATAGTGCTTTGGAAGCGGGACTGATCGCGGGCGATGTGCGCTCGGTGATTCAGATCGAAGTCGATAAGCTGCCCGAACGTCAGCGTACGGCTTTGAGTTTACGAATTTTTGAGGATCTCTCGTTTAAAGAGATCGCCGATATCATGCAGTGTCCGTACGATACGGCCAAAGCGAATTATCGGCACGCTCTGCTCAAATTAAAATCGCGCTTGGAGGGGAATACCCTTTTGAAGACGTGGGTGGCGGCACCAGCGCCGTTCTCGTTAATGGATATGTCAAACAATACTATGGAGGTCGATGGCTAATGGACGAGCTAACTAAGGTGGATGAGGAAGAGCTACTCACGTTCGAGAGTGAGTTAATCAAGCTTCTCAAGCGGACCGATATCGTGTCCGCGTTGCCGCTTGAGAACCGTTTACGTCGGATGCGCAATCGCGTGATGCTGGCCGTGGAAGAAGATTCGAGCCCTTCTTCGACAGCCGGAGTCGCGACAGTCACACCGCTGGCCGCCTTGGCCACTCGTTCCGATCGGGTATAAGGCGTAGGTGAACTGACGCACCCTCCGAACCTGGCCTCGCGCCCCCACGAACCTGGCCATCGCTTACCTCACAGACTTTACAGGTTATTCCCTATGGCGATTTTTCATCGGGTTTACCTTGTAAAACTGCTGAGGTGGCGAAAGGCAAAGCATGGGTGGCTGGCGCCTTGCGGTTGCCACCGTCACGCCGCTGGCCGGTTGGCCATTCGTTCCGATCGCAGCCTCCTAGTTGGAAATCTTTACGAAGTCTTTCAATTTCTGGTCGGGATTTTTTGTGCCGTTAAGAGTCTTGAGCAACTCCAATGTTTTTATGTAATCGCGACCCATTTTTTCGAAGAGTTTCTCGAAATCCGATAATGAGTATTCATATGTTCGATAGGCGAGCAGCACGGCGTTGTTGAGCTCGCGTTTCTCAAAGTCTGCATAAGCTTTAGTTTTCATTTTCGGTCGGACTTCGCGCGTGAACCGGATCTGGATTTCCTTTAGGCGCTCGGCTTTCTTTACCGGTGTCAGGCTCGGCTGATCGCCTTTTGCCGCCTCATACCACTTCTTCAGATCCTCCACCTCGCGAGTCAGAAAAGTCGAAAACAGCGCTTGGTCATGCGTATCGTCTTCGGCCCGCTTTAAAATCGCAACCCCGGCGTCGCCGCGCTCGTGATAGAACAGCTTCATCCCTTCGCGGCCTAAAAATGTGGCCATTCGCTCGTTGAACTCGGCGGCGTCCTTAATAAATAAAGTGGTGTGGACCGTTTCGTGGATAATCGTTTCTACTAAATCGTACTCCTCGTAGCGCAGCATGCTCGAGAGCACGGAATCCTGAAACCACCCGAGAGTGGAGTACGCGGACACGCCCCGGGTGTAGACATCGAACTGCTTCGCGCGCAGGCCGTCGGCTTCTTTTTCCGCCAGTGCTTTTCGGAAGTACCCTTTGTAAGGCACTTCACCGACAAAAGGGAATTTCCATAAGTACGGCTTCAGCTCGTAAGGAAAGGAGGCCTGCACGATGTAGGTCACATACGGCTCTTCCAGCTGCACGTAGCCGGTGTAGTTGCGCGACTTTTTCAAACCCAGTTTCGATTCAGCGAAGGCTTTGGCCTCGCCCACGAGGCGCAGCTTGGCCTTTTGTGTCTCATCGAGGCCGTCGCGGTGGAGAACATCCGCAATGGATTTTCGCGACTGAAGAAGTTTGGTTTGGTAATAGGCGCTGTGCATGTAATAGGAGAGCTGGCAGCCGGCGCAACTCCACCACACGAATCCGACGGCCAAAATTTTTAGAAGATCCAGGAAACTCCGGCGCGGCCAGCATAATCCACGATCACGGGTTCCTGGTTCATGGGTGATGTCCATGCGTCGACGCCTACCTTGATGCTGAATTCCTTGGTAATGTTAACCGATATTCCCGCACCACCGCTAGGGACGACGCCTTTTTGTGTTGAAATTCGGTCCTTTGAGAAGCCCTCAATCTGGCGAAAGCGCTCTTTGGTGAGGTGACCGGCGCCCGCTTTGATATAGGGCCGGATGGGATCCTGGCGGCTTGCGAAGGAGAGCACCAAATCCATGGAGACCATTTCAATATTGTCCTCGACGGTGGTGCGCCGTTCACCCGCGGCGGTACCAAGCGAGGACTGCTTGGAGTAGCCGGTGGTGTAGTTCACTTCCCAAGCGCATAGCTCCCAAAAATAATACGAGAACGAAGCGGTATAGGTCAGACTTTGAATATAGTTGTTCTTGTCATAGCCGCTCGAGCGATAGTTGGCCGAGGCTCCGAGCTCGATAAAGCCGGCCCACGCCGATGACGAAAAAGCCAAAATCAGAATGTAAAAGCTGAACTTACGCATCCCTTTGATTTTAGCAAAAGATCCCCTGGACCGCGGGACCAGATCAGTAGGCGCCCGGGCCAAAGTGTGGGCGGAATACAACGGTGAACGCGACCTTCAGACGGATAAATCCGTCGGGTTCTAACATCCCGGCCGGAGGGTTGACGAATGGAGAGGCCATCTTAAAAGCATCCGACCCGACAAAGTCTAGGGGTTTGAATCCGGATGAGGATACGAGCGTGGCCTTCACAATTTCGCCTTTGTTATTAAGAGTGAATTCGTACACCGACGTTCGATCCTGGGTTGCCAGCTTGGTTAACTCCTCGTTTGAAACCTGAGTCATGACCGATCTCATCATCGTTCCCCAGCGATTACCCACCTGCTCCTCCATCCGATTGAAAAAAGCGAAATAGGTGAAGCGGTCGGCGTTGAGTGCGGTAATGAACCCCTGTTCAATTCCGGGAATCAGCAAGTTCGTCGTTGGCCCGATCGAGGCTTTGGGTATGTTGGCCTTGCCATAGTTTCCCATGGGGTTCGACAAAACCGTGTCACCCCTTTGCTGTTCTTCCGGGCGTCCAATAGCCTCCTCTTTTTGGTTGGGACTTTGGTTCTTAGGCGTATTCTGAGTTTCCTTGCCAAACCGTTGCGCCATGGACTGTTTTTTCACACGCTGGGTGAGCTGTGCTAAATAAGTCGCTTGGTTTTTGAGCTCTTTAAAGACGTCCTCCCTGACTTCCGGAATCCGTCCCACATAATGGCCCTTTTGCCGTTTTTCTCTTTCTATAAATGTAACTTCCGTCGGCCGGTCATCAAGTGTGGGTGTAAGACGAGGTAAACGAGCCGCACCATAGCCGAGCAGAATATGAAGTATGACGCTGATGAGGAGGCCAAAAAAAGCGAGGTCCTGTTTATGGCTCATTTTGAGACACAGTTGAGCCTGGAAAATGGCCCTTGGTCAAGGCTCGTGCCTAAAGCTGAGACGTTTTTGCGCCGATAGGGACTATGTCAGGGGAGAGAAGAATGAAAAATGTCATAGACATGACCCGTCGGCTGAAAACCAAGGCCAATAACGGCAAGAAGACCAATAGAAAAACGAAGGACGATGCTCCCATCATTGATATTACAGTTAAGCGTGAGGAGATGATCCTTTCCGAACGCCGTAAGGTTCGCCGGACTATGCTGAGCGAGTTTATCGCCGCGTTCGCCGTTGTTCCGCAAAAAGGCCTTCTCCGGGTCACGCTCTCCGATATCTCCGAAGACGGTGCCGCCTTCGATGTCGAATTCGATGCCGGTCATTTCAAGGTCGGCGAGGAAGTCGCCATGCGGGTCTATTTGAATCATGAGACTTATTTTCCCTTCGTGGTCAAAATCCAAAACCTGCGTGGAATGCCTGAAGACGGCTTGTTTCGCCATGGGGCCCATTTTGTAAAAGGCACCATTAATGACGAAGCCCTTCATCATTTCGTCAAGTTTTTGGAAACGGTCAGCGCTTCTTTGCAGACCGACCAAGGCGATATCCAGGTTTCCAACCTAATGCGTTGAGCATGTACAAGGCCTTGATTCTGCGTTGAGATGTCATCCAAGGAGGGCAGCAGCCCGATGACATTACCCGGAAAGTGTGACCGAAAAATCGTGGTCGACACGAACGTGATCTTGTTCGATGCAATGGCACTCAACAAATTCAAATCCGCGGATATCTATATTCCGTTTTCGGTGATCGAAGAGATTGACCGCTTTAAACGGGATTTGGGTGAAAACGGCCGCAACGCGCGCCACTTTTCTCGCTTCGTGGACGTGCTTCGCGACCAGGGGTCGCTGGCCGCCGGCGTCGGCATGGAGGCTTCGAAGTCCTTCGTCTACGTGATTTCCGACTTCAACTTCACCGGCCTGCCCACCGAAATGAACTTGAGCGTTCCCGATCATCGAATTCTTGCCACGGCCTTCACGC
>JALHOQ010000194.1:0-4876 GCA_022842925.1 Bdellovibrionales bacterium
GCCTCACGTGCGCGGGCCAACTCGCCCCCTTGGTTTTCCATATTGGCGAGAACCGTTTGAATATTGGTGCAGTAGGAGCGAAGGGAGTACCCGTCGGATCTCACGGTCTTTTCGTCGATCGCGTGCAAGAGACATGTCACTTCGCCATTTTTATTGAATACAGCGCTGCCCGAGTTGCCGCCCTGGGCGCGAGAGGTGAACTCCTGCATCCGGGCTCCGCCATCAGCGTTGATAACCCGTTGGATAACGGAACCGCGGCTGAAGCGGGCGGCGTTATTCGAACTGGCCACATCGTACGTCAGAAGATGAACATCCTGACCAATATTGATCTCAAAGCGGGGATCCGCAAACTTAACCGGCTTCACCTGGCCCGTCTGTCCGGGGCAGCGGACAATGGCGTAGTCGAGAGCGGCATCGCAACCGACGGGCTGACAGCTGGAGTTGGTATAGTTCGACCCTCGCTTAAAGCGCACAGCCACGCGGCGGTTTTGCCAATCCCACATGCTCATAATTCGGCCGGTCTCGGGATCGCGCCCCTTGTATTTTGGGCCCACGCAGTGGCAGTTGGTTACATTGTACTCGCCACCCACATGCCAGACGTTGCACTTAGAGTCGCCCCAGCGCAGGGTTCCGAGCGAAGCCCATAGGGTCTCAGGCGGCTGATCGCGGATTGCGCGATCGCTTTCACAGCGAACGACCTCGGTTTGAAAGGGTGGTAGGCGAACTGCGGGGGGCGAAGGTTGGCGCTCGGGCAGGCGTTCTCGGACGGGTGGAGCGGCCTCTGTTCGCGGGGCCCGGAACTTCTCGAAATCCACCATGAATTGGGACTGCGCCCAGGCGGGAGCCGAATTAAAGGTGAACGCGAGTAGAGCGAGGAGCCAACGAAACCACATCATTGGTCGCTCAAAGAAGCAGCGAACATGCCGATTCTAGGGGTTTCTTCAACGCTTTGGCTGTCTCAAACTGAGACAGCTGTTGAGGAAGAGGTCAAATGCCGCCGACCATGCCCTCACCGCGTGAGTCGAACGCGCCTTCGAGCAGCCCGTCGGGACGCTTGCGCACCAGATAGACCCGGCCCATCCAACCTTCTTCGACTTTGTGGCCCCGGTCTTTCAGACTCTGCACGGTTTCCGGAGTGAAGCGACCGCTATCGATGAAAAGGGTGTTGGGCAGAAACTGGTGGTGGACTCGCGGGGCCTGCACGGCCAGATCCACATCCGTCTCGCGAGCGAGTGTGCGAAAGAGCACTTGCAGGACGCCTGAAATAATTCGCGGGCCGCCGGGTGCGCCGAGCGACATCACCGTCTCGTCACCCTTCATCACCAATGTGGGGCTCATGCTCGACAGCGGCCGTTTACCTGGTTCAACAGAGTTGGCGGCGCCTTGAATTAGACCAAACATATTCGGCTCGCCGGGCCGTGTGGTGAAGTCGTCCATTTCATTGTTGAGGGCGATGCCATATCTATCGGTGAGGATTCCTGATCCGTAATCTCCATTCAGCGTGATCGTAACGGCTACGGCGTTGCCCTGATGATCGAGAACTGAGAAATGAGTGGTCTCCGTGGTTTCTTTGATTTCGCTCTCGTTCAAAGGTTTCAGCGCCGCTGTTTTCTTGGCGGAGATGCTCTTCGACATCTCGCCCAGGTAGGAATCGGAGGTTAAGAAGGTCACGGGATTCGTATGAAAATCCGGATCGCCGAGCAGGGCTCGGCCGCGGAACGCGCGCGATTGGATTTCCGCCATCAGGTGAAACTCGTCGGCGGAGAGCAGAGGTTGATTTTTCAGATTCAATCTCTCCATCAGTTTCAGCGCCGAGAGAATAACCACTCCGCCGGAACTGGGGGGCGGCATCAGGTAAATCGTATGGCCTTCAAACTCGGTTTTCAGCGGCGCGAGCCAACGCACCTTGTAAGCCGTAAGATCTTCCAGCGTCATCTTGCCGCCGCCGCCCTTAACGGAAGCGACGATATCGGCGGCCACTGGTCCGGCGTAGAAACCGCCATGTTTTTTATCGCGGAGGAGCTCGAGTGCTTTCGCCAAGTCCGGTTGTTTTAAAATCTCGCCTGGTTTGTATTCCGAACCGTCTTTTTTATAGAGCCGGCGTTTGGCGGCCGGGTTTAGATTTTTTTTCTCGCTATTGGTTTTGCGCAGCCACTCGCCGCTCACGGCGAATCCGGATCGTGCCAAGCGGATCGGGTCGGTAAAAAGTTTTTCCCATTTTAATTTTCCGTGCTTTTTATGCAGCTCGACCCAGCCGGCGGGCATCCCAGGCACGCCAACGGCATGACCTCCGACCGTTGAAGCGTCTTTGGGCAAATTTAAGTAATAGTCTTTACCCGTCGCTTTGGGCGCCACTTCGCGGAAGTCGAGAGCTTCGGGCGCGCCCCCGGGCATTTTCACCAGTGCAAAACCGCCCCCGCCAAGAGCGGCGAAGAAGGGCGAAGTCACCGCCATGGTTAAACCCACAGTCACAGCCACGTCCACCACATTGCCACCGGCCAGGGCCACCTTGCGGCCCGCCTCCACGGCATAAGGGTTAGCGGCGGAAATGAGAACCTTGTGACCCTGAATCGGGACCGCCGCAGCGGAGAAAGAGAATAGGCTAACGAGTAGGATTAAAGTTTTCATAAGTGGTCGGTACCAGGTTCTTTTTCCAGAAGCAACGCGCCAACCAGGCTCAAATTGCTGCATTGCTTCTGGAAAAAGAACCTGGTACCTCGAAGCATGTCTCGAAGTGGTCAGATGCGAGTTTCCAGTACGAAAACGTTACCGGCGCCGAATGCCTATGTGCAGGCCATTTACGGCGAGTTCGCTGACTGGTCCTATGATGAGGAGCAGGCGCCGAAATTTCGTGGCCGGTGGCGCGAAGATGCGTTTCAGAAGGCGGATTCGGCCGTGCCGCTCGATTTAGAAATCGGGACTGGGAATGGCCTCCACTTCGCGAATTTGGCCGCTCGCCAGCCACAACGCCTACTTCTGGGAATTGAACTCAAGTATAAACCGTTGATCCAATCGATTCGCCGGGTACGCCGGGACGGTGGAACCAATGCCCGAGTCGCAAGGTACAATGCGTACTTATTGCCAGAGCTTTTTACCCCCGGCGAGCTGAGTGACGTTTATATTTTCTTTCCGGATCCGTGGGAGAAATCGCGCCAGCACAAGCACCGCTTGATTCAAGATGAGTTCTTAGGGCGCCTGCATGAGGTGCAACGGCCGGGCTCGAAACTGGTGTTTAAGACCGACAGCCAAGATTATTTCGCTTGGGCGATGGAGCGCTTTGCGCGGAGCCCTTATAAAATCCTCGCATCGACCACCGATCTGCACGCCTCGGAATACGCTCAAACCAATTTTATAACTCAGTTCGAGCGCATTTTTATTCAGCAAGGATTAAAAATCGGTCTCGCCGTCCTGCTTCGAGAATGAATTAAAGTCCCATTAAAGGTTTATCCGGAATTTGCTGAGGTAAGCTGCCCAGGTAAGCGGTCGGTCGGACCACTATGAACATTCTGGGTCCTAGTGCGAGAGGAATTCGTCCCAATTCACTTCCGTACTCGCTGAGTTCGGTGACCTCGAGGCTGGGGAAATCAAAAATCACCGCGGCCGTATTGGAAGGCTCATAAGGCGAGTGTTTGGAGAAAATCGGCGGAACTTGCAGGCCCGCGCTGAATGGCACCGAGCTATTCCCGGGAATCGCCACAAGCCAGTGGTCTTGTTCCTCTTTCAGGACTCCACCGGGCTTTGAGAGAAAAACGTAGGGCCTGAGAATCGAACCGAGGACTTCGCGATCACCGGCGATCGTCATTCGCGCCGGGAGCCCCCCCTTTGGAATTTTAAGCCAGCGGGTTCCAGCCGAAACGTTGGTCATTCGATAATCGCCGACAGGTGCACCCTGGCCACCTAAGAATCCACGCGCAATTGGAGTGGCGCTATCCGGAGTTCGATAAGGTAAACTGACCGCGTTGATTTCCACGGGTCGGCGTGGCAGTTGCAACTCAAAAATGGAGCTGACCGCTTGCGGAAGACCGGCCTCCGAAACCACGGCCCGGCAAAGCTGCAAGGGGCGTACGTCCCCCGCGTTGGCCGGCTTACCGGGATGGACGATAAGACGGGCGAAATCTAGGTCACCCAGCTGGACCGTATTTTGGTATTGAATTTCCGCTGTCTTGAAGTCTTGGCAAAGGACATGGGCTTGCCCCTGTGGAAGCAGATCCGCTCGCACACGCAAGCCCTCAAGAGTGGGAAGAGTGAGCCGTTCGCGCCGCCGGATTGGATTCTGGGCCACACGTCCGATGATGAGGGTGGGGTCTCTTTCATCTTTGATTTGAGCGAAGGCGATATTAAAAATATGCTTCGACCCCTGGCCATTGCGAAGGATCATTTCAAAGCTACAGGTTACGGGCTTTTCTCGAAGATCGCCGGCTAAAATCTCGGCTGGCAGAAGCTGAAAAACAGATATTTGAGCGCCGGACTTTTGAATCTTGTGGTCCATGTCGCGCTGACCGTGGCGGCATCGCGAAACGACGTCGATACTGGCAGGATGCGCTGCGCTCGCATCGACAAGGTCTTGGATGTCGAGATTCTTATTGGCGTCGCGATCCCAGGTTTGCAGTTCGACCGCTTGTCCCCCGCGAATGATTCGGGGCGGTGGGGCGACGAATTTGTCTTTTTGTTTTTCGTCCGGGGCGCACGATACGAGTCCGGAGATTAGGACGAGAGCCGGACAGAACGCGCGCGAGAATAAATTAAACATGTTTCCTCCTGTGTTGCGGAGGTGTATCGCAATCCGTATGCCTACCAGTAACTGGTGTCGATGGTGATGTCGCCGAGCACTTGCGTCTGGCAGGAAATGCGATACTCGCGCGGCACTTTGAGCCGC
>JALHOQ010000194.1:4886-6299 GCA_022842925.1 Bdellovibrionales bacterium
GATTCTAGAAAGATTTTCAGAGCCGTGGATGATCTGAATCCGGCATTTGCCGCAGATCCCGTCACCATGACAGGAGCTCGCCACGGGTAGCCCGGCCTGCAATAGCTCCTGCATCAGAACGGCCCCGCTTTCCACTTTCAGGTCGGGATAGTTTTTAACAAATCGAATCGTCGGCATGTCTTCTTTCATATTGCGCGAGTTCGCTCCCTTAGGCAAATTGAGCCCATGAATCCACCACGAACTCTGATTTTGGGTGCGAGCCGCGGGCTGGGCCGGGCCCTTGCCATCGAGGCTACGGTGAACCTATCGGCTGTGGTGGGAGTCTCCCGCAAAGAGAACCTCCTTCAGGCCATGGCCGCCGAACAGCCTCTCTTTACTTTTTTGGTAGCTGACTTCGCCAAAACAGAAGATCAGAACAGAGTTCTTGAGTATTTGCGCGCGCAGCGCTTCGATAAAATATTTCTTGTCGCGGGTGGAGGTCCCTATGGGCTCTTCCACCAGCGCGCCATGAGAGATCATCTCTGGGCTTGGGAGACGTCGTTTGTTTTTCACGCCAAGGTGCTGCACCTCCTGGCCTCGCTTCGGCGGGGTGAGCAGACCATAGTGGTGGGGAGCAGCGTAGCGGAGGACAAGCCGGATCCCCATGCGGCCAGCTACTGTGCGGCCAAGCATGCGTTGAAGGGGCTGACCTTGTCTTTGCGCGCCGAGAACCCAGATTGGGATTTGCGACTATTCTCACCGGGCTATATGGATACCGACCTTCTGCCGAAAAATGCGGCTGTGCGAAACGAAGGAATTCATAATGTCTCGCAGGTGGCCGAAGACCTGTGGCGCTGGTCTTTGACCCCGCCAGGTGAAGCCCATAAGATGGACCCCCAACTTCAGGAGAACTTGTGACCGATCGGAATATCGAAGATGTGATCATAATCGGCAGTGGCCCCGCGGGTTTGACCGCGGCTCTATATGCCGCTCGCGCGAATTTGAAACCGTTTATGATCGAGGGCTATGAGTCCGGCGGTCAGTTGATGACGACGACCGAGGTCGAGAATTACCCGGGCTTTGAGCATGGGATTCAGGGGCCCGAGCTGATGGCGGTGATGCGCAAGCAGGTCGAGCGCTTCGGTACGCGCTTCTTGACCCGAAATGTGACGAAGGTGGATTTCAACCAGCGTCCGTTTAAGATTTGGGTGGAGAATGAACTTTATCAAGCGCGCACGGTGATCATTAGTACAGGCGCGACCGCAAAATATCTTGGACTTGAGAATGAACGTCGTCTCATCGGCCGCGGAGTATCGGCGTGCGCGACCTGCGATGGAGCTTTTTTTAAAAATCTGCCCGTTGCGGTGATCGGCGGCGGCGATACGGCGATGGAAGAAGCGAATTTCCTTACCCGCTTTGCTTCCAAGGTCTATG
>JALHOQ010000195.1 GCA_022842925.1 Bdellovibrionales bacterium
AGAAGACTTAATATCGACAATGATCACAGCTTTCGCTTTCATGTCTTTTGCGTAACCCACGGGGGATACCAAAAGCGCGGAAAGCGAAAGGCAAATCAGACGCTGTTTAACCATAAACGTGCCTCACAGGGATTAGATGTTTGAATGATTGTGCTCAATTCTGTTCTATCAGTGAAATCGATAAAAGAAATGAGCTTATAGAAATGATCTATGACTAGAAGCAGCAGCAGCCCGAGAAGCTCGGGCTGCCTGTTTAGTGAGCTAGATTTTGAAGAAAGCCTATTTCTTGGCGACTAAATTCAGAGTTAAGTCGAAGGAGTCGTTGATGATCTTGTCAGCGGTCAGCGTTTTGAATACACTGCCAGACCCGTATTGAAGACCCCATTTCAAGCGCTCGATCTTGATCGTGGCCGTGCCTTTAAGCATTCCTTTTTCAGCGCTGATCTTGGCGGGAAACTCCACGGCTTCAGATTTGCCGATCATCGTCAACTCGCCCTTTACGACATATTCGTCCTTAGAGCCGGTCTTAGGCGAGATGCTTTTGAGTTTGAATGTGGCTTCCGGATGTTTATCGACTTTAAAAAAATCGTCGCTCGAAAGATGGCCAACCAACTTTTTTTGGTAGTCGGGGCTGTCTTTTAAATCTTCATTGGCAATGGTTTTCATGTCCACAACCACGTCCACGTTCTTTACGGAACCTTTGGCGTCGGTTTCGACTTTGCCGGATTTTACTTTAATATCGCCGTTATGGAATGAGCCGATCTTCTTTCCGGCTTTCCATTCGATGCGGCTAGCGGCCGTGTCGATCGTGTAGACGTCGGCCATAGCCATTCCGCTGAACAATACGACTGCTGACAAAATGCTGACTTTCATAAGTTCTCCCTTATTTGCAAGGCCTCAAAACATTTGAGATGCTTATCACTATCGCCGAAAAACTGATCGTTGATAAGGGCATTTGTGCAGGAAAGCGACTTTGAAGGCACCTTAGTTCTAGAGAAGCTCGCTGAGATCGGGAAGGTCGAGGATTTCTTCGACGCGATTGATTCGGATGATTTTGGTAAGGCGAAGTCGCTTATGAAGCGGGCTAACGTCGATGCCGAGACTATATTGATCGTTCTGAAAATGATGGGTGAGGCGGAAGGTTAGGTTATGGTTTTGTTGGCGTTGTTTATGATTGCGCATTCGGTCTGGGCCCAGAATGTGGGCGTGGTTTTTTTGCAGGGTGATGTGAAGGCGGGGCCGGCCGGCCAGCTTCAGAAGTTGAAGTTAGGCGCTCGGATTCCTCATGGGCATAGTGTGAAAACCGGGGCCGGCGGAACAGTGATTCTGACCTATCCAAATGAATCTCGAATTAAAGTAAAGGAAAACTCCGAGCTCACCATCCAGGCGCCGGCGAATCCGCAAGAGATGAGCGGTGCGGATCTGGTCGTGGGGGCCGTGTTCTCGATGGTACGCAGGTCAGCTGGACAAAGTTTTCGGGTTAAGACCCCGATCGGCGTTGCTGGAGTGAGAGGCACCCAGTTTTTCACTTCGCATGATGTCAGTGGGCGCACTTGGGTGTGTGTGAATGAAGGTGAAGTTGAGATGCGAAAAGAAAATGGCGCGGGTGTTGCTGTAACGGCCGGGTTGGGCGTGCTAGTTGAGAGGGAAAAAGAAATCGCTCCTCCTAAAAAGTATAAATGGACCGAAAAACTAAATTGGAACATGGATTCGGCAACAGGCGACGTAATCGATAGAACCAAAATTGACGGTTATGACATCTTGAAGAAGAATTACGACTGATGTTTTGGCTTATACTGGCCGCACTCACCACCGCTTGGTCCGCACCTGTCCCTCCTCCGGGCGGGAGCCGAGAATCCCATTTCGCGGGAATCTTGCGAGCAACCAAAGACCTAGGGAACTACAATTTGTTCTTTGAGCTCAATTCGCTTCCGCGCCATGAAAGGCATGATACTCGCGAACTGACCGCGGGCGCCTACTACTCGGTCCATCCCAGCGTCCGCTTCGGCCTTTTTTACCGGCGTGCGGAAGGCCTTAGGCACGACCGCGATTGGATTTCGAGCGGTGGAGTATGGCAGTGGCGCGAGACTGAGAATCGCATTGAGGATCTGGTGATCGCAGACGTCTCCCTTAAAGATCGTGTTCCATGGCTCGAAAATTGGATTTGGGAGGTGAAGACCCGAAACTTCACTAACCTTTACACCGGTGATAACACCACAATGGTGCGAACGGGCTTGTCCTATTTTTGGCTGCGCGAGGGAGAGCTCGTCGCGAACTTCTTTGCAAGTTACGAACTGCATTTCGAGTCGCTCGAGCGTTGGGCCTATTTCGGCGCTCTTTACCATGCGACCGAATGGCTGGATATGGGTCCGATTGGCGGCTTTTCTTGGCATACGTGGCGCGCGCCCGCGGACTACATCAATCGGGGTGGCGCCGCTTATGAGGTTACGGAAGAGTCTTCGTTTATCGGCGTTTTGTTACTACTGACGTTATAGAACTTGGCCGACTTGCGAACAGGCAAATCGGCCAATCTCGCAAAGGCTAGATGCCGCAGTTGAAACGAAACTTTTCCCAAGCTCCCACTCGAGTCGCGTCGGAATGGATCACGTCGTAAGTACGTCCACCGCCGCCGACAGCCGTCAGATAGCGGCCATTGATGGTCTGAATCGCGAACCAGCCGTGTCCCAAGGCAATCAACGTGAACTTTTCCCAGGCGCGCAGGTGAGTGGCGTCCGAGTGAAGTACGTCATGAATACGACCGCCGCCGCCGACTGCGGTTAGGAAGTGGCCGCTAACGGTTTGGATTCCGTAGCGGATATTGGGAGTGCCGTCACCTGAGTCGATCAGAGTGAACTTCTCCCAGGAGGCGACTCGTGAAGCGTCGGTATGAACGACGTCTTGGAGTCTGCCGCCGCCACCGACCGCAGTCAGGTAGCGTCCCTTATAGGTTTGGATCGAACATCGGACGGGACCGTTTTTTGCCTCAGAAACCGCACTAAAGCCGAGCGTGGACAGGACCAATGTGAGCAGAATTATTTTTTTCATAAGAACCCCTTTTCTGAACGGTAAGGCGCAAACGGAATTAAAAACGGCTCATTTTTAAAAAATAAATCGCCTGGATGAAAGCCCGGCATAAGCGTTGCACAACGCCATGGTCGGCACAAAAGAGGAGGCCCTATGTTCATCGCCCTTGTTTCGCTCGCTCTCGGTTTCGCTTTTGCTCAACAGGTTCATTGCCCGTACTCAGTGGAGCAGAGTTTCGCCCATTTTGAGCAGCGCTTCGGAGCCCGCAACCCGGTTAAAAGCGTCGCGGAGCTGCAAACGGCGGAAATGCTGATGTTTGGGCATCTTGGCTTTGCGGATGCGGACGTCCCTTACCTTTGCCCCTTAACAGGGCTAAAGAGTCTTTACATATACAATGATGCGGACGGAATCGGCAAAATGGAGGGAAAAACTCTAGAATATTTGTCCACTCTCCAGGACCTGGTGTTTCTGGATCTGGACGGCAATCAAATCAGCGCCCGTGAGTTGTTCCGCCTAAAGGGATTGAAATCCTTAAAACAGCTTAAACTAGGGATCGGTAATCCATTAGGAAATGAGGGAATGACCGCTTTGGATCAGCTGCCGGCCCTTGAGAGTTTGGTGTTGCAACGAAACGCCATGACTCCCGCCGACGTGCGCTGGATGGGTGAGAGCCGAAAGATCTGGAAGCAGATCGCTCTACTAGAAAATCCAGACCTTGGTAATTCGGCACTGCCTGCGATCGCGAAGGGTCGGGTGAAATCTCTTGATCTCCGCCAAACAGGGATTCGCGATGCTCGCGGGTTTGAATACCTCGCACGCAATCCGGATCTGGAAGAACTTATCCTAGATTCCCTGCCGGGCACGGGCAACGTGAACGCACTTAAACACCTTCTGCAGTCTCAATCGTTGTCTCGGCTTTACATGCCTTTGAAAATGGATCGGATCATCCTCAGTTTATTGATTGGCTTTTCCAAGCTGAATTCCATTTCGTTAACTTATGATCCGGCGCTATCGGAAAGCGAAAGAAACCAGTACTTCAGGGATCTTTTTAAACAAAGTGGAATTTCCCAAGTGTATTTACTGGTGGACGTGCGCTTTTACATGAGCCCCGAAAGTATGTCGTTTTGCCAGAAGCTGTTGGCAGAGTTTCCCCAGCAGCGGTTTTTTCTTAACAGCGCAAATTTTATGCCTCGCGCCTGCGAAATCTGACTATAAGTGAAACGACTCTCGGAGCGCCGTCATTTCTTGGCGGCGCTTCTGCAGTTGGGTTCTCCGGTTGCTATGAGGGGCGACTATAAAAATCAGGCTGCGTCCGAGCGGATTGACTACATAATCCAGTGGTGAATTGAAACGGGCCCACTTCAAATCGGGAATGCAGGTTTCAATCTCCATGCCCTCGGGGCAATCGGTTGAGGCCAGCTGGCCTGCGATGTGATGAAAACGGTTGATGGTGTCATGGGGCTTGAAGGCCATGCGGACCGGCAGCCAAGACAGCACCGTACCAATCGGGTTGAACAGTCCTTCGGCCAGCGAACTCAAGGTGAGATCGTTCATCACACGCATCGACCGAGTGACTCGCGCGAAGATTCTCACTTCCTCTTCCATTGCGCCGAACATGATGTCGTTGGTTTCAGGCATTCGAAACGATTCAATGAGATCGCGGGGAATGACCAGTTTAGGCCTGCGCTCCCGCTCCCGGGCCAGAAATTTCGCATTTCGTACCAGAGTGAATGCCGCCTGCATCCGCTCGAGAAGACTGCCGTTCTGCAATACGTTAAACATGAATTGATTGCTGGACTGGAGTAAATCCAAAACTCGTTCATCGCCTTTTTTGTCGAGCCAGATAGAAAGCTGCAGCAAAAAATACTTATGGACGTTGAAAGGGAAAGCGGGTGGACCAAACAAAATCTTGGTCTCGGTGCCCTTAAAGGATTTGATATCGCGAAAGCTCATCAACTTAGTGTAGGCTTGCACCCGATCTTGAGCCTCTTCGAAACGTTTGCGAATCAGTTCATCCTGCAAGCTTTCGCTATCGCAAAAGTCGCAGGGGAGAGACTCGATGGACCACCAGCGTTTCTGGCTGACTTCTGGCCAAAGCTCGCCGCCCTTTATAAGATCCCGATAAAGTTCGGCACCACGCGTTTCCGCATTTTCAATGTCACCTGTATACGTGCCGAGAAGGTACTCATAGGCTTTTCGCTGAGTTTCATTGGGAGGGGCTTCCGCTTGCAGAATCTTCTCTACTTCGGCGTTTAACGGTGGGTCCCAGAGGTTAAAAGCAACCAAGGTGACCACCGCCGTCGCAACCAAACCGAAGATGCCTATAGACATGTACGAGAGCCATTTTCGCATCACTTCAGTATAGGCCGCCGAAGTGAAGAGACAATGAAAATGGTGTGATCGTTACTGGGTGTTTGTACCTCTGTCACCGGCTGTTCCCGATTCGATAGTGGTACCAGGGACTGCAGTCCCCGATCCGGTGTTCGAATTGCTCATTGTAAACGCAATAAGAAGGGCGACCAGAATCGCAAGCCCAATCAACCAACCCATGGTCGATCCTATTCCACGCGTGGAGGCCGCCGTCGTCGTTCTTCCCGTCGTATCCATTGTTGTTGCCATACTACACATCCTTTTCTATTGGACCTGTACCACTGCAAATGGAAATCCAGCCGCAAGGACCGACTAAAGCGGTGTCCCAGCGCTGTGGGGAATTCTGCCCTCCGAACTTGCCTCGTTATTTCGCGATTCTTCCGTCGACCAGGTAAATTTCACGGCTCGCGAGACGAGCGAAATCCGGTTCATGAGTGACCAGGCAGATCGTCGTTTTGTTTTCTCGATTTACCCTCTGTAGGATGTTCATAACGACTTGAGCGTTGGCGGTATCGAGGTTACCGGTGGGCTCATCGGCAAATATGTAGCGGGGATTGAGGATAAGGGCTCGAGCAATGGCCACCCTTTGCTGCTCGCCACCTGACATCTGACTGGGAAGTTTGTGAATCTGCTTTCCAATATTCAGTTCCTCAAACAGGGCGACCGCGTGATCCCGTTTTTCAACTTCGCGGCCCAGATTGCGCGCCGGCAGTAGAACATTCTCAAGAGCGGTGAGCTCGGGCAGTAAGTAGTGAAACTGAAAGATAAAACCCACGTTCAAGTTGCGAAAGGCATGAACTTCGGCCACCGACATGGAGGCGACATCGCGGCCGTCGAACTTCACTGTGCCCTGGGTCGGACTGTCG
>JALHOQ010000196.1 GCA_022842925.1 Bdellovibrionales bacterium
ACGACGAAGCGATCGGCCGGCTCCCGCGCTGAGCGCCGCGCGGGCGAGGCGACAAATCACATCTTCTTAATCGAACGATTCTTCACCGACAAGGTGAGCGTGTACTTGGCGACGGGGTCGGGGCTGGCGGTGGGGACGAAGGCGTAGCCGTTAAAGGTCTTATCAAAGCGTTCAGCGGAAGAGCAGGCGCGCTGAATGAGTTGGTCGACGGCGGCGGCTTCTTCGCACACGAAGTGCGTGTGGCCGTCAGCCCGTTTTAAGAACTCAACTGAGAAGTCCTTGAAAATAAAATCAATGCGCTTGCCACTCTTGTTGATGGCGTCGATGGCCTTTAATGCAATCGAGAGTTCGGCCCCCATCGCGAGGGCGCCGAAATACATGACCCCTAAGTGATTCCGCGTGCGACGGTCGAGGCGCACGCGAACTACGCTACGATTCTCTGTTAGCTCGAGCACGCGCGGCGTGATCATAGCCAATAAGGGAATGTTGACCGCGCTGTAGGCGTTGATGAGCGCGGTCAATTTGAGATTGGCGAAGTCGACCTGCATGGTGTCTCCATTTGCATTCCGCTATTCAGCGGCGTCTTTTTGGCTCATCCGAACGCTGAGTCTTTCGTTATAATCCATCAGGTCGCGAGGCAGCCGGTCTTGGAAGCGGGCCAGAAACTCGCGATGGCCTTCGAGTTCTTGGCGCCACGCTACGGTATCCAAACGGTTGAGCTCGGCGAAGTCGGTGACGGGATACTTTTCAAGGCCACTCCAGTCAAGATCCTCGAACGCCGGCGCGAGACCGAGCGCGGTGGGGCGCCCCGAAGCTCGTCCGTGCACACGCTCAAAAATCCACTTCAGCACCCGCATATTGTCTGAGAATCCGGGCCAAATAAACTGACCCTGATTGCCCTTGCGGAACCAATTTACACCAAAAATCGGCGGCAGTTTCAAGCCTTTGTCGGCGAAGCTCAACCAGTGCTTGAAGTAGTCGCCCATGTTGTAACCACAGAACGGCAGCATCGCCATCGGATCCCGGCGCACCTGACCCACGGCTCCCGTCGCGGCGGCGGTGGTTTCACTACCGAGAGTCGCGCCGAAGTAAACACCGGCCGTCCAATTCTCCAGTTCCGTGACTAGCGGCACGAGTTGCGGGCGGCGGCCGCCAAAAATCATCGCCGAAATCGGCACACCGGCCGCAGTTTCCCAGTCGGCATCGACCGAGGGGCACTGCTGAATCGGCACAGTGAAGCGCGCGTTCGGGTGCGCGGCGGGGCGGCCGCAACCGGGCGTCCATTCATGTCCCTGCCAATCCGTTAGTTTGTCTGGCGCCTGAGCCGTCAAACCTTCCCACCACACATCGCCCTCGTCCGTCATCGCCACATTGGTGAAGATCACGTTCTCACGAATGGTGTCCATGCAGCGCGGATTCGTACGCAGGGAGGTGCCCGGCGCCACGCCAAAAAATCCGGACTCGGGATTGATGGCGTACAGTCGGCCGTCTTTACCCGGGCGCAGCCAGGCGATATCGTCGCCGACCGTGGTGACTTTCCAGCCATTGAATGTGGCGGGAGGCATCATCATGGCGAAATTGGTTTTTCCGCAGGCGCTGGGGAACGCAGCTGTCACATAAATTTTTTCACCCTGCGGATTTTCGACTCCCAAAATCAGCATGTGTTCGGCCAGCCAGCCCTCTTTGTGGCCGATGGCTGAGGCGAGGCGCAGGGCCAAGCACTTCTTGCCCAGTAAAGCGTTGCCGCCGTAACCGCTGCCGAACGACCAAATCTCTCGAGATTCAGGGTAATGAACGATGTACTTTTCGGGATTGCAGGGCCACGCCACATCGTCGGCCGGAGTTCGAATCGGCGCGCCAACAGTGTGCACGCAGCGAACGAAGTTTTCGCTCGCGCCGAGGCGCTTCCAAACGGCATTCCCCATCCGGGTCATGCGCTTCATATTTACTACAACATAAGGAGAATCCGAGAGCTCAACGCCGATCATCGAAGCCGGGGAGTCGATCGGTCCCATGCAAAAAGGAATCACGTACAATGTGCGGCCGCGCATGGAACCCTTGAACATAGGATTCAAACGCTCGCGCATTTCGGAAGGATCGACCCAGTTGTTATTCGGACCGGCTGCTTCATTGGTCGCGGAGCAAACAAAGGTGCGGTCTTCGACTCGAGCCACATCGCGGGGATCCGACCAGGCGAGATAGCTGTTCGGGCGCTTGGCTGGGTTTAACGGGCGCAGTGTACCCTTGGTCACCATCTGAGCGATTAGCTCGCGGTCCTCGCCTTCTTCGCCGGTGCAGAAGTGAACTTGAGACGGTTCGCAAAGTGCCATGATGTCGCGGACAAATCGCTGAACTTGCGAATTCTCAGTGGGCCAATTCATTAGCGCTCCAATGTTAGTTTTTAGAAAAGAATCTTATAAATGTTGACCCAAGCAAGATCGCCTAAAAACGCTAAGCGTCATCCGGTTTGAGGTGATCGATCCTGAGCCATAAGATAAGTTGCCCAAATGGCAAAACTACATGTGAAATCAACACCTATCGATCGTATCTCACGTCCGTTTGTTCGCTTTTTGCACATTGAAGCAGCCGGCGGGATTGTCTTATTAATCTGTACGATAATTGCCCTGTTTTTGGCCAACTCCCCTTGGCAACAGGCTTATATGGATCTGTGGCAGTGGCCCCTGGCCATCAGCTTGGCCGACTGGAAGCTCAGTTTGAGCTTAGGCCTATGGATCAACGACGCCCTAATGGCCATTTTCTTTTTTGTGGTCGGCCTTGAGATCAAGCGAGAGTTGGTGGCGGGAGAGCTTCGCGACCGGCGCGCAGCCATGCTGCCCTTTATGGCGGCGTTGGGTGGAATGCTAGCTCCAGCGGTGATTTACACTCTCGCCTTGGGGAGCAACGATGGGATGTCCGGTTGGGGAATCCCGATGGCGACCGACATCGCTTTTGTGGTTGGATTTCTGTCCTTGCTCGGCAAGCGAGTTCCTCATGGGCTAAAAATCTTTGTTCTTTCGCTTGCGATTGTCGATGATCTGGGCGCCATCCTTGTGATTGCCGCCTTTTATAGTTCGAGTATCTCGTTTGCTGCCTTGGGGTTGGGATTTTTCGGTTTGAGTTTGGCCGCGATATTGAACCGCCTTGGAGTGCGGAGTGTTCCGGCGTACATCGCCGTGGGTACGGGCGTCTGGTTGGCTTTTCTGGCGTCAGGCGTGCATCCGACTGTCGCCGGTGTCTTGCTGGGACTGCTGACTCCAGCTAGCGCTTGGGTGGGGGATGCGACATTTTCCCAAGTGCTGTCGTCGTTCAGCGATCGTATTCGTTCGGGAAAAGAAAAGAAAATGGTTCCGGTTTCCGATCTGATCACGGCCGCGAAAGAAACTGTTTCGCCCCTCGAGCGTTTGGAGTTGGCACTCCATCCGTGGGTGGCCTTTATGATCATGCCGATTTTTGCTTTGGCGAATGCCGGAGTGCCTTTGGCCGTCGAATCCACTTCTTCTCCGGTCGCGATCTCAGTCGCACTGGGCCTCACTCTCGGTAAGCCGATCGGCATTCTCTTTTTTAGCTGGGTCGCGGTTCGCTTTATGGGCTCTCGTCTTCCTCCTCAAGTGAACTGGAAGTGCATGCTTGGGGCGGCTTTTCTAGCGGGTATTGGCTTCACGATGTCGATCTTTATCGCCAGCCTGGCGTTGAAAGGTGGGCTCCTTGTGGATGGTAAGGTCGGGACCATGATGGGGTCCGCCGTGAGCGCCGTGCTCGGTCTCGCCATTCTCTTTGTGGCGCTACCGCGAAAGGCCCGATGAGCGAGAGCAAGAAGAAGCACCGTTACAAGCATGCCGAAGGAAAACGTTGGATTGAGGTGCGCGTCCGCTCAGTTCAGCAACTTTTCGATGCACGCGATCCGGCGCCGTTTCGCGACCGCGATTTGGACGATGATTTCGTCGAGTATATCGTTTCCTCTGTCAGTGAGTTTCCGCTCTCGGCTCCGCTCAAGCTAGTTATATATGTGGATGAAAAAGAGGCGAAAGATTTACCGAAGGATTCCGTGCGAGAGGCCATTCGAAGTTATTTTGCCTATCGAATCGATATGCAAAAAAAGGAGCTTCGCAAGTTCTTAAAGCGCGCGCAGGTCTTTCTCGCCATAGGACTTTTAGTTCTCGCCGCCTGCCTCGGGCTCGCGCAGAACATCAAAGTGCCCACGCCACCCGGAGCCCTCGGCATTCTTAAAGAGGGAATCGTAATTTTCGGGTGGGTCTCAATTTGGAAGCCGATCGAGTTGGTCTTATTTGACTGGTATCCAATCTATGAAAAAGTGAGGCTTAATAGAAAGCTTCTCGGAATGGAAATCGACATTCACTATTCCGAATCTTAGGCGCTCACGCCAGAATCCATCTGGCGCGAATGAATTTGTATAATTCGATCACGAGTAAAACGGAAAGAGCCAACGTCAGTAGGGTGAACCAGGTATCAAGAGAGACTGGACCCATTCCCAATGCTTCTCGCACTCCAGGAGTATACATGGCCAAAATATGGATCAGCTGCGCCGCTATGGTCCCGATCAGCAATATTGGATTGCGCAGGGGATTTAAAGAAAAGGCCGATTTAGTTTCGGATCGGCAGTTTCCAACCATGACGTTTTCGAACAGCACCATCAGAAGCAGTGTTAAGTTTCGAGCCGAGTCTAAGTTCATTCCGGACTTGATCAGTGAGTTGAAATACCAGAATGACACCGAACCCATTACGAGTGCGGATAAAAAGACCCGTTCAAGCATCAGTCGATTAAAAACCGGTTCGTTAGGTTTTCTCGGTGGCCGTGAAAGTTCGTCGCCTTCTCCGGGCTCAAAGGCGAGTCCAACGTGTTGAATTCCATTGGTGACAAGATTGAGCCACAAAATCTGAACCGCAGTCAGAGGTAAAGGAGTTCCGAAAGCAATGCTCAATCCAAAAATCAAAATTTCAGCAGCGCCGGTGGAGATCAGGAGGTAGACGACCTTTCGCACATTCGAGTAGGCAATCCGACCTTCCTCGATTCCTGCGACTATCGAGGAAAACCGGTCGTCCGCAATTATCAGATCTGCAGTTTCCTTCGCGACGTCGGTTCCGCTCTTGCCCATAGCTACGCCAACATTCGCCGCTTTGAGGGCCGGGGCATCATTCGCCCCGTCGCCCGTGACTGCGACAAAACGCCCTTTCAGCAAAAGGTGTTGGACAATTTCGAGTTTCTGGCGTGGCTCAACCCGGGCAAAAACATGAGCGGACTCGATCAGACGCCCTTTTTCATCGGCTGAAGTCGCAGCTTTTAATTGCGGACCTGTCACCACATCCGCCATGTCTTGAGCCAGACCGAGTGATTTGGCGATTGCAAGCGAAGTTTTAGGGTGGTCGCCCGTCACCATAGCGACATCGATGCCGGCTCTCTTACAGGACGCAATCGCATCGGCGGCTTCGGGCCGGAGAGGGTCGATCATTCCAACCAAACCTAAAAAAACGAGTCCGGTTAAACGCGACTCTAGATTTGTTATTGAATCAGTGGTCGACCCAGCAGCCAATGCCAAAATCCGAAAGCCTTGACTCGCCATTTCGTCGGCCTGATGCAGAATCTCATTTCTATCTAAGGGCTCGATACCGTCTATGGTCTGCATCCGATCACACATCGGAAGCAGACGCTCAAGAGCTCCTTTGATCGATATCAGAGACCGGCCATCGCCTTCGTGAGAAACGGCTGCAAACTGATTTTGCGGTTCAAATGGAATTTCGTCGACGAGCCGCAAATTATCCCGAATCGTGTTCGGATTCATTCCTGCTTTATGACTTAAAACCAAGAATGCCAAGTCGACCGCGTCTCCGGTTCCGATCCATTCGCCGTTTCTTTGCGCAAGTTGACTCTCATTACATAAGACACCCGAAATTAAGAGCTCCTCAATGCAACTTTGAACCGCTCCAGATCGGTCGTGACCACGGAAGTCGATTTCTCCCGCGGGATCCAAACCGCTCCCGGTGACCGCGAGCGCCGGTGTGCGCGGAAACGCGAGCTGTTGGATTGTCAGCTGGTTCACGGTCAGTGTGCCCGTTTTATCTGTGGCGATGAAAGTACAAGAGCCCAAAGACTCCACTGCGGGTAGCTTGCGAACGATGACGTTTCGTTTAGCCATACGGCGACTCGCGATGGCCAAAGCGACTGTCAAGGCCACAGGCAGACCCTCCGGAATTGCCGACACAGCTAGGGCCACACTAAACATCAAAACTTCATGCCAGT
>JALHOQ010000197.1:0-3758 GCA_022842925.1 Bdellovibrionales bacterium
GGGAAATCACGACATACATTTGCATCACGGCCAAGAACAGTACACCTAAACTGATTTGAGTCATCACGTCGGTGCTTAGGTTTTTATAAACAATATTTAGATCCACCTTGGTGACCATCAACAAGGCCACCATAAAGACCAGAGACAGACCCGTGACGATAATCAGATCCAAAAGCGCCGACTCGAGACTCATGGTCGCCGGAGCCAGTCGGCTCTTCGGCGAATTCGAAGCGCTGCGCTTGGTGGCGGCGTCCGCCATCTCCTTTAAGCTCGCAGGTTTCTTAGTGTCTTTGGCGACGATAACGGGCGCTTTGTCGGGAGACTTATAGGCATCCGGGCGCGGAAAGGGAGATTGCACCGGAGCACGTGGAGTTTCGATCTCCATCGCCGATTTTTTAACCGGGGCCGGATCGCGCGGAAGGGTTTCGGTGAACTGAAGATCCTTGTTTTTTTGCTCGCGCGACAGCGGCGATTTTTCTAACGCCGAAAGCACTTCTTCGAAGCTGTGCTTTTTGAGCGGAGCGATCGGCGCATCGTCGGTCATCGCCTTAGGCAATGCGGAAGGCAAGGGCGACAACTCGTCTTGCAGCACGCCGCTCTTCTTAAGACCCTCTTTTAAATTTACGGACTTCTTATGAAAACCCAGACCATCGGTCAGGGGTTTGAATTCAAACTCATCAAACGGGTCCATATTCGGATTGCTCATAAAGCTGCCCCCCGGGGAACGCTCAATTTAACGCACCAGCTTCATACTTTATGATGCTGACCAAGGCCACGCAAGCCGTTTCGACACGCAAAATCTGCGCGCCCATAGACACAGGCCTCAAGCCCTGGCGGCCAAACAGTTCCACTTCGCGCGGCGAAAAACCACCTTCGCTGCCCACAAAAACCCAAAGACGCTCGGGTCGACACTCTAGTGCTTCGAGAATTGCCGGCTTCAGGCGCAACTGGGCCTCCCCCTCATAGGGAAATAGACCCGCAGACCCGCTCTCGCGGTTAAATTCGACCAGGAGCTGCTCCAGAGTCACCGCGGCGTGAATCGTCATCACATCCCCGCGGCCGGATTGCTGGGTCGCGCCCTGAGCCAGTTTCTCCCAGCGGCCGAGCCGCGACGGAGAAATTTCGGAGGTTTTGCGAAGAAAACTGAAATCCGAAACAAAGGGACGAATCTCATGCACACCGAGTTCGACCGCCTTCTCCACGATCCAATCCACTTTGGGAAGTTTCGGAACGGACAACGCCAGAGTCACCAGCGGTTTGGCAGGCGCGGGCAAAGCGCGCTCGGACACACGACGCGCGAGTAATTCCTTACTGGAAACGCTATGCACCTCGTAGAGAAGGGCGCGTTGATCCCCCGGCAGGATTTCGAAGCGATCGCCCGGACCAAAACGGCAGACATCGCGAATGTGGTGTAAAAGCTCGCCGCGAATCGAAAGACCGCCGTCTTCAGGTAAATCCTCAGGCGCGAGGAAGAAGCGACGGAGAGCCATATTCAGAGTTGAACCGCGAACAGGAGCCAGTCCCCATCTTCGCGGCGGACGCGCCACTTCTGATTGGGTTTGAGTTTGAAGCCTTTTAAAAATTCTTGTTCGCGCTCTTTGATAATACCGGAGACCACGAGCCAGCCGCCGGGTTTCACGCGGGCCTTAAGCGAATCCTGAATGCGAACCAAAACGCCGTCGATAATATTGGCGACGACCACGCTGTAGCGGTCCTTTAAATCTTCGACCTGACGAGAATCCAGTTCCACCTGCACGCCGTTCAGAGCGAAATTCTCATGGGCGACCCGACGGGCCTCTGGCTCCAACTCCGTCGCCGTCACTTTTTTAAACCCCAATTGACGGCCGAGGATCGCGAGGATCCCTGTACCGGTACCGACGTCGAGAAGGGAGTTGTGCGGTCCAAGAATTTCAAGCTCGCGGGCGACGAGCCGCGTGGTCTCGTGGGTGCCCGTGCCGAAGGCCATTCCCGGATCGATGCGAATAACATGACGGGCCTCTTCAGGTGTTTCACACCAGCTCGGCACCACCCAGTGGCGCGAGGTGATGGCGAAAGGTTTAAAACCCTTCTTCCACTCAGCCAGCCAATCCTTGTTCGCCTCGCCCGTGAGTTTGGCCGAAATGCCGGGAAAGAGGGATTGGATCCGCTGCAAGAACGCGTGCGGCGGAGATTGTTCGAAGTACACGTCGAGCGTGCGCTCGTCGGAAATCTGGGCGAAGACATCCTCTTCACCCTCGGGCTGAGAGAAGTTTAGAACCTCGCTCATGCCGAGAGCCCCGGAGGCGAAGGCCTCCTGGCTCAGCCATTCTTCAGCCCGTTGGTTGACCGAATGCAATCTTAAGACGAAATAGTCGCTCACTCTTTTTTCACCACACCGTTGACTACGTCCACTTTGACTTTGAGAGCCTGTTTATCGCTCGAACGATCGAAATTGTCATGCATCCCGTTTAAAACTTTGACCTCAAAGTCGTAAACCTTGGAGCGATCGGGCCGGATTCCGATTTTGCCGTTGGTCACATGAATATCCAGGTCCGATCGCGGCTCGTCGAGGCTGAGAGAACCGTTGACACCCTTCAGTTCCACTTTCACGGCCTCGGGCACCGAGAGTTCGCACTTAGCCATGCTGACTTTATTCAAATCGAAGGTCATCACACCGGCGTTGATCGTCAGCGGCGGCGGGTTCGAGCCCATGTTCTTGCAGTCCCACTTGAACTTACCGTCGAGGCCGACGACCACCGCGATTTTGGCGGTATTGAATGGGATTTTGATCAAGCGGACGTTCTGTCCGCTTAAATCCCGCTCGCCCTCACTGCGGTTGGCGCCGCCGTTGTTCATGCGAAAAGTATAGTCGTTGTCCTTGGACGAGATCTGGAGGTCGATGTCTTCTTTCACATGAATTCCGCCGACTTTCACTTCGCCGGTCTTTTCGTTCACGTCGATCACTCCGCCGAGCAAGGTCACCCGTCCAGCTTTTTCGTCTACGCTAATCAAGGGGCTGAAGTACCAAATGGTGGCAATGGTGGATACAATCACAAAGGCGACCATGGCGGCAAAGCTGATCGCGATCCACTTCAACCAGTTGCGCGCCGGTGAAGGAGTCCACGGCTTCACGCCTTTTTGTTCTAGGTAGCGGGCGGCGACTTCTTTGGGGCTGCCCATCCCGTTCAAAATATTTTGCATGGTTTGGTTGGCGTCAGCCGCGCTCTTGTCGAGAATATGCGAGCGGATTTCGGTGATGATTTCGGCCCGTTGGCCGGTCGGCAGCGCCTGCAGTTCGCGATCCAGCTGTGAGAGGTAGTGCTCGAGAATGAGTTCCTTGTTCATTTTAGGTGCTCCCTTTCGGTTTTTGTAAATTGAAAACAATATCGACCATGCGATTGAACTCGCCTTCCATTTCGGTCAGCGACTCCACCCCTCGGGGCGTGAGCGAATAGAACTTGCGCGGGTGACCCTTCAGATTTTCGGTTTCCCACGAAGCCTTAAGTAACCCGTCGTCGGTCAACCGGTTCAGCAATGGATAAAGTGTGCCTTCTTTGAGGGGCAGTTCGAAGGTCGCGAGCCGTTCGAGGATCTCCAGGCCATACATCCGATCATGGGTTCGGATCATGAGCAGCAGGCAGAACTCGAGGTAGCCCTTTTTGACCTGAACTTTCCAATTGTCTAAGGTGAGTTGCATACCCTGTATACCTAGCCATGCTAGGTATTGCAGTCAAGCCTGGTTATCTAAGATTCTATTGTACGGGGTTGTCGAGGGACGG
>JALHOQ010000197.1:3768-6040 GCA_022842925.1 Bdellovibrionales bacterium
GGACGGCTGGGCCTGGGCGGTCGCACTGGGTGAAGTGCTCGAAATTTCGACCGAATTCACAATTATCTGCCCACGCGGAATAAATGCAGTCGATGGCTCCTGCGGCGCGGCAGCGGTGTCGGGAACTTTATTCTCCGCCTCACCGGCTTTCTTGTCCGGCTTATCCTGAACGGCCGTGGCCAAGTCCAGTCGGTCGCCCACCATAATGAAATTGTCCTCGAGCAAGGGCGCATTTTCCCGCGAAAACTCCGTGTGCATGCGCGCGACGGAGAGCCCTTTTTGCACGTGAATGACTTTAATTTTTGCGACTTTCAGATCGAGATCGCCGGCCGAACGGTTCTGATAAGTGTCGTAGAGCGGAAGCCGGCGTTGCACGGTGATCACCATGTTCACAGCGACCCCGGACTCCGTCCCACCGTTGATATAAAAGTCGCGGTAAACTTTTTCTGTGTCGGAGAGTGGAAGATTTTTGCGCACGTCAAAGATCGTAAGTTCAGCGAAGGCCTGCGGGGCTATCAGGAATGCCGCTACGATTAGAGAGAGACGAGACATGTGAAACCATCCTTGTCTTTAGAGCAAGACCACATCCCGCGGCCTTCTCACATGTCTCTGATCGGGAAAATTTTGCCGGGGCTTAACTAGGCTTCGGCCTCGGGCACTTTTTTAAGTTGAACGGCGACGCCTGTATAAACGGCCTGATTCTTAATCTTGGCCTGCGGGTTTTGCACCACCCGCTGTTGCAGGCGGGTGAAAATGGGTTCGCGAATGGCGAGAGAATTGTCTTGCAGCACGACTTGGCGGGCTTTGCGCGTGCCCACATGAATCACAATCGGAGCCTTTAGGTTGGCCGTCATCTGGGTCGGGTCCGCTGGGATGGTGATAATGGTAAAGCAGCGGATGCCGTCGAGGGACTTAAGACCCATGGTCTCAAGATCGTGCTTAGTCAGTTGTACGGAATAGTTACCGGCAAAAAGTTCAGGTTCGAGAATGGGGAAGGCGATGCTCGGGTCTTCGCAGCTCTGGAGCCAGGCAAAAATTTCGTCGGTCGGATCGTCCAACAAAACGAAACGACGAAGCTCGTTAAATCCCAAAAGACCTTCGGGAAAATTTATAACGTCTTCAGATGTGATCGAAACCGCGCCGAACCGGCTCGTGTGAATGACCATCTCCCCCCCTTAAATTCAGGATGCCCCTAATAAGGGGGACACTTCAAGACCTAAAGCGGGTTAATAACGCGGGGCCAGATTCGCTACTTGGACTTCAGGAGGTCGGCAACTGCCTTGGCACTCTCGGGGTGAGTGGTGACGGATTCCTGGTTCTGGTTTTGGATGGCGAGGTAGACTTCTTCGCGGTGGATTTTGGTGTCTTTTGGAGCTTCAATTCCTAGGCGGACTTGCTTGCCTTTGATCTGGACGACCCGAATCTTGATATGATCATCGATCGCGATACTTTCACCGAGTTTTCGTGTCAGAACCAACATGGCAGAACTCCTTCAACATCCTAGTCAAAGCGACCGTATTACGATTCCCTTTACGGCCGAATCAATGGAAAACCTTAGGTAGTCTGAACCGAGACCAATGTCATGACGTTTCTCAACGCGTCAGCAGTCAGTATTTCCCTCTGACAGACGTCAAGATCGTCGACAGGCAGTTGTTTCAAAATGGGACACAATTCAAGAATTTTTGACCTCGTCCAAGTCAAACTCCGAGCAGCTGGCTATACTGAGAGGGTGAAAAAGCGACTGACCCCAATCTTCTTGGTTTTTCTCCTCTGGTGCACACCCTCGTTCGCGGGTCAGTTGTCCACCTACATCGAAGGCACAATCATCAAACGCACCAAGTCCCTGATCGTCGTGCAAACAAAAAAAGGGATTTACTGGATTCAAGCGCATCGCCCGCCCAGTCACACCAAAAAGTACACGGCCTTGCAGACCGGCTTCTGGGTGCAAACCCGCCATATCAAGCGCTTCCGCCCGGTCACCTATGATGCCAGGCTTGAGAAGAGCTTTTCGAACGCCAACTAATAATACGCCCCAGATATATAACTGCGATTTAAAGACAAGCTTTGCGACAATGGCTTGAGCTGAGACAAGGGACCACACAATATTTGTGGTGTCTCGGTCGGTGACCGATAATCTAGGTACGGGGGGGGGGGTTGCGTGCGGAATATCGCGTTTTACAGCGTCTTAGCGCTCGCACTGTTATTGCCCTTTCAAAATTGCTCGAGGCCCAAGTTTCACGATTCACGAAACACGACCATGGCCCGTTACAGC
>JALHOQ010000198.1:0-820 GCA_022842925.1 Bdellovibrionales bacterium
GTTCGTTCATCCCTTCCCGCGCGTGTACCGTCAAAACAAAGTCCCCACCCTTGATTCGCTTGATGATGAGTTTCTCTTGACGGGTCATCTCGAGAAAAAATTGCACATTTTTGTGCAATTGTACATATATAGGTAATACGGGGAACCTTTGATGCACAACTGCGGATACAACGAGGCGAACTGGAGTCGGGGGCTCATTAAGGACCGTCGATAACGGCCCTGAATTTCGCAGCAAAGCCATCGCCCTGTGGACCGCACTTCACGACGTGACGATCCACTTCATCGAGCCCGGGAAGCCTGTCCAAAACGCGTTTATCGAATCGTTCAATAGCCGCTTTCGATCCGAGTGTCTGAGCGCCCAGTGGTACTCAACGCTCGATCAGGCCCGCCTTTTCATCGAGGCGTGGAGAAAGGAGTACGAAAATGTAAGACCACACAGCTCATTGGGAGGAAAAACACCGAAAGAGGTTGCCGAGTCATTCAGACTCAGCGAAGAAAATGTTGCCTGCCTTTGAGGATCTCAGTGGTCACCAAGAAGGGGGATGGTCACTTTATGCGGCCTTTATTCTTTCTAAACCATCAAGAATGAAAACGCGGATCAAGACCTGATATTGAATACCGTGCTTATCAGCGACTGCTTTTAGCTCCCGAATGGTCTTTTCGTCTAAAGCTACGCTTGTAGGCTTCTTAGGAGCATTCCTAAAGCGCTTCATCGCCGCCAAAATCATCTTCTCATCAAGCTCAAAAGGCTTGTCGTACTCTTTAAGAGATTTTACGTAAGATTTCTTCATAGCGTTTTCTTTCCTTTCTATGCGCAGGT
>JALHOQ010000198.1:830-1165 GCA_022842925.1 Bdellovibrionales bacterium
TGCGCAGGTCGCGAACTAACGCGGACCCGCCCCTCTCTTAGAACAAAAGCAATTTGCAGCAGCTTCCCGGTGAGCGAAGGTCCTACAACTCCCAGTCTCTGTTCTTCAGTGATAGGGCGAATTTGAACCCCAAGCGGAAGCGCTCGCCCCGATCGGAAAACCTCTTCGACCTCCTTCGGCAAAACTCCATGCTTGGTCGCGCTTTTCGTCAGATTCCCTTTGTCCCACTCAAACTCAAAGTGGGATGTCTCGAGGATCCAGAGATGCAGCCAATCTACGAATTCCCACTCTGCCATACCACACTATGATAGCACTATTACCATAGTGTCACAAGT
>JALHOQ010000198.1:1175-6022 GCA_022842925.1 Bdellovibrionales bacterium
GCGGAGTTACTCTGATTGAACCCGATTCCAGAGGGTTTCAAATGGTTTGGATTTGAACCTTTCATTCCCCCGGGGGGACAGGAAAGGGTAAATAGGGGATAATAGGTTCGATTCTATTCAGTAAGCACCGGCGAGTAAGCTTCTGATATTTTTTACTTTCCTTTGTTTTTCACTAACTTGGAAAATCGAGGATTCAATTCCTCGCCTCTCCGCCATAGAATCCATCCCTAACCTTTCGCGCGAGCGGTGAACATTGCTCAAGCAATGTTCGCGACGAACCCTTAGAATCTTCCGAATGAAGGACTGGAGAGCCAAGACTTTGCGGCAAGTGCGCGCGCTGATCAAACAGGCCGCGCCGAAAGCCGTTGAAGAGAAAAAGTGGGGCGGCGTGCCGACTTGGTCGCTCGACGGAATTATCTGCACCGGCGAGACGTACCAAAAAGCGGTGAAGCTGACGTTTCCCAAGGGAGCGAAAATCAATGACCCAAAGAAACTCTTCAACGCCAGCCTCGACGGCAATGTGCGACGCGCGATTGATATTCGGGAGGGCGACAAACTGAATGCGACCGCCTTCAAGACCCTGATCCGCGCCGCGGTCGCCCTGAACAAGAAGAAGCCGTCGAAATCCAAGCCCAAACCGGGTCCGAAAGGCCACTACGATTGGGACGTCACCGAGGCGGAGCTGGTCGCTCATCTGGACGAAGAGCTGAAAGACGCCTGGGAAAAGCTACGCGCGTTTGCCGCCGAGCTCGGCGCGCAACGTATTTACGCCTCAATCAAGTCGATCATGTTCTCGAGGAAGTACTGTTACTTCTTCGTTCGACCCCAGAAGAAACACATCGAAGTGTGGATCTTCCTGCCGCGAAAAATCGACGGACTCAAGGCCGTCCAGGGTTCTTCGAAACAGGTGAAGTACAGCAATCTTTACAAGCTTACCCACGCCGATCAGGTGGAAGAACCCCTCACCGACTGGATTCGCGAAGCGTATGACTTCGCCCCGGCGAGCTGACCCAGAGATGGTGCTTGCTAATGTGGGCGAAAGGCCTAAGGTCATTTCGCGATACCGCCATTGAGCAAAACACCTTAGTTCTCTCCTTGGCCCGATGCGGGTTGCGCGGAAGAGAATGCAATCTCAACAAGTTAAGAAGAACGCTCCCGATCCCGGTGCGAACGAGCTACTGGGAACCCTTTCTAATCAGGCGATCTTTCGCTCGTTTTCCTCCCATCTAGGCCATCTGACTGGCTGGGCCGACGGGGATTGGGTTGGTCGTCCTTTTCAAATTTTCATCCACGCCGACGATGTTTCCGATATCAAATCGCGATTTCCCCAGATCGCCAACGGGGAAACCGCGCAATTCGAACGGGTTCGCTGCCTGATGCGCAACGGGGAGCACTTGGCCTGCAACCTCTCCTTCGTTCCCCAGATCGAGCGCGGCGCGGTGACCGAGATCTTGATCCTTGGACGAGTCGCCGAGAACAAAATCGTGGAAGAAAAGGACGCGCATCCCGTGGGGGCGTTTCCTCTCTACGGTCGCCAACCCTCTAACATCATCGAATACGCCGGACTCGCGAAACTTCTAGAAGGAATGCTCGGAAACGCTCCGATTGGTTTTGCCCTAACCGATGTGGAGAAACGATTTATCTGCCTCAACCAAACCTTTTCCGAATTGACGGGTTTCTCCCCGTCGCAGCACCTCGGGTGCCGGTTGCGCGAATTGCTTCCCACCGTTGCCGGCCAAGTGGAACCGATCATGCAAAACGTGCTCGCCTGCGGGGAATCCGTGGCCGAATGCAATCTGGAGCTGAAAGCCCCCGGCATCGAGACCCGCCGGCACGCGCAAATGAGTTTCTATCCCGTTCCCGACTTGCACGGGGGCTTCTGCGGAGTGGCGATCATCGCGCTGGACACCACCGATCGCGTGCAATCCGAGGCCCGACTCAAGAGCGCTTCGGACGAGCTGGCCCGCTCGAATATCGCGCTCGAAGAATTTTCTTACATCGCGTCGCACGACCTCAAAGAGCCGCTTCGCACCATTTCCACCTTTGTTGGGCTGTTGAAGGAAAAGTGCGAAAAAACGCTGGATGTGGAAGGCCAACACTATCTGACTTACGCCGTGGACGGCGCGACCCGCATGC
The DNA here is from genome assembly GCA_022842925.1 of Bdellovibrionales bacterium. Taxonomy (GTDB): domain Bacteria; phylum Bdellovibrionota; class Bdellovibrionia; order Bdellovibrionales; family UBA1609; genus JALHOQ01. Next base: position 3,312 of record JALHOQ010000198.1, read on the forward strand.
AGCGTCTCATCGACAAAGTCTTGGAGTACTCGCGCGCCGGTAAGTTTGAGCGGCCCCCTTCGCTCGTCGATTGCAATGAAGTAGTGCGCGGCGTGCTGGCGGATCTCAAGGTGTCGCTCGACGAAGCCGGTGTCTCCGTCACCCTGGATCCGTTGCCGGCCGTGCTGGGCGATCAAACTTTGCTCATGCGCGTTTTTCAAAACCTGATTGCCAACGCCACCAAATTTAAAGCCCCTTCCGCCCCACCCAAGATCCACGTGAGCGCCCGCAAAGAACTCAATGCGTGGGTGTTCTCCGTCACCGACAACGGCATCGGAATCAACGCCGATCAGTTTCTGAATATCTTTGCACCGTTTAAACGCCTGAACCGCCGCGCGGAATATGCCGGCTCCGGACTGGGGCTTGCGATCTGCAAAAAGAATGTCGAGCGTCAGGGGGGAACGATTTGGGTAACCTCGGAAAAGGGCCGCGGTTCGACTTTTTCATTCACCATTCCCACCATCGCGACGAGAGGGACTCCCGATAATGCCTTCCCCCAGTAGCGAGGAATCGGAGCCGCTGTTCCCGGTCGTGGGAATCGGCGCATCCGCGGGCGGCCTCGAGCCGCTGGAAGAACTTTTTGGTAACCTTTCGCCGGAAACCGGCATGGCGTTTGTGATCGTGGTTCATTCGGACCCCTCCCACGAAACCCTCTTGCCCGCGATCCTAACGCGCCGAACGGGGTTTCAAGTCCACATTGCGAAGGAGGGAAAAAGCCTCAAACCGAAATGCGTTTATGTCTGCCCGTCGGACTCCATCGTCACCATCGCGAATCAGAAACTGCACCTCACGCCGCGCAGCCGACACCGGGAAGCCGTCCTCGCCATCGACTGTTTCTTTTTTTCCCTGGCCGCCGAATTTCAGAATCGCGCGGTGGCGATCGTTCTGTCCGGCAATGGCTCGGACGGCACGCTCGGGCTTCGCGAGGTCAAGGCCCAAGGCGGAATCACCCTGGCCCAGGACGAGAAATCGGCCAAGTTTTACAGCATGCCCCAAAATGCCGCCGCCTCCGGCTACGTGGATTTCGTTCTCCCCGCGAAAGAAATCGCGTTGCGCTTGGAAAGAGTGGCGCGGCACGGCTACGTTCGGAGTGCCCCACACGCGCTGGTGGTGGAAACCGCCCAGAAACCAGCCCCGGTAAGCCCGGATCGCGGCTTTCAAGAACTTCTCGGCATTATTCGTAAGAGCTCGGGGATCGATTTCTCGCAATACAAGTACGGCACCGTCTCTCGACGCATCCTGCGCCGAATGGCCCTCCATAACATCGAAACGATCCCGGACTTCTGCCGCTTGCTCAAGGAAAGCCCCGAGATCGCGAACCAGGTGGCCCAAGACATCTTGATCCAGGTCACCAAGTTTTTTCGTGAGCCGGAGTCGCTCGCGCTTCTGCAAGAGAAGGTATTTCCCAATCTCGTGGCCCAGCGCGGCCGAGAAGACACCATTCGAGTTTGGGTGCCGGGTTGCTCCAGCGGCGAAGAGGTCTATTCCATTCTCATCACGTTGACCGAGTTCCTCGAGAAAAACGGCCTGCGTTTTCCGATCCAATTCTTCGGGACCGACCTAAGCGAAAGCGCTATCACCAAGGCGAGGAGCGCGGTCTACGTGGAAAACATTGCCGCCGACGTTTCCCCCGAACGCTTGCAGCGCTTTTTTTCCAAGTCCAGCGGGAGCTACGAAATCAACAAGTCCCTTCGCGACCTCTGCGTTTTCGCCAAGCACAACGTCGTGAGCGATCCTCCGTTCGGTAAGCTCGATCTGATTACCTGCCGCAATGTTTTGATTTACCTCGAAGCCTCGCTCCAACAGCGGGCGCTTTCCATTTTTCACTACGCCCTAAAACCCGAGGGAATTCTGCTCTTGGGCAATGCCGAGACGGTGGGCGGGGTTGCCGAACTTTACAGTGCCCTCGACCCCCAACACCGCATCTACGCCAAGAAGCCTATCGCCAGCCGTTTGTATTTTGATTTCGTCGGCGCGCACCAAACCGCCGACAAGATCTCGATCGCGACTCCTAACCCTTCACTGGGAGAAGGCGCATCCAAAGGAATTCAAATGCAGCGGGATGCAGACCGCTACTTGATGTCGGAATTCGTTCCCGCCGGCGTTTTGGTGGATGACCAGTTAGAGCTCGTGCAGTTCCGGGGAAAGACGAGTGAGTTTTTCGAGCCGTCCCCCGGGTTTGCCTCGCTACAGTTGTTAAACATGCTCAAAGGCAATCTGGTCGCGGACGTGAAGTCCGCCATCGAGTCGGCGCGAAAGGAAAAGGGACCGGTCCGAAAAGAAAACTTAAGTGTCGCCCTAGACGGTAGCGCCAAGCGCCTCGCTCTCGAGGTGATTCCCATGGCCTTGCCTTCCACCGGGGAGCGCTACTTTATCCTGCTCTTCGAGGACATGGACCTTCCTCAATCCCGGGCTTCCAAGCGGCGGCGGGATGCCAAGCGTCTGTCGCAACCTAAGAATGAGCCGTCGAAGGAGCTCGAGTCCGTTCTCGCCGAGCTGGCCTCGACCAAAGATTACCTACAAGCTATCAAGGAAGAAAAAGAATCCGCCAACGAGGAGCTTCGGGCAGCCAATGAAGAGGTCATGTCGAGCAATGAAGAGTTGCAGAGCACTAACGAGGAACTGCATTCCGCCAAGGAGGAGTTGCAGTCGACGAACGAAGAACTTCTGAC
>JALHOQ010000199.1 GCA_022842925.1 Bdellovibrionales bacterium
CCGCGAACTTGGCCGAGGTGTCGGCGCGATTGATCAGCCCACTTGAGCATTTTTCACCAAGTGGCGCGTCGATTGGGGTAGCGGTGGGTCCCTATACGGCCCGCTATATCGCCAGCCGTTCGCTTTATCGCTATCAGGATGCGACCCCTGGAGCGCGGGTGAAAGACCTAGTCATCCATACCAATGGGCCAACCAATCCAACGCGGCTTTCGTTTTTGTTTTGGCATGCCGAGGCCGGGCATCACGATCCCGTGCATTGTCAAAATTTGAAAGAAGCCCAAACGGCCGAAGAGTTGAACGAGGTCGAGGATCGGTTCAAAGAGTTCGAGAGCGGCCATTCACACTAGATGTTTGTTGCTGTTCTACTCGCCTTTTTTCTCAACGCCCCTACGGCCTCCGCTCAGGAGGCCGTGACGATTCTCCCCGATGTGATCGTGACACCGGGCGAGCGGCCCCTGGGCCATCAGCTTGGGCATACCATCGAAAAAGTAGACATTCTTAAAAAGGACCGCATCGACAAGGCCGGCAGCTCCTCACTTAATGAGGCCGTTGATCGAATGTCGGGTGTGGACTCACAGGATTATTGCGTCAACTGTGGCGCCAAACGAATTAGTATAAACGGACTTCGCGGAGATCACACCTCGGTTTTGGTCGATGGAATTCCGCTGTATTCCGCGGTTTCATCGGTCTACGGCTATGATGCCATCCCCATGCAATCGGTGGGCGAAATCGAAGTGAGTCGCGGAACAGGCGCGGCGCTGTTGAATCCAGAAGCCATCGGCGGATCCATTAATATTGTGACCGTAGATCCCAAAGAGACAGGCAGCCGAGTTTCGATTTTGATGGGAGATCACGGGACCAAGACCTATGAACTCTCACACAACCACGTTTTTGACAAAATCAAGTTCGCATTCGGCGGCGAGTTTGGTTCACAAGAGCACTGGGACGTGGATCGCAATGGGTTCGCCGAGAGTCCGTTTAAGAGTCGATACTCGGGCTATTTTAAACAGATCTACAATATCAATAAAAAGGTCCGGTGGACCACGCGGTTCAGCCACGCCAACCTGGAAGTGGTCGGCGGCAATACAAATGGTTTTCGGTTAAAGTCTCCTGTGAGCATTCAAGCTTCGGATACGGATTTTGTCGGCGGCGATGTTCGCAAAACCTATACCGGCGACTATTCCAAGATCAGTGAATTTGTGCAGGTCAAAAGGACGGAGGCGACGTCCAAGTTCAACACTATTCTAGACGATCACAATTCGATCGAATGGAACCTAGCGGGTGCGATTTACGATCAAGAGTCATTTTACATGCACGGCTTCGACTACCATACTTCGGATAAAACGATCTATACGGACGTAGGATGGCGAACGCAGCTGCGGGAAAATCAGGTCGCCACCCTAGGAACCTCCTACCGGCACGAAACTCTGCGCTCAGAATCAAGGGTCATGTATGAGCGCAATAGCGTTCCGAAGGATGATTTTAACTATGCCGCGTATTCGCTCTTTGCCCGCCATGATTGGTATTTTGAAGGAGGACTTGAACTATCGACCGCGCTGAGGCTGGAGAGGCTCGAGAGTCGGTGGTTGCAGTTAAAGGAGATCGACCGGTCCGTGGCTTCTCCCCGGCTTTTATTAAAATGGCAACACAACGACCACTTAAGCCAACAGCTGGCCTACGGACAAGGATACCGGATGCCGCTGACCTCGATTGAGTCGGCGCATGGAGCCTATGACGGCTTTGTCATTGATATTACTGAACTGGAGAAATCTCATTCTCTGGTCTACACGCTCAGCTACAACACTCCCGACTTTTATATCACGCCCAGCATTCACTATACTCATCTCGAGAACATGTCATATCCACTAGAAACTGACGCCGCCCATTCGGGCCCTCTTAAGTTTGTAAGCGACAACCATGGTCATGATATTTTCGTTTACGATCTGCTCACTGGCGTAAAACCGGTTTCAAGTTGGCTATTGGAAATGGGCTACGAGAAATACAGCTATCCCAACTCCTACACTCGAAAACTTCCCACGGCCGCCATTGAGGAGCGTGTTGTTCTGAGATCGGAATTTGAAAAAAGCGATTTCACATTCGTACTGAATGGCAGCTGGGTCGGAGCGCGAAATCTCGGCCGGTATTACCAGTACTCGGCCCACTATAACGTTAGTGATGGGTTGCTGGGGGTGTCGGATCCAAAACGCCAGCAGGCTGAGGCTTTCTGGCAATGGGATGCGAGCCTTTCAAAAAAGCGGGGCGGCGCCGAGTTCACGCTGGGCGTGCAAAACCTATTTAACTACACGCAAACCGGCGCCGGCGACAGCCCAGCGATGTGGCATCTGCATGGCAGCCACACGCATCTCGACAATCGGCATGTCTGGGGCCCCAACCGCGGACGTGAAGTCTATGTCAAAATCGCCTATGGCTGGTGATACGACTCGCCTTTAACCTTTGTCCCCCGTCTTAGACCAAGTGTCTCGGTCCCTGCACGGTCGGCGGCCAGCCACGTTTTAATTGTCCGCCGTCTTGGTGCCCGTCTTGCTCTAGCTGGCCGCCGGAGTGAGGTGTTCCCATGAGAACTTTAATTACAAGTGTACTGTTCATTTTAACAAATCTGTTTTTTACCAACCCCGCGGCCGCGGCCGATATTTGCACCAAGCCCAAGGCGGGCCAGTGCGGGTTCTATGCTCAATGCATCGAATCCAAATACAAGTGCGGCGCCGATGGCTACCCGCTTGGCTACGGAGCCAAGTACTGCGATCGCTTTAGCGCCCTCTCCCCTAACGACCTATCGCCCAAGGGACTGGTGTGGCGCGACCATACTCTGGTTTGCCTTCAGCAGAGGCTAGCCGATCTGCTGGTGACCTCTCACAACGTGAACACTTGCGGAGATCTTAAGACCTACGCCTTCCGCTCGCATGTGGGTTGTTATACTCAGCCGTTCGCGCCGGTTTGCGATTTAGCCGTCGGCGATTGGTTTACAATCGCGACGGTGGTGGACTTAAAAGAGTACCGAGACAGCTCGGGCCGCGATCAGGTACTTGAAGTGATTCGCAAATGCGGGCCCGCAGTCAAAGAGCGGCTGGTGGAGCTGCTGAAGAAGCTGAAGCTTCCGGTCAACGCCACCGATGCGGACCTGATGATTGCGAGTTCGCCGTCGGGAATGAGTGAAGAGGAATATTATTGGACGATGAACGAGATCTACGAGCTGAGAGAAAAACTTGAGTTTATCAACGGAGGCATCGAACTATGAAACGCATAAGACTATTACGCTCAATCGCAGCTGCGGTGGCCGCCGCCGGCACACTCATCGCCATCGCCGCCTACGGAGGCGGGGTTGAAGTCGGCCTGGTCACGGCACCCGCTGGCGCTATAGCTAGTTTTGCGGCGGCCTGGTTGATTCAACGCTGGCGGCTCGGAGGAACGACGGGCCAGCAGGTGGCGGTAGTTCTGACGACAGTTCTATTGATGGCCACGGTGGTCGCCATGATTCTGAACCGCGGCGCGGTCGGCCCCAGCGACATCGCATCGGGCGTCGGCCTCTTCGCCATTGGCGCGTTCGCCTTCTGGCCCGCGGTTGTGGTCGGCGTGATCGCTTACGTGGTGGCCGATCGCCTTCTCGTAAGCGTAGGCCATCGCGGATAACGGCAGCACCTTAACCCTCCTCGCGCAACTCGGCCCGGGCAAAGTCATGCCGCCTATCCAGGCTAGCGACCGTCGGGACGGTGTGGCGAGCCCGGTCGTCAATGGCTGAGCCCTCTGCTACACTCTCCCCATGCTGACTCGAGTCAAAGAACTAGGCGCATTTATTAAAGCGGTGTCGACGGATGAGCGAATACCAGAGCGAGACAAAGCCACTTTAGCTGTTCTACTGGTTTTACTCGCTTCCCCGTTCGATATTATTCCCGATTGGATTCCCATATTCGGCGTGATGGACGACATCGTCGTGCTGGCCTTGGTGCTAGATTACCTCTTCAATCAACTCGATCAAGAAATTCTGCTCTCACATTATCCCTGGGGCATGAAGAGTTACACTCGCATTCGCGGGGTCGCGCGGATGATTGCGCTGCTTACGCCATCTCCTATTAAGGATCGCATCTGGAAGTATAAGCCGTCGGTTTATAAGTAGGCTTACTTTCCAATCGAAAAGTTCGAAGTCAGTGCGTTCACCACTTCGTGATGGAGGCGAGAGTAATAGGGCTGCTCGAAGAAATGCAGCACGACCTCGCGCGTGTAGGTTTTAAATCCTTTAACAGCCCGAACCTTGCGGTTGTTTTCGATCAGATGTCGGGACATCACCGCTCGGCCTAGGCCCAACTCCACGCCCGTGACAATTCCGTAAACGTCGCCCATATAGGCCCGCCGCCAGGTCTTGGGCGCTTGAGTTTGGAATTTAAAAAAATCGGCGGTCGCGGTGTCCGCGCTATCGTGATCTAAAAACAAATCGACCGGCCCCTCAAAGCGCGCGCTTTCAATAACCAAATACTCCTCCACACCGAGCCGCACCTCCGCGATACCGCGTCGGCCAAGTCGATGATCAAGCACAACGTAATCGGATTCCGCGCTTCGCAAAACCCGCTCCAACTCATTCATCTCGTAGCTCTCGAATTGCGGGTTAATCTGAGGATATCGGCGCAAAATGGGCGCGAGGGCCGGGAGGATTGCCGAGCGCAGAATCGACGAATAGCCAGCCACCCTCAGCATGCCCGAAAGCGTTTCCCCGCCGGCTTTGATTTGTCCCAATATTTCCTGCTCGAGCGAGCGAGTCACTTGGCAATGGCGCAGAAGGGTTTCACCAGCCGGAGTCAGCACTGGGCCCGACGGGTCGCGGATAAAGAGCGTGGCTCCGAGCTCTTCCTCCAACTTGGCCACCCGCTGGCTTAAGGCGGACTGAGTTACGGCAAGTGCATCCGCGGCCCGCGAAAAGCTCTTTAGACGAGCGGTTTCAAAAAAGGCGTCGAGTTGATGGGAGGCGAGTTTCATAGCCGTATATTAATTAGATTAATGACCACGTTAAATCAATTAATTTTTCTATTGAAGCAAAACCGTCCAATATCCTCTCCACCGGTAATGGAACCGGTTAACGAAGGGGTTCAAATGAAACTACTCGCACTTCTCTCAATTCTGCTCGCGGCCGTGACGGCCAAAGCCGACGTGCCGGCCGTGCATGGCATGTTGGTGTTCGGAAACAAGGCGACCTACGCCTCTCATCTGCCGATGTTCCATCATCCGCACGACTACCAGCTGGTTATGAAAATTAACCTGGGCTCGGGGGTGACGGTCAGTCGCTACGAGAAACTCAAAGCCCAGGGTGAAACGCTGTTTACGATTGCGCCCAAGCCAATGGATTTAGCGCTGGTGATGAACGGTTCGATCAAGAGCTTTCCAGCGGAACTCTTTCATGGCCATTTTGAAAGGGGCGGAACGCCGCTTGGGCCGGTGACGGTTGCCGTGGAAACTTTCATTATCAACACGAAGCTCAATCCACAGGCCATGGAGACCCACGAGTTTCTGGTTTTCGGAGCCGAGGGTGAGTACTTTGCGGCGCACCTGATCAAGGGGAAGCCGAGTTTCGATTTCGTCGCGGCTGTTTCTAAACCCTACACTCTCAGTATCGCTCATTGCGAGAGACGGGCATGCCTTGATCCTGAAAAAATCCCGGTTTCCGATGACAAGCTTCCCCTCACACTTCAATCCGTGCTGGGTAACGCCTTACCGAAAGCCGGTCATTTTTTGTTCGGATCAAATAGAGTCGCGACAGAAATCATGGACGTGATTTATGTCGAAAAAAATGAATTGGCTCACTAGCCTCGCCGGCCTGGGTTTCCTTCTGGGCCTTGTCTTCTTTTTCGCGCACCGGCCGGTCACATTTCAATCTCTTGAATCTGTGACTGTCGCCTCTCGGGCTCTTGCAAAGTCCGCT
>JALHOQ010000200.1 GCA_022842925.1 Bdellovibrionales bacterium
GAAATTCTTAAGCCACTCCTCCAGCCACACGATGCTTTCCAGATCCAGGTGATTGGTCGGCTCGTCCATTAACAAGACGTCCGGATTCAAAATCAGGATCTTCGCGAGTGCGATCCGCATCTTCCAGCCGCCGCTAAAACTGCCGGTGTCGCGCTGATGGTCCTCAGGCTTGATGCCGAGACCGGTGATGATTTCGGCAACTCGAGAGTCCAGGTCGTATCCGCCGAGCCGTTCGAACTCGCCCTGCACTTCACCATAACGTTCCAGCACCTGGGCCATTTCATCTTCGGGCAGAGTTTCAGAGAGTTTGATTTCCAGAGCCGCCAGTTCCCTTTGCAAGCCGGGCAAGCGACCTGCCGCCGATCGGACTTCCTCCAGAACCGTGCGACCTTCCATTTCTTCGATATTTTGCGAAAAGTAGCCGATCACGATTTTGTCGGGCTTTGCTACAGCCCCCAGATCGACCCCTTGGTCACCGGTGAGAATCCGGAAAATCGTGGTCTTGCCCGCCCCATTGGGGCCGACAAGACCGGCTTTTTCACCCGGGTTCAATTGAAAGGACGCATTCTTATAGAGAACTTTGTTGCCGAAGTTCTTGGTCACATTGGCGAAATTGATCATTTCGCCGAATATAAACCTACATCGGGGCGATTCTCAAGGCCTGATCGGCGGCTTTCACCACAGCTGCGACCCGAATGGCGGATTGAACGCCCAAATCGTCAATACCGGCCTTTTTCAATTCATTTCGATGGGCCACCAAGCACTGACCGCAGCCCGCGAGAGCCGAAACCGCCAAACACATGACCTCGAAATCCACTTTCGGAATGCCCGGATTGCCAATTACGGTCATTCGCAGCTTCGCCGAGAGGCGATTCATCTCTTCATCGCCGATCAGGTGCATGGAGCGATAGTATACGTTATTCATGGCCATAATCGCCGCCGCCGAGCGCGCGGCGTTCTTATAGGCGTCGTCCATTAAGCCCTCCGCCTGCTGCATGATCGGCAGTAGAAGCTGATGCGCCTCGGTGGAGTAGGCGCAGGCCAGAGCCGCGCCCCACAATTGTTGTGGGGTAAGGCCCGGTGCCCCGTCTTCGGATAGTACGGTTCCCAAATTCAGCCGTATGTCCTTGGCGAAATCGGGGATTTGGTTTTTGACGTCTTCCATGCTCATAACTGAATCGTCTCCTTACCTTTTTCCCAGTTACAGGGGCAGAGTTCATCGGTCTGTAAGCCGTCGAGTACGCGTAAGACTTCTTTCGGATTGCGGCCGACACTCAAGTCGGTCACGTATACGAAACGGATAATTCCCTGCGGATCCACGATAAACGTGGCTCGTTGAGCTACGCCTTCAGACTCATCTAAAATTCCCAGGTTTTGGCTCAGCTCGCGCTTCAAATCCGAAACCATCGGAAACTTGAGCTCTTTTAGGTCGGCATTGTTTTGCTTCCATGCCAGGTGCACGAATTCCGAATCCGTGCTGAACGCCAGAATCTGCGCATCCCGGTCCTTGAATTGACCATTCAATTCGTTAAAGCCCTTGATCTCGGTGGGGCAAACAAAAGTGAAGTCCTTCGGATAAAAGAAGGCCACCAGCCATTTGCCTTTATAAGTGTCGTTATTCACTTCCGAGAATGCGGTCTTTAGATCCGTGCCGGTCACGGATTTCAGGTTAAATTGCGGAAACGGTTTACCTACGCCCAACATATCATTCCTCCTCAGGTCGAATGGGTTGCTTTCTCTAAGATCGGCGACCCTTGATAATAAGTAAAATCGATAGTATAGATATATAGATAGATTGAATCTATCACGGATGATCGACATAAGGAGAGCCGTAAATGCCTTCGCTGACTCAACTCGAATACATAGTGGCCGTTGAAAAACTGCGCCATTTTGGAAAAGCCGCGGATTCCTGCCATGTGACTCAGCCGACCCTGAGCATGCAGATTCAAAAGGTCGAGGAAGAGATCGGCTATCCTCTTTTTGACCGCCTCAAAAAGCCCGTTATGCCGACGGCCAAGGGTCAAAAATTTATCCAGCAGGCTAAGGTGCTCCTGCATGAACATCTTAAATTAATGGACCTTTCAAAGAATCAGGGAGGAGAGGTCTCGGGAGAACTCCGTCTCGGGGTGATTCCTACCGTGGCCCCCTACCTGCTGCCTTTGTTTTTGGATTCGTTTTCCGGCAAGTACCCTAAGGTGCACCTACTGATCGATGAGATGAAAACAGAAGATATACTCGCCGGACTGCGAGACGACCGAGTGGATGCAGGAATTTTAGCCACGCCCCTACACGAACCAGGGCTTAAAGAGCGACCGCTTTATTACGAACCCTTTTCGCTCTATGTCTCCAAGCTCAATCCGCTCAACGCTCGCAAGAGAGTTAAAGAGTCCGACATTGAAGGGCACGACATGTGGCTGCTGGCCGACGGTCACTGCTTTCGGACGCAGATCATGCGCTACTGCTCTCTTCATGAAAAAGACGGAGTCTTTCACAACGTCGCCTTCGCCGGTGGCAATCTCGATACACTCCGGAACTTGATTCGCAAGTCGAAGGGCTACACCCTGGTTCCGTCGCTTTTCGTTGAAACTCTTTCGGAGTCGGAACGGCGCGACTATGTGCGCGAGTTCGAAAAACCCGTGCCCAGTCGCGAGATCTCGCTCATTTACCGGCGGGACCAATGGAAATCGGATGTGCTGGCGGCGTTGGAAGCCACGATCCGTGAGCGCCTGCCCAAGCACCTCTCTCAGGAGCATGATCCCAAAGGGCAAGAAGTAGTTCCCATCGACTGAGTTTAAGGTACGATCAATTATTGGAGGTGCGACGTGAAAATCCTCGTGATCGGCGGCAATCGCTTTGTCGGCCTTCGTCTCTGCATGGCCCTCGACCGCGATCCGAAGGTGGATCTGACCGTATTAAATCGAACGGGACAATCGCCTCATCTCAAGCGCGCCGCGATTTATAAGGGCGACCGTCGCAATATAGCTCTCGCCGGAGTCGATAAAGAATTCGATCTAGTCGTGGACTTCGCCTGTTACAATGACGTAGACGCGCAGAGTTCGATTGCTCACTTCAGTAAAATCGGCCGCTATATTTTTATTTCCACGGCCTCGGTTTATGACGCCGGGGCTGAGATGAAGGAAACTGCCTTTGATCCCGCGAGCTGGGATCTGACCAATCAAAAGGGCGCGCCGTCGGCCAAGCAATCTTATCAAGACGGCAAGCGCCGAGCCGAGGCGCTTTTCACCCAACAGGCGCCGTTCGATCATGTGAGTGTGCGTTTTCCTGTGATTCTAGGACCCGACGACTACACCCGTCGCTTGGAATTCCACGTCGAGCGGATTGAGCGCAATCAAACGATCTTTGTGCCCAATCTAGACGCACGAATCTCGATGATCCATGCCGAGGATGCCAGCGCATTTCTGCTCTGGTCATTAGCCCAGAAATTCAAAGGCCCCGTCAACGTCGCGAGTCCGCAACCGATTCGCGTTAGCGAACTCATTCGCGAAGTGGAAACTCGGGTTGGACAGCGGGCCCTGCTTGTCAAACAGCCAACTCCGCAGAGCGAATCGCCCTACGCACCGAGCGTGGATTGTTATTTAAACTGCGATCTTTTGCATAAACTTGGATTTACGGCGGTCCGGCCCATCGGGTCGTGGCTCGGTGATCTGATTGACGGCGCCCGGCAGGCCGGGCCGCCATCAAACCTTCTTCATTAAAACTTAGTACTTCACACTGCAGCCGTAGGGAGTGGTTGAAGCATTTTTAATCTTCTCACCCTTCTCCATGGCTTGTAGAGCGGCGGTCACATAGTTCGTCGCGCCGGCCAAAGTTTTCTGCGAAGCCGAAGGACGATCGTCGATCGCGCCCATATAGGCCAGCTGACCATTCTTATTGATCACATACATATGGGGTGTGGTCTTGGCTCCGTAGGTTTTGCCTACTTTTCCATCGTTATCAAATAAGATGGCGGTTGCGCCCATGCCCCAGTCAGTCATCAGCTTGGCTGCAGCAGCGGCGTCGAGGGCGCCTTCCTTGCCAGCAGCAGATGAGATGATGGCGAGCCATACAACTCCCTTACCGGTTTGCTCTTTCTGCAAAGCCTGCATGGTTTTGGAATCGTAAAACTTGCGAACATAAGGGCAATCCTTATTGAACCACTCCAAAACAACAGTCTTGTCTTTAAACTGACTGAGTTTGTAGGGTTTGCCGTCATGGCCGGTCAGCGTAAAATCTGGGGCCGCGCTTTCCGGCTTGAGTGTGCCGGGTGTCGCCGCGAACGCCGTCGTGGCAAAAAACAGTAGCGATACAAGTGCGAGTGCTTTCCTCATAAAACCTCCTTAAGGAAACTCTTTTTCAATCCAGTTCTTAAAACTACTTTTAGTTAATACTTCGGGCAAGACCTGTCCTCCCGGATTACGCGGTGAAAACAACGCGTAAAACGGAACGCCTATGCGGTTATACTGGGCAAGAAAGCGCGTAATGTCAGCGTTCTTCTGAGTCCAGTCCCCTTTGACCATCACCACGTTCTTGGCCTGCAAGAACTCCACAATTTCCGGATCATCAAAAACCAGTTTTTCATTTACCTTACAGGTTAGGCACCAATCGGCAGTCATATTGACAAAAATATTTTGACCTTTGAGAGACGCCATCATGTCCGGCGAATAGGGCTTCCACGGGCCATCCATCTTGTTCTCTTTGAGCGAGGCGGCCGCCGCTTGGATTCGCTCGGTCTGGACATGAAGATAGGCCAGCAAACCCAATAGGGCCAATATCGTCACGACGCTAAACAGTCGCTTCGGCTTACGAATCACCACTGCGATAAAAATAAAACCGCAACCCAACATGACAACGCCGATCGCAAAGGTGCCCGCCACCTGCTGCAGAACCCAGGCCAGCCAAGCTACGGTCAAGAGCATCGGCACGGCCATCACCTGCTTAAGGCGAATCATCCAAGCGCCTGGCTTAGGGAGAATCTTGAGTGCATCGGGAAAAGCCGTAACCACCAAATATGGAAATGCCAAACCGAGCCCCAGGCATAGAAATACAGCAATGAGCACGGGGACCGGCTGGGTCAGTCCGAAGCCCAGAGCGACTCCCATAAAAGGCGCCGTACAAGGCGAGGCCACTACAACAGCTAAAACCCCGGTGAAAAAGGAGCCCCAAACGCCACCGAGCTTGGTCAGCCTCCGGCCTGTGCCGGGATTTAGAAAATCAATTTCGAAAACACCGATCAGGTTCAACGTAAGCGCGAAGAAGAGCCAGCACAAGAAGGCGAGAAAAAGAGCCGACTGCAGTTGAAAGCCCCATCCAACCAAGCTGCCGGCCGAACGAAGAGCCGTCAATACCAAGGCGATAAAGAGAAATGAAAAAAGCACGCCGCCGACATAGGCCAGATTCTGCCGCCGAATTTCATCTTTATGACCCTTGCCGATTTTGAGAATGCTCAGAAGCTTCATCGATAAAATGGGAAACACGCACGGCATAAGATTTAAAATCAGACCGCCCAAAAAGGCGGAAAGCAGCATCCACAGGATCTCGTTCATCGGAACGGACGCGGAGGCCGCCATTTCCGTCTGCGTAAAATTCCACTGCGGATCACCGAACTGCCAGGCCTCGACCGTGCCATTGCTATTGTCGCGGCTCACGAGCAGGCCGACCCTGCGGCCTTCGGCTTTCGGCGCGCTCGACTTTTCGAAGGTCAAAACCAAGGGCACCGCTCCCGCGGCCGTAGGCTTCTTATTGCTGACCCCGCTTCCTTTAAATGGAAAGAAATCGATAAAATCGCGGTTCGGCGTCCAAATCGGAATTTCGAGCCGGGCCTGATTCGGCCCGCCGCCGTCTTGATAGTCGACATTCACATCGACCTTCTTCGGCAGCGCTCGAATGTAGCGCTGAAAAAGTGGAAAGTTTTCCGTCGGTT
>JALHOQ010000201.1 GCA_022842925.1 Bdellovibrionales bacterium
CCGACGGCTGGAGATCGCAACAGTCGACCTTTAAAGTTACCGTGGAGGTGCAAAGTCCTCCCTCCGATCTGCGCTCCGGGCAGACGGCCATTATTGATATCGTGACTGAAAAATTTGAAAACGTGATTTATTTGGAACACGAGTTTATCAATAAAGACGGCGACCAGTTTTTTGTCATCGACCGCAAAGGCCGCCGTCGCAATGTGGAGTTGGGCGATCAATCCGATATGGCGGCGGAGATTAAAAGTGGCTTACAAGAAGGTGAGCAAGTCGAGCAGGTCGACTTCCTAAAACTCCTTGAGAGCGGCGCGTGAAGCAGCCCGCTTTCGAACTGCGCGACGTTCACTACTCCTATCGCCTCCATGGTCAATCTGTTCCCGCTTTGCGCGGCATGAATCTCACCATTCAGCAGGGCGAAATGGTCGCGATTCAAGGGCCGTCCGGTTCCGGCAAATCCACGCTTCTCTATTTACTCGGGTGCATGCTCGACGCGGATCGCGGCCTGATTCGCATCCTCGGCCATGAAGTCGGGCGTCTCGGCGATCGCGAAAAGGCGTACTTCCGCAACCGCCAACTGGGTTTTGTCTTTCAACAGTTTCACTTACTCACGTCGCGGGATGTGCTGGGCAATATTGTCCTCCCGGCCTCTTACCCTTTGGAGTCGCCGGGTCCCAAAAAAGATTACCGCGCGCGGGCTAAGGCAATCGCCGAACGCTTGGGTCTGGGCGAGCGGCTCAGTCATAAGCCGCAGGAGCTTTCGGGTGGTCAACAGCAGCGAGTCGCCATCGCGCGGGCGTTGATTCGCGACGCGCCCGTGATTCTGGCCGATGAGCCGACGGGCAATCTCGATTCGAAATCGTCGGAAGAGATTTTAAACTTATTAAAGGAGCTCCATTACGAAGGCAAAACGGTCGTCATCATCACTCACTCCAAAGAAGTGGCGGCCCAATGCCAGCGGACCATCTGGATCCGCGACGGTCAGGTCGTGGAGGGCGAAGACCGTACACCACCGGTGGCGGTTGAACGGGCCTTTGATTTTCCGCGGCTGACCGGCTTGGGATTCTGGAATCTTTTGCGTGAGAGTTTGCCGCAGGCGCTCGACAATCTCTGGCGCAATCGCACTCGCACTCTCTTGACCATGATGGGAGTTGTGGTCGGTGTGGCCTCGGTCCTCTCGATGATCACACTTGGCACTTTTACGAAAGATAAAATCTTACAGTCTTACGCCACGCTAGGCATCAACACGCTGGCCTTTAACGCCTATCCGAACTGGGCCCTACAGGCCAAAGACGTGCAAGGGCCGATGTTTCAAAGCTTGAATATCGATCGGGATATGAAGCCCTTGCCGAAGATCTTTCCCGAAATCCGCCGGATCGCCCCGCACTATGCAGACGGTATGTATTCCGCCATCTATAGCGGCCGCAGCATTCAAAATGAAATTCTGGTGACCGGGATCAATGAGGACACCTTCCCCATTACCCGGCGCGAACTCGCCATGGGATCACCGATTCAGCCGTTTCATGTGCGAAACAAGAGCTCCGTTTGCGTCATTGGCTTTGAAGTCGCTGAACGTCTTTTTCAGAGGCAGAATCCAATCGGCGAGCCCATCGTGGTCGCCGTTGATGAGGCCAATTTCAGCTGCGTCGTCATTGGCGTGTCGAAACCCATGTACGCCAAGGAGCGCCGTTTTCGCCCGGATTTGGAAGTCTCCGTGCCCTACACCTATTTTTTGTCTCTACCCGTGGGGTGGTGGCAGCGGGGCTTGCGTGAAATGCTGATCGAGGTCGACGCATCGGCCGATGTGGAGATGACGGGCAAGAAGCTGCAGGCCTTTTTTGAAAAACGCTATGGCAAGGCGGGCCGTTTCAGCGCTTCCAGCAATACCGTTTTGGTGGCACAGATGCGTCGGTTCCTGACCTTGTTTACGGTTCTTTTGGGTTGTATTGCCGCTGTAACTCTTATTGTCGGGGGCATGGGGATCACCAATATGATGCTGGTCTCAGTGAATGAACGCTTGCGCGAAATTGGGCTACGCAAAGCGCTGGGCGCGAGCAATCAAGCGATACGCCAGTTGTTTTTTGCCGAGTCTCTGTTTTTATGTTTTACGGCAGGGTTGTTTGGCTTGGGAATGGGAGTCCTAGCCTATCAGGGGCTAATTTATACTGGGTCTCAGTTTATGGAGAATCTGCGCTATGAATGGGTGTTCAATGCGTGGGCTTTTATCATAGCCTTTGTCGCCATTCTTTTGACCGGCATCTTGAGCGGCCTGGGGCCGGCGGTCAAAGCGGAAAAACTTCAGGTGATTGAGGCCCTGCGTTCGGAGTAGGATACGGACCATGGAATCAAAAAATTACCGTTAGGAGGCATCATGAAAAGCGTCGTGTTCGTGACATTGGTGTTGGTTGGGTTTATGGCTTCGGCCGAAGAGAAAAATTGCACCGTAAAAGGTATGCACTGCGAGGCCTGCGTCGAGATGGTCAAGGACCGAGTTTGTGAGAACAAGGACTTTGAGGTCTGTGACGTTAAAATCAAAGAAGGCAGCAAACCGAAAACGGGATTGCTTCATATTAAAACCAAGGACACAAAAGTAAAGATCGACGAGAAGGCGATCAATACGGCGATGGCGGATACTCGATATTCCGTGACCTGTAAGTAACTCGCGCTCAATCTACAGGGGCCAGGGGCGGGCAGGACGCTATAAGGGCGTCTCCGGCCCGGTGGCCGGCCCAAATTGTAAAGCTCACCCAAGTCCTTCTTTACATTGACCTTTATGATCAAAACCCTGTATTGGCTTGGGCAATGTCACAACATTTCAAGTCGAGTCTTTTGGGTGTGCTGGTCGTCAGTCTTTTGGGACTGTCGTTTTCCGCTTTTTCCGCGTCCGATGAAAAATCGCAGGAGAAGGAGTGTGAGCCGGCTTTAGTGGTGGGTGTTGGGGCAGTTCCATCGGTCGAGTTTCGCTTAAAAGACATCAGTCCGTCGCGCGTTCGCATCATGCCCGTCGGTCGTCACGTGCGGCCCCATCAGACCCGTAACGGCGCGACTTTCGCTGCGTCCGTCGACGATAAAAATCTGCAAATTCTCGCCGGTGAGGACGAAGCCAGCGTGATTGACTCTATCCCTTTTCCCGTGTGGGAGGGGCTTGCGCCGAGCTGGGCCTTGGACGAAAACCTGGAAAGTGTTTTGATCGCCGTGGGCTCGAATCGGGAACTTTACGTTTTCTATCCGTTTCTGCTAAACCGACCGCCTCTGACTTTAAAGCTATCGGGCGGTGAGCCGAAAAATGCCCAAGTGGTTCGCGATCGCGACGGCCGAGTGTTGATTCTGGTTCCACGAACTGACGGCAGTGCCGATATGATTGCGCTAAAAGGTCAGCAGTTGGAGCCCGTTGCAGTGGGCCCGTCAAATCAGCCGTACCTCTATGAAGGCTTGGGCGATCGGCCATGGCTGGCTTGGACCGAGTCTGGATCTGAAATGCAGCATGTGATTAAAACCGCGCTGTTTGAAGGTCTGACCAGTCCCGCGTTTACATGGCAGCTCGAGCCGGGTGAGCAGGTGAGTGAGTTTGGCTACGAGCGGATTTCCGAAATGGAAGGTCAATTGATCGTGGTCACCAACCGACGGACGCTTCGCTTTAACAGTCAATCGCGCTGAGGCGCGGCCGCAGGTACCAGGTTTTTTTGCAGAAGCTTCGCGTCGAATGGTAGGCTTGGGTCACGCCCATACCGAGGACCGAACTGTGAGGTCGATTGCATGCAGCGTTTTTTAATTTGCCTATTTATGTTTAGTAACACGGCCTGGGCCTACTCACCCGGAGATGTTTTTCTCGACCCGCACGTCGCGATTGGCTTTAACCCGGCACAAGGCACGCATTACGTGCTCGGCGCTGATCTTGGTTACGCTTACGATGAGAATCTGGCGTTCGGTGTCGGCGCCTATTACTCTTTCGGTGAGCAGCCGAGCCACGATCGCGAAATCGGTGGCGGCCCTTTCGTTTCTTACCTGCAGCCACTCACCAGTTTTCTAGTGGCTTCGCTCAGACAAGAGATTAATTACGTGGATCTTTATGATCCGATCAAAACTGAGACGGCAAGCGGAACGCAGTACTCGCATAACCGCGAAACTGGCGTCGCCAGCGTCACTCGGGCGGGCCTCCACGTCGCGTTTACGCGCCATTTTGGCCTGGCGGTCGGCTACAGGCTGGTCATAGGCCTGACCAACAATAGTCTGGATAACGGCCGCTCTGGCGCGTTTCTCGGGTTCTCAATCGGAATCTAGTCGTGGGGACAATCGTCTCAGTTTGAAATTTGACGGCTTCTTCATAAGCCGCGGCGACTCGCAAAATTTGAGATAATACTCACCAGGTTCGTCGCGACGTTTATCTGCAATTAAACCATTGGCCAGATTTGCCCAGTCCTGTCCAGCGTTTGGGCGAAATCGCCGAAACGTAAGTAGAATATAGATAGGAGCTACGGACAGCTTTATGGAACGTAAGTTACTACAATCCATAGGTTTTGTAAGTAAACACGTGTTGTTTGTTGGTGTCCTATTTTTAAACGTCTTGTTTTCGTCCGCGTGCACCAAGTCTCCCGGCGGGTCGGTCGAGGAGCTGATCAAAACAGCCCCACCAAATTTTAGTGGGCAGTTGACCGCGAACTTTTTGTCACCGACCACGACTTACCTTTTATCTGGTTCTTGCGATCCGATTTCGTATGCGATCGAATATTCACTCGACAATCAAGCGACCTGGAACACGATCGCAGGCGGGTGCCCGAATTCCACTTTTGCGATCACAGTTTTGTTTACAGGCCGAAAGAAGGTGTATATCCGCGCCAAGACAAAAACCGGATATACCGCCACAGCGATCGCCAACATCCGTCTGGAACTTCCGCCCACGTCCACATTTCTCAGTTTCGTGCAAAGCAGTTCGTCGGACTCTGAGGACGGAGCCGGTCAGCAATCCTCTATTGAAAATCTAACCACGGCCTTTTCTGAATCCAACGGTACGGTGAAGATTCAATCCAACGTAGTGGAGACAGCCTATGAATAGACGTGGGCTGTTCCCACTCATTCTAGCTGCCCTTATCGCGACCGATTTCGCTTACGCGGGCGATAGCGTTCCGCTGTTCCTGCCGTTCCAGGGACGCGCCACGGATACGTCGGGTCAGCCGATTGTGAGCCCGCCCAATCTCACGGTCCGCTTTCGAATCTATCCTGCAGCGGGAGCTTGCTATATTTACGAAGACACTCAGTCTGTCGCCACGAACGGGTATGGTTTCTTCTCCGTCATTCTCGGCGGTTTGGCCAACCGCACTGGTCCAGCGAACAACTTCGCGGACGTGTTTAATAACGATGTGACAGTTGCCGATTCTTGCGCCAGTACGTTTAACGGTGCGGCCAATGAGTGGCGTCGTTTAGAAATCGTGGTCGACGGAGTGGCTCTTCCCACCATGCAGACTATCGCCGCTAGCGCGTTCTCGATCAATTCCAATATGCTCGATGGAAAAACCAGCGCCGAATACATTCAGGTGAACGGTGCTGTTACTCAGGCCAATATGGCCACTCTGGTGGGAACCGGCGACGCTTCAGCTTTGCATCACCATGACGGTCTCTACATGGGTCTAAGCGGCAACAATGCCATATCCGGCAATATCACCAGCTCCGGTAGCTTCTACGGTGTGGGCGCCGGCAGCACAATTGGAATCGGCACAGCAAGCCCCATTGCCGATTTCGAAATCCGTCGCACATCACCGAGCATATTATTGGGCGCAACCGCCGCAGGGGGCGGTACTCCCAGTATCACGTTTACTAGCGGTGCCACCCAGCGCGCGCGAATTCAAGCTTCAGAATCCACAAATGAAATGCGTTTTTACACTGGCTCCACCGAGGCCATGCGCCTGGATGCTTCAC
>JALHOQ010000202.1 GCA_022842925.1 Bdellovibrionales bacterium
ACTGTTCGGGATTCCAATTATCCATATTATGAATCTCAGTTTATCCTTGCCAGGTCGGATGTCATGTCAAAAAATTTAAATGATGTTTGTCGAAAAACGGTCCTACCAACCGTTCCTTATTCTTCTCTTTGTCGCAGCCCTATTCGTCTATGGCCAGATGCTGACCGCCAATCCGATCACCTGGGACGACGACTCCAACATCTTTAAAAATCCGTACTATGCCGCCGGCATTTGGTCGCACTTCTGGAAAGAGAACTACTTCGGGCTGTTTGTGCCGGTCACCAATACGGTTTGGCAGGTGTTATACACGATCGGGGATGGCACCGCGCTGCCGTTTCGTATTTTTAATCTGATTCTCCATTTAGCGAACGGTTTTCTGGTCTTTCTATTGCTCCGGTCGCTCAGCGAGCGTTGGCAGCTCGAATCCCGCACCGCTGTAATCCTTGGGACCGCGCTATTTCTGTTGCACCCGATGCAAGATCAAGCCGTGAACTGGATTTCGGGCGGCCGTGACCTGCTCTCGGCATTTTTCGCGCTTCTTTGCGTTTACAGTTTTTTTCGTTGGAAGGGGTGGGCTGGAATTTTGGCGGCGAGTCTGCTGTTTACGCTGTCGATATTTTCCAAACCGAACAGCGTTGTCCTGCCGGCGTTGCTCCCGCTGCTCAGTTTCGTGATCGATCGGTCGCGTTTTAGGGCAAGCCTGATTCTGGGCGCGCTATGGTTGATACCAGTGGGCTTTAGCGTCTACATGAACCTCAGTGCTCAGTCCGAGTTTCTCGTCAGTCTCAAGGCCTGGGAAAAGCTGCTCGTGGCCGGCGATACGTATACGTTTTATCTGCAAAAAATTTTTTTTCCTTACCCTCTGGCCGCGAATTATGACCGTCAGCCTGGTTATGTTCTGGCTCGCTCGGCGCCCTACTTTCGAACCTTTCTGTTGGCGCTGCTGGCGTTCACCTTCTATGGCTTCGTCTTCAAACGGGATCGCCGCTATGCGATCGTCTTAGGTTGGTTTGCGTTGCTCCTGCCGGTGAGTGGAATTGTGGCTTTTGGCTACCAAAAAATCTCAACGACGGCCAATCACTATCACTATCTGCCTATGGTTATTGTGGCCGCGACCATGGTGCTGGCGCTGAATCAGTGGTCGGCCTGGGAAAGAGTGGCGCGTAAAACCTTGATCGTATTTATCGTGCTGCTGACCTTTCTGGCGAACGCGCGCGCGCAGGTGTGGAAGAATGATGCCGCCTTTTTTACGGATATGGCGGGGTATACGCCCAACTCCTATTCAACCGCGCTCGGCATGTCGGTGGTCAAGTGCGCGCAACAGCACGAGTACGCCGAAGGGATTAAGTGGACAGACATTGCCTTGCGCGAGCGTCCGCTCGATATTCTGGCTCTCGCCAATCAGGCCTACTGTTACCTCCACGCCAAGGACTACCGAAACCTGGTGCAAATGGAGCTCTATCTGCAACAACTGGATCGGGTGGAGATGGAGACCAAGCAGCCGACAGGTTACTCGAGTTTTTTAGCTTCGGTTGGTACAGGACTTTTTGAAACCGGACATGGCGAGGACGGGTTTCAGTTCTTATGTGAAGCGTATCGTGTGCTGCCGTCTGACTTGAATCACAAGCGGAACCTGGATGTGGGCCGGGCTCTTATGATCAAGGCCGGACATGTGCCCCAGTGCCAGACTCCATTTAATCCTAAATTTGAGAGGCCGAGCAGCGAAGAACCTTAAGGACATCGCTGGCGACTCCTGTGCTGGTGAAGGTCACGGGCTGCTCTTGAAACAAGGTGGAGGCAAAAAGGCCAACCACTTCGGGCGTCAAGGCGACGATTTGAACTTCCGATCCGGCGGGAAGAGAGATCTTAAGCTTTTTGCCACCCGATTCCACACGCTCGAACTCCACGCTGGACGTCAACGTTGTGACTTGTCCGCTTTCGCAGGCGGCGTGTGCGGCTCCAGAACTCAGAACGATCAAGGCGGCAACCAAGGTTTTCATCTCATCCTCCGGGATACCGCAGCTTAAGAGCAATTCGCTTGCCTGGCACGAGGCCTGCTATATTGCTTCGCTATGAGCAAAAGACGACTTAAATTCATTTTGGCCGCTATTGTAATGTCGATTTCGGGCACAGTGAGCGCCAGTTTTGGGCCCGGCGTATGGGAGCAGCTGGAGGCGCGTGGCAATACGATTGTATCGAGCCGGATCTCCGCCCTGGAAGTGTCCGATCAAATGGTGGTCGTTGAATTCGACGGTGGCCGCGCTAAGCTCTGTAGCCAGGACTCTTCGTTGAACGACCAGCGTGTGGCCATGCTCCGTGAAGCGTTTCGCAGTGGCGATGTCGTCGAACTGAGCTTTCAAGGCCCCTGGAACACCTGTTTAAAGACGATTTCGCAGCGGCGCACCAACTCTAAGAGTTGAAATTCTTAATCCGGACATGGAACAATAACCCTCAGGCAGGGTTATACAGCTTTGGAAATTACAACGAACGCGAAGGCGAAAGAGGATTTAAATCCTCCGCGCTTAAATGCCTTTACTGATTACAGGGATTTCCTGCGGGAATTTTATGAGTTCCGCCGTCGGCAAACCCGCACGTCGTTGAGGCCCTACTCCTACACCACGTTCGCCGCCGCCGCCGATATTAAGTCTCCCAACTATTTAAAGCTCATTATTGAAGGGCAAAGAAATCTCTCGCCAGATATGGCTCGCCGTTTTGCCAAAGCGATGAATCTGAGCCGCGAGGAAAGCGACGAGTTTGTCGCGCTGGTGGATTTCACCCAGGCCACGGATCCCTTGGAACGCAATCGTCACCTTAAGGCGCTCTCCGAAATGCGTGTTCGCCAGCAGCTAAAGAGCGGCGAAATTAACGTCATCACTTGGGAGAAAGTGCCGAGCTGGGTGACCTGGGTTCTTTACGCGCTGACGGATCAAAAGAATATCAGCTTTGAGGTGGAAGACCTGTTCGAATTCATGCGGGGTAAGGCGCGGATTGAAGACATCCGCAAGAGCCTCGATAAGCTGATCGCCTCGGGCGAGTTGGCGCGCCACCCGGAGACGGGTGAGGTGGTCAAGGGTCGGGAGCTTATGGCGGGAGCCGAGGACGTGCCCGTGGAGCTGGTACGCAAGCTTCAAGCGGAGCTTATGTACTTGGGCCTGGAGTCGCTCTTTCAGGATCCCGCTCAGGATCGCGAAATCGGTACACAGACCTTAGCTTTAACTGAGAAGGAATTTGAACAGTTGAAGTTTGAACTTCGGCAATTTCGTAAGCGATGGACCAAGGACATTTCGGTCGCCCGCAAACACGATAAGGGTGATCGGATTTTTCAATTGAATATTCAGCTATTTCCAGTGACTCGGGCGGGTCGGAAGTTCTAAATCACCTCTTGAGGTCCCAGCGACAGGCTTAGAAGCCGGTTAAGACTTCGACTTTCTTAGGGGGGAGGGGGAAAGCGCCCATCGCTAAGACTTCAAGAAGATCAAATTCCACAAACGTACTACTTCAACAAACGTTCCGCGTTTCAAAGAAAGCAACTTATGAACCAATGTGCGGATATGTTCAACTACCCCTAAAATCTTTCTAAGGGTCGTTTGAAAAATTAATAGGCCCAATTCTCGGCTCACTCCGCTAAAAATTGGCGCTCCCAACTGTATTGCATTTGGCACGAGGTAATGTGATCGACAAGCTGAGTTGTCCCCTGATTGGCCGCTGTGGCGGCTGCCCTTGGGGTCTTAAAACGTTAGAAGAGCAACAGGCCGAAAAGGCGCGCGAAGTGGCCGGTCTGAACTCCAATGTTCGCTTTCGCTACAGTTCAGTGGGGCGAGTGCGGGATCGGGCGGATTTAATCTGGGAAGATGGTCGCCTGGGGCTGTACGGCCTGAACGATTTTTCCCGCAATATTATAGATATACCGGCCTGTCCGATGATGACGGAGTCGCTGGAAAAATTCTTTATCGAATTCCGTTCGAAGCCTCCGCCCGGCGTACGCAAAGGCAGTGTCCGCTTGCGTGTGAGTCCCGCGGGCGAGAGGGGTGTGTGGCTCGACTTCGCGAATGCCGACATCAAGATGTTGCTGGATGAAAAGGAGTATCTGCGTTGGCTGCGCTCGCTCGCTTTTGTAGAGATCGGTCAACGGCGAAAGGCGTTGGTGTGGCGGGAGGAGTTGCAGCAATGGAAGCTCGGTGAGCCGGCGTTGAAGCCCTGGTTTGAGACCTATGGGGCTGATGGCGAAGCCATACCTTTATTTGGCCCGGTCGGGGGATTTTCGCAATCGGGTTTTGCCGCCAATCGCGCACTCGTGGCCACGGTCGGGGAATGGGCAGAGAAGAGCGGGGAGAAAAACTGGCTCGAGCTCTTCAGTGGTAACGGGAATTTTGCACTCGCCCTGGCCGCGCGTGGGTTTGATGTAGAAGCCTTTGAATCCGATGAATTGTCTTTGGAGGGCATGGCGCTGAGCCTGGCGAACAGACCCGATCTACGCGAACGGGTTCGATTCGCTCGGGCCGATGTGTACCTTCAGGAAAAGAAGCTTCCTCAGTTTGCCGGTCGCGGCCTCTTGGTTGATCCACCTCGGGCGGGTTTGCGCCAGGTTTTGAATCGTTTGAAGAGCGGTGATCAACCTCACTCCCTGCTCTATGTTTCGTGCCATAGCGAATCTTTCGCCAGCGACACGCGAGAGCTGGTGGAACAGGGTTACCGGCTCTGCGAGCTCGCGGGCGTCGATCAGTTTCCCCACTCCCGTCACTGCGAATGGGTTGCCCTTTTTACGCGATGACCCTATAAGGGCGGGAATGGTCGCCAAAATCGAGAATGCGCTCAAACAATTCCAAGGCCGAAACGTGGTCGATGGTGTGTCCCTGCAGGTCGAACCGGGCGATCTTGTGGCTTTGATCGGACCTTCTGGTTGTGGCAAATCCACCTTTTTGCGCTGTATGAACGGGCTCGAGACACTGGACGGCGGCTCCATGGAGATTTTGGGCACGCAGCTCAAAAGCCCGCGGGAGCTCGGTGAGAGCGAGTATTTTAAACGTGCGCAAACCATTCGCAAGCAAGTGGGAATGGTGTTTCAGAGCTTCAATCTTTTTCCCCATCTCACAGTTCTTGAAAATCTAATCAAGGCCCCTATGGTTGTGCGCGAGGTTCCGCGCGAAGAGGCCGAAAAGACGGCGCGCGAGCTCCTGATCAAAGTCGGCCTTTCAGAGAAGGCGGATCACTATCCGCAACAGCTTTCCGGCGGTCAGCAGCAACGGGCGGCCATCGCGCGGGCCCTGGCCATGTCGCCCAAGCTCATGCTGTACGACGAGCCAACCTCGGCTCTGGATCCTACACTGGTGCATGAAGTGTTGATGGTGATGAAGCAGCTCGATTTAGAGGGGATGACTCAGATTGTGGTCACTCACGAAATGAAATTCGCCCGCGACGTGGCTGACCGGGTGGTGTACCTGGAAGAGGGCCGAATCGTGGAGATGGGCCCGCCGGAGAAAATATTTGTAAATCCGGATCATGAGAGCACGCGCAGTTTTTTGAGGCATTTTTTGTGAGCGCGGGACGCCTGTTCTTTATGGCCTGGTCGTTGTTGGTGATCGCTCTCTTGGTGGCCCTGCCACTTAAGGCAAGGGCCGACGACAAAATTTTGCGCTGGGGTGCGGATATCGAGAGCGGCGCCCCGTACTCATTTAAAGATCCTTCCGATCCGACCAAGGTGATCGGCTTCGAGGCCGAAATCGTCGAGGCCATCGCCACTAAGCTCGGCCGGAGGGTGCAGTTTTATCAGAACAATTGGGAAGGCTTGATCGAGGGCTTGAAGCGGAATGATTACGACGTTGTGGTGAATGGTCTGGAGATCACACCGGATCGCCGGGAAGTGGTCGATTTTTCGCGCCCCTATTATATAACCGCCGAAGTCCT
>JALHOQ010000203.1 GCA_022842925.1 Bdellovibrionales bacterium
GATGCGTGGCCATCACAGTCGGCAAGTCGACGACCGTATAGCCCGCCATTTCGGCTTCTTCCTTCTGCGCCTTCCCAATCCAGAGTGCATCCAAGCCAAAGGCGGGTTCCTTGGTGGGCATTCCGGGTACGGCGCGCAGAACGTTGCCAGGATCCATGGCTAAAAGATTCTCCGGACGGAGCGCACCGCCCCCGACCTTGTTGCCCTTAATCAGCACGCGATACTCGCCCGGCTGCAGCTGCAAATTGTCTCGAATATGAACGCTCGGCACCACAATGCCCATATCGAGCGCAAACTGTTTCCGAATTGAGATAATCCGTTCGAGCAGATCGCCCGACTGTTCACTTTCCACTATATTGATCAAGCCATAACCAACTTCAAGTTCCACGAGATCGAGCGGCAACATGGACTCGATATTTTCTTTTTGCGGCTTGCGGGCCGCTTCATCTTTGACCGCCTGTTCGCGATCCAGCTTTTCCTCGCGAAAGCGATGAATGACCCAAGCCACCGCGCCCAAGAAGGCCGCCACCAGAAAAAATGGAAAGGTCGGAAGACCTGGGATCAACCCGAGCGTCGCGATAATGCCGGCCACAATGGCCACCGCACGGGGCTTTAAAAACAGCTGGCCGGCCATTTCCACGCCGAGATTCTGCGAAGAGGAATTGCGGGTCACAACAATACCGGCAGCGGTTGAAATAATCAGCGCCGGGATCTGAGTGACGAGACCGTCACCGATGGTCAACATAGTATAGGTTTTCGCGGCGGCTGCGAGGTCAAGATTGCGCTGAAACACACCAATCAAAAGACCGCCCACCACGTTGATCAGCGTGATGATAATGCCCGCAATGGCGTCACCGCGCACAAACTTGCTGGCACCGTCCATGGCTCCGTAGAAGTCGGCCTCTTTTTCGATGTCTTTACGGCGCTGACGCGCTTCGGTCTCGGAGATCAATCCCGAATTCAAATCGGCGTCGATCGACATTTGTTTTCCGGGCATGGCGTCCAAGGTGAAGCGCGCGGCAACTTCGGCGACGCGCCCCGAACCTTTGGTGATCACGATAAAGTTAATGACAACGAGAATCACGAAGACGACAAAGCCGACCACATAGGAGTCGCCGACCACAAAGTGGCCGAAGGCCTTGATCACTTCGCCGACGGAGTCTTCGCCCATATGACCGTTGGTTAAAATGAGCCGCGTGGTCGCGACGTTCAGCGCCAGACGGAACAAAGTCGTCATCAGCAAAAGGCTTGGGAAAATGCTGAAGTCCAAGGATCGATCGGTATAGATCGCCACCAAAAGGATGAGTAAAGAAAGGGTGATCGAGATGGTAAGGGACAGATCAAGAATGATCGCCGGAAGCGGAATGATCATGACTCCGAGAACCGCGACCAACGCTAAGGCGATCAGGAGATCCACATTCTTTGCGAAGCGTTCAAAGCGCTTTATGAATTGGAATACCGCTTCCATCTTACCTCACCGCCCTCTTCTTCAAGCGGTAAACGTAAGAAAGAACTTCGGCTACGGCTGTGTAGAGTTCCCGAGGGATCGCTTGGCCTATTTTCAAGGTTTTAAACATGGCGCGGGCTAGGGGCACATTTTCTACGATCGGGATATTATGCTCGCGTGCCAGCTCCCGAATTTTGGCCGCAATCAACTCCGCACCTTTGGCAATAACTTTGGGGGCCACCATGGTCTCATCGTATTTAAGGGCGACAGCGATATGAGTTGGATTGGTGACGATCACGTCGGCCTTTGGCACTTCTTCCATCATGCGCCGACTGGCCACTTCGCGTTGGACGCGCTTTATTCGCGCTCGAATCAAAGGATCGCCTTCACGTGATTTGACTTCCTCTTTGACCTCTTGTTT
The DNA here is from genome assembly GCA_022842925.1 of Bdellovibrionales bacterium. GTDB lineage: Bacteria > Bdellovibrionota > Bdellovibrionia > Bdellovibrionales > UBA1609 > JALHOQ01. The sequence continues at coordinate 1,869 of JALHOQ010000203.1, forward strand.
GGTCATCCGCATTTCCTGTTCCATTTCCCAACGCTGATATAGATAGTCGAGACCTGCCAGGACCAGCATAAAAAAGCCAACGCTCGCAAGGAGCCGCACCATCAACACACCGAGGAACTCAAAAGTTTGCCCAATTGAGTAACTCATCATATGCGGCAACGCGTGGATTTGATCCCGAAGCATGAGGTATGAGATTCCCAATATCACCGTCACCTTGAGAATGGCCTTAAGGCCCTCCATCAGGGCGCGAAGGCTTAACATTTTTTGGAAGCCCTTCACAGGGTCAAGTCTTTCCCAGCGTACTTGCAGGGCCTCTTCGTTGTATAAAAAACCCACCTGCATAAGGGTGGATGCGAAGCTAACGATCCAAAAAACTAATGTGATCGGAGCAATAATAAGGACGAATCGGGTCGCCGAAACCTTAATCGCCGTAGTGAAGTCACCACTGCGTACCGCACCAACCATACTTTCGCCGAAGCTCGCGTTAAAAATGTCCAGAAGCTGTTGAAAAAAGAAGCGGCTCATCAGCCAGATAATTAGAACTCCGCAGAACAGCAAAAACACGGAGGACAGTTCGCGCGTCTGCGCCACCTGACCTCGCTTACGGAAATCCTCGCGCCGCTGTTGCGTCGCTTCTTCCGTCTTTTCGCCCTGATCCGAGTCTGATGCCATTTAAAATGCCTTTACGAAATTAAATACTTTGAAAACACTCGATTCAAGAAATCCGCCCATGTTGTCCATCAGCATGGGAAGGGTCACAAGCATAAGAAAAAAGCCGACCATGATGTTTATGGGAAAGCTTGTGATCAGCACATTGAGTTGCGGCACTGTCTTGCCGACCACACCGAGAATCAGATTGACGACCAAGATGGAGACCACGACCGGTGCGGAGAACTTTAGGCCCAGTTCAATCACCTCTTGCACCATGTGGCCAATACCTGTGAACTGCGAGACGTTGAGACTGAGTTGCGCCACCGGAACGATTTCAACCGTTCTCACCAACGCCGAAATCAGCATGTGATGCCCATTAACTCCTAGGTAAAAAAGCGACGCGAGCGCGACGTAGAACTGTTCAACCGCCGTGGTGTGCCCGCCGAGCGCGGGATTGAAAACGGCTGCCGCACTCAGTCCCATAGCCTGACTCACCATTTCGCCGGCCACGCGGAAGGCGAAGAAGAACATGCGGGCAAGATAGCCGAGCGAGAGGCCGATAAAAACCTCACGTACGGCGAGCAGGAACAAGTCCGACTTTACGGCCGCCATCTGTGGAGCGCTCCACTGCAAAGTTGGAAATATGACCATGGCGAGCACAAGTGCGAACAAAACTTTCACTTGGTGAATGGTCAGTTCAGTTCCGAACACCGGCCAACTGACAACAAAAGCGGACATCCTCAGCAGCACCATGCTGAATAAGAGGATCTCGTTTTCTGAGAAACGATAAACTTCTGTCATTTCACCCTGACCATTTCGGTGATATTTTCGAAAAGCTGCACGGTGAACTGATTCATAATGTCGAGCATCCAGGGCGCTGCAAGCACCAGCACAATTCCGACCACCATCATCTTAGGGATAAAGGTCAGAGTCGCTTCGTTAATCTGAGTCACCGCCTGAAAGACCGAAACCACAAGACCGACGACCAGAGCCGAAATCAAGAGCGGACCAGATAACAGGGCCGTGACCTTCAGAGTATCCTGCCCCAATTTTAGGATCAGTTCTTCCGACATTCCTTACCTCACCCGAAACTCTTAACCAGAGATCCGACCAAAAGAGTCCATCCGTCTACCAGAACGAAAATCATGATCTTAAACGGAAGCGAAATCACAACCGGCGGCAACATCATCATACCCATGGCCATCAGCACGCTGGCCGCCGCCATGTCGATGACGAGAAACGGGAGATAAATTATGAACCCGATTTGAAAGGCGGTTTTCAACTCAGACAAAACAAATGCGGGAATCAAAACCGTGCTCGGTACGTCGGCGCGGGTTCTGGGCTGTTGCATTTTACTTAAGCGCACGAAGAGCTCAAGGTCACTGGCCCGCGTTTGGTTAAACATAAATACGCGAATCGGGGCCAGAGCTCGCTCCGCCGCGACCTCTTGCGAGATTTGGTTGTTTAGAAAGGGTTGCAGAGCGTCTTCGTTCATGCGGCTAAAGAACGGCGCCATGATAAACATAGTTAGAAATAGAGCTAGGCCGACCAAGAGTTGGTTGGGCGGCATGTTCTGGGTGCCCAAGGCTTGGCGAACAAAAGACAAAACGATAATGATGCGCGTGAACGCCGTCATCATTATTAAAATAGCCGGCGCCAACGTCAGGACGGTGAGGATCATAATGATCTTCAAAGCGCTGACGATTTCCTGCGGATTGTTGGTCGACTTAAAGCCGAGGTTAACCGACGGCAGAGTGACCTGCGCGTGAGCGGCCAAGCCAGCGAGACTCAATCCAAGCAAAATCAGGGGTAAGGCTAGCTTCTTAATGCGGTCCTCACATCTTCAATTGAAAACTCATCTTCGAGGAATCCGTTGAAGTCGGGCTTTTTGCCGATCACGCCTTCCATTTCGTCGTCGATCAGGGAAATCGATTTGAGCATGTTGATGTTCTGGTCGGTGATCCCGACCAGCATAGTCTCGCCCGCAACCCGAATCAGGGCGATGCTACGGCGAGGGCCGACGTGAAACTGGTGCATCATCTCAATTCGGGCGGTCTGGCCACCCTTATCCGGTACGCGCCGCCAGCGGCGTGAAGCATAAAATAGACCGCCACCCACCACGATCACAAAAGCGAGGCTCGCAACCATGCGCCATGTGGTGTCCGCCGGAGTTTGAACCGTCGTCTCAGACACCGGTTTCATCGCAATTAGAATTTGATCTTCGGGCACTTGAGTCGGCGTGCGATCCACGGCCTTCTCCGCCGCCTCGACCTTCTTCTCCGGCTCCTGAATCATCTTCTCCGCAGCTTGAATCAAAGCCTCGTCCGACGTGGCGTCCATCGAAGTGGACAACGTCTGCGCGGCCGCCTTCATGGCAAAAAGAATCCCCAGAATCACCAATGTGAATCTCATAGCTACCTTCCTGGTTGGCCTTAAAAAACTACTTCAACTGTTCAACGCGTTCTGTGGGCGAGATAATGTCCGTGAGCCGCACGCCGAACTTTTCGTTTACCACCACAGCTTCACCTCGGGCCACCAGCTTGTCGTTCACAAGGACCTCCATCGGCTCTCCGGCAAGCTTGTTGAGTTCAATGACGCTGCCCTGACCCAGGTTCAGCAAATCATTGACGACCATTTTGGTGCGCCCTAGCTCCACGGCCACCCGAAGTGGGATGTCCATGATCAGCGAGAGATTCCTGTGGCTGGTGTCAGGAATACCGGCCATCTTTTCGGCGTGGGCCGTATCCGCAGCCTCCGCGGCGGGCGCTTCTTCCGGCGGCGGTACCGCCGCGAGATTGCTTTTATCGTCTGCCATAACCTGACCCTTCCTTGTGGGTTACTTCTCTATGGTTCGAGTCACCTGAACGGCGACTGAACCATGGTGAATTCCGTAATACGCTTTAAATTTGGGAACACCTTCAACTAAGACATCGAACTCACCGGTCGTATCCTGATCGAGCGGGATCACGTCGCCGATCTTGAGTCCCATCAGGTCGTTGAGCGTGATTTCGCTCTGACCGAGGTTGACGTTCATGTTCACGCTTGTTTCCAGCAGCTGCGAGCGGATAATCGCCGTCCACATCTTCTTGTCTGTTTGATCGGATTCGACCTGGAAACCGGTCGAGAGCTTCTGCTTGATCGGTTCAATTGTCGAATAGGGAATGACCAGAGTGATCGTGCCATTCGCATTCTCAAGTTCGACGTCGAAAGTCGATGCGATCACGATATCCGTCGGCGGAACAATACCGACGAACTGTGGGTTAATCTCGGTTCGTACGAAGCTGGCGTCGATTTTCTCAACCGAGGCCCAGGCATTCTCTAAATCGTCGATCGCAAGGTCCACGACTTTTCGGACGATGGAAAGC
>JALHOQ010000204.1 GCA_022842925.1 Bdellovibrionales bacterium
TGTCACGACTCACCAACACGGCCCGGGCAATGTCACGACTCACTCGCCACTCGGCCCTCAAAAGGCGATACCCGCTCCTGGACGCGGGTATCGGCTGAACCTACAAAATGTCTAACCAAGGTAAAGTATCGGCGGTTAACGGCACTCGCCAGTTACGGCGGTTTGCAAAAGTGCAGTTTCCTTTAACAGGAGCTGAAGCGGTACGCAGAGTTGGCTGCCCTTGATTTCAAGGTAAGTCCCCTCTTGCTCCTGCCGAACCGCCAAGTGGCGAATCGGCGTCGTGTTGGCCATACACATATCAATGCCATGTCCACCACTGCCGCTAATATAACAACGAAGAGGGTCTAAATCATTCTCGAGAATTTGTTCGAGTACACCGTCGGATGGATCGGCGCCGTTGAGCAAGTCCCGAATCAACCCCGCCGCCTCGTCGGCGGTGAGCTGCGGAAAGACTCCATCCGCGTCGTCACCATCCTCCGAATCGGAGTCTTGGCCAAGCCGGCCATCGGAATCATCCGTGGCGCCCTGGCCCAACTCGCCATTGGCGTCGTCGGCGGATGCTTTTGTGTTTGCGTTTGTGCCGGAAAATTCGGCGGCCCCACAACCCGTAAGCACGATGCTAATCAGGCTGCAAATTACGATATGACTTACGTGTCTCATTCTGGACTCCCCTAGTGTTACTGTCTTCACACCCCAGAGCCCAAATCCAATTGTATGTAGTTGCAATTCCGGAGACCACACCGAAAAGCCACCGGGAACGATAAGAATGTCCCCAGCTGTCTATAGCCAAGACACTGACTGAAGTGTGGGCGGCGGATTAAGTGTTGTCAAAAACTCTGCGCTGCCACTGTTCACGCTCGCGCTGCTCTTGTCGCTCGCGCCGCTGACGCGCCTTCTTCTCCTCGGGAGTCTCTGGACGAGCCGGCTGCTCAACCCGTTCCCGCTGCGGGCGCTGCTGACTGCCGCCGCCGAAAATTCCGCCTAAGAAATCACCGAACATTCGACCAAAATCCGGAGCGTCCCAGCCATCATCGGGTTCAATTCCGCGAGCTTGGATGATTTTAGCAATCTCAACATCTTTTTCATCACAATAGATGCGAGTCGGATACGGATACTTACTCGCCGGCTCACCGCGCTGGCGCATGGGCGGAGGGTCAGACATCGTGACCTCATAAGCTCCATACTTCAAAGCCTGCTTAGCCAAGGTCTCAGAGACTTCGATCTCCTGACGTCGGTATCCTCGCCCGTCCTCGGTTCGATAGCTGTTATTTGCAAATGCAACCGCCGACGCGTTCATTCGACCTTCGCGAATCGCTTGCGACATCCAATCGGGAGGCTTCTGCCATCCGGGAACACGAACACATTGACCGGAGTTGGGCTGACCAATCGCTTTGCAAGTCTCGCCGCTCGGGCACCGGTGAAAGAACTCTCCTCCACGAAACCGTAATGCATTCGGCATCAAAGCTTTAAACTGGGTGGAGGTGTAGGTATTTCCCGGAAAGACAGTGGTGCGACCCCGAACCTCTTCTTCAGTGCAATCGCGTCTTCCTTCAAACTCATGCTTTTCAAATGATGTAATCAACTTCGGCGCAACAATGGCCTTTGTCTCCGGGCAATAGGGCGGCTCTTTGCTCTTCGGATCCGGAATCTTTGCATTCGTCACCAGGTTACCTGACCGAGTGGTTACACCCCCACCTGTGGAGACTTTAAAAGTTAGAGTTTGCCCTGGCGGGAAGTCCGGCGAGGAGACAGTCATGGTTTGGTTAATCTGGTCGACATGAAATTTCAGCGGAGTGCTCTCTTTATAAGGACGATTGGGTACGCAGCGGGGGGCAGCTGATCGTGCTGGTCCGGAACCCGGAGCTGGAGCCGAACCCGGCGCTGGCCCAACCCGGATTGGCGGAGCAGGCTGCGCAAGCCGCTGCCCCTCGGACGGTTGGAATACCCTGTTATCCAGAATAAACTGCGTGCCCGATCCCGATGTCGCCATTTCCGAGCCTGGGGCGGCAAACGAGTGGGAGTTCCACATAATTAAGGTCAAAATTAAGGCGCGCGAACACATGGCTCAAAAGCTCCGGTTAGGGTTACAACCGGGATATAAACCACGAATCATGCCGGGGCCCCGGCCAATATATGTGAGGACGGAAGGTCGACTATGGATATAGGTTAACGAGGTGTCAGCCTAAAAGGTCACCGTAGAAACTTAAGGAAAATAGAGGTTTGGCCGCCCAGCCTACTAAGTCAGGCGGCGCCCAGGCTCATTCTCCGGCGGGCTTGGCGGCCGGCTTGTTCTTTCCGCCCTTGGCGGCTTTTTCTTCAGGGGTAAGGCCCCAGGGGGAAGTCTTGGGACCGCCCTTGCCTTTGCCGTCCCGCTTACCACCGCCGCCGCGAACGACTTTTTGCGTGTTTACGGGTCGCGGATCGGCCTGAAACTCAGGAATATAATGGGTCTCTTCGATTTTAACGGCTTTGGGAGGTGCGGTCTCGCCCTCGTTCAAGGTCACAACTAAGACTCGGCCCAGTTTATCTGGATTCTGGCTGGCGACTTCCATGGCGTTAATGAAATGCTTCAGCTTGTCGCCTTCCATTTTAAAGGAAGTTCCGATCTCAGTCTGAATCTCCTCAGGGGTCTTGCCCGCGGCCACCAGCTCTGCTCTCGTCTTCAATCCTTTTTGCAAATTGATCGCCCAAAATTCAGTTACCGATTTCATATGTGCTTCCTCTCTGTGAGCCGGCTGATCGACCGCCACATTTGTCTATCGTCAGGGGTGAGAAGGCAAAGTGCCTGTCCTCCCCGTCCATTGCGCGCCGTCCGGCCAATACGATGGATATAGTCTTCTGGGACCTGCGGCAAATCATAATTGATCACGTGGGCGATATTTTCGATGTCCAACCCTCGGGAGGCGATATCCGTGGCCACCAGGATCCGGAAATGACCCCTTGCGAAGCCCTCGATCGCCATCCGGCGCTGAGCCTGAGAGCGGTCGCCGTGGATCCGAGCCACTTTATAACCATAACTTTCTAGGTAGCGGCTCAAGCGATCTGTGCGATGCTTGGTGCGGGTAAAGATCAGCACCGCTCCCTGGCGGGCATTCAGTTCGTCGAGCAAAATGTCGTTTTTTTCTTTGTGCGAAGTCTGGATCACCGCCTGCTCAATCTTTTCGACCGGCTTCGAGGGCGCGCCAATCGTCACGACCTCAGGCTTATACATGAACTCGTGAGTGAGTTTTTTCACTTCCGGCTCAAATGTCGCCGAGAACATCATGGTCTGTCTTGGCTTGGGCAAGGCTCTTAAGATGGTGCGGATTTGGGGAAGAAAGCCCATATCGAGCATACGGTCCGCTTCATCGAGCACAAGTATGGACGAGCGATTTAACAGCTTCGGCTGACTGCGAAGGTGGTCGCAGAGCCGACCGGGTGTCGCCACCAGGATTCTCGGCCGGCGGCGCAGAACCGCCAACTGCTGGTTCATTGAGGCGCCGCCAATAATAAGAGCGGGCTGCAGTTGCGAATTCTTGCCCGATAGCTTTTTGATAAACTCGTGAATTTGCATGGCCAGTTCGCGCGTCGGCGCCAGGACCAACCCGGTTTGGTGCGGCTGGTTCATCAGGCGCACCGCCATCGGCAGGGAAAAAGCGGCCGTTTTACCCGTTCCCGTTTGCGCCATGCCGATGACATCGCGGCCCGCGAGGGCGATGGGAATCGCCTTCTCCTGAATCAGCGTGGGCTTTACAAAACCCATTGCATTTAGCTCTTTGCCAATGGAAGGCGGGAACTGAAACTGTTCGAATGTGGACATGTTTTCTCCGGTTGACGCAACCTAACAGACGGCGCCACCCGCGGCAACCCTGCAATTAGAGTTTTTGCTCCCGTTGCATCAGATTCGATTTGTGACTAATTTTTGTTTTTTACCCCAGGGAGGGATAATGAAAATTCTCGTTTTGCTCGTTTCCGCTGTCCTCACCGCACCCGCCTTCGCCGTGCAAAGAGTGGCTGAACGCTACACCTGCACCGCTTTTCACCCGCTCACCGGCTATGCCACCATCACTTACAAAGAGAAAGCGCGTAAAAAAGTTTCGATGAAATCGATCCTCGGTGAAGCCGAAATCAACGGCGGTCGACTGACTTACAACACCGCCTCCATGCGCAGCTATCCGCGCGCGGTTTTCTCTTTCGAAGTCGGCCAACGTCCCGTCTCCGTTTACATGGATCTGCTCCGCCCCCTCACCGACGGCTGCGAGGGCGAACTGACGGAACAGGTTTTGACCGGAATCACTTATGTTCCAATTTTCGGTACGGTTCCCAATGGAACGACTCTGTTTACTCCGCTCGCCGGATTTTCTCCGAATCCGTTTTTACCGATTCCAGTGGGATTTGTTGCCACCTCGGTGGTGACATGTCGGATTTGGTTTAAAGATGCGGGCGAATAGTTAGCGGCCTTTGATCGACGTTTCGATAAAGACGCCCTTGGTGCGTAAGGATTGATAGCGCACATGAATCATTTGAAAGATGTCCTGATTTTTGCGACCGAGAGGATCGCTCTCGGCCTGAAGCCCAATCGCGCGGCCGAGGGCCTTGCGCTTCTCCATAATTTCCATCTGAATTTCATCCCACGACTTTTGCGGTCGCTCCGCCGCCTCAAAATCTTTGACCATGGCCGATCCGCCCGTCGAGCCGATGGCGCCGTCCTCGCTTTGAACAGAGGCGAGAGCCCGTCCCGGCAGATTCTTTTCCGCTTCAGGCAAGGAGCCGGCTCCGCCCGCTGGCGTAGGACCTTCGCGTTCTATGGCGGCAACCGTTTTACGGGCGATGCCGTCACGGGCCGCTTCCGCCGCCCTTAGCCCTTTGGTCACATCGGCAGCCGAGTAGCCGAGCTTAGTGGCCACGGAGCCGAGTAGCTTCTCGAATGCGGAGCCGTTCATATCGACGCTAAACTTTCCGAATGGAGTTTGCAGCGACATCTGGTCGGAACTCAATTTCATTCCATAGCTGCCAAGCTTACTCTCCACCTGCTTCATGTAGGGCGAATTGGTGGTGGCTAAATCCTTAAGTTGCGATTCGCTGATCATGCCATAGCGCGAGTTGGAGAATTCGCCGGACTGGGCGCCCGTGTTCGCACCATGAAGCGCGGCGCGCGCGAATTCTTTGGCTTGATCGTCGGCGAGTTTGGCGTCTTTGCTTTGTTGTAAGGCCTTGCTTAAGAGTGAGGCGTTAGGGGGAAACGTTCTCCACGCGGCGGCTTCATCGGCAAGGGCTTGTTTGTAAAGCTGGTCCGCGATTTGGCGATTGCCTACGGCGCCCTTGGTGCCTGTTTCGTAGCCGTAGCGCCCTGCCGTGCCGATAATATCGGCCGTTTGGGCTTGAACGGTGATCATCCAAAAACCAGCGGCCAGAATGGGGGTGAGCTTCCGCATGGATCAATAACAGTGCAAGCGCAGGACCTTCTCCAAGCGCTCCAATCGCATCTCTCGCATTCCGCGTGTAGACAACGATTCCAAGTGTTCTTTTTTAAGACAAACCCGTGCCGTCCCGTTTTGAGACACTCGCTACGGATAACAGCAGCGGTAGGGAGCTGGGTCCGTGCGCAGACGACGCTCTTGCAGATCGCAGCGGTTAGAACGACCGGAAGCCACCACTCGACTCTCAGCGCCAGCAAACTCCGTATTCCACTCCACATTGCCATTCAACATTCCGAGCATTTCGGGCAGATGCTGGTCGCAGGCCATAAACCACTCGCTGTTGTTGCACAGGTGGGCCGTGCCGTTGGTCGAAG
>JALHOQ010000205.1 GCA_022842925.1 Bdellovibrionales bacterium
GGTGAACTCGCGGACGATTTAGTTGTCGGAACCGTGCGGCCGTTTAGAGATCGGCTTCTCGATTGGGCGGTAGTCCGGCTCCAGCTTCCGGTCGAAGGCGCCCAGCCCATGCGGATTTTGCACAATCCCATTCGTTTAGGGGAATGGATAGAGATCTTGCCTGTCAGCGCCTATCGTGCGGCGGAGTATCGTCCGGCGAACGAATCGGTGAGTGAACCTCTTGCACAGATCTGCCACGTGCGCCGGGTTTTTTCTGAGGAGAGTTATCGTCCCAGTCTCTTCTATTCGGATTGCGACAATACAGAGGGCGGTTCAGGCTCGCCCGTCTTAGCTCGCCAGCGCGACGGACAACTGGCCGTCGTGGGCATGTTTGAAGCCGGAGGATTAGCCGAGGATCGGTCCGAATACAGTGACACCGACGGTCGCCCCCTCAGCTTAGCCCTCTCCTTAGGAATCGATGGCCCATTCCTCACCGCCATTCGCCAAATGAAAGCCGCATCCGTCGTCCGCCAATCCGATTCCCGCACCCAATTCATCCTTACGCGTTAGGTGCTCGTCGACTTTTTGCAGCTCCGCGCGTTACTTCAAAGCGAATGAAACAGCCACGCTCACTTCAACCGCAGCACTCTTAGTTTCGATCCCCGCGCCTCCGCCGCTATCTGACGCCATTTCCATCGCGGCTGTTTTGAGCATAATGGGAGGAGACGGGCGGCGATCGGATTTGTTTTCTTCGATCGTCAAAACATCACCGAGCTTCGCGCCGCCCGCTTTAGCTAGCTTTTCTGCCTTAGAGCGGGCGTTTTTTATGGCCTCTTCCAAACAGCCTTCGTGAGTCTCTTTCATCTTTTCAGGGGAGAGGAACGTATGAAAACCTCCGGCATTCTGAATTCCCAGTTTGGCCGCCGCTTCAATCAACTCACCCATGCGCCCGATCTCGGCCGTTTCAACTTCGATGCCCATGGCCGCCCGGTATCCGCGCAGCTTCTGCTTGCCGTTATTGTAATCGTATTCCGGATGCACGTTGTAATTTGAGGTTTGCAGCTGGGTATCTTTAAGGTTCAGTTTTTTAACTTCGCTTCGCAGCTTTTCATAAAGCGCAGTCGCTTTTTTAGAGGCCGCCGTCGGATTGTCTTCTTTAGCTTCCGCCGTCATCTGCAAAGTTCCGCGGTCGGGGCTCACCCGTTTCATGCAATGGCCGCTTACGGACACGAACTTGGTGTCGGATGCGGCAAAACTCATAACCGGAATCAGAAAAGAAAGCATAAGGTTCAGCATTGGTCCTCCCATGGTGATTTAGGGTCGGTTATATAAGCCTCCGTGGCAAGCCAAGGCTGAAACCCGGTCATGGCTGTAAATAGTTTAGACAGCTTTATTCGGTAAAATCGCATACCTGGCAGTTGATCGCGGCACAGGTCGTGCTCTATATGATCGACATGAAAGCCCGCACACTCGTCACCTTAGTCCTCGCCTTCGCCCACATTACGGGTCACGCCATTCCTCTAGTCAAACCCGGTTGCGATGACACGTCTTACGAACGCGGCTTTCGCGATCTGGTGCATAAGGTGGGAATTATGGATTCGGACGAGCGAGTCGAGACCAGCGTTCTTGTAAACAGAGGTGTCCTTACAAAGGCCGAAGAACAAAGAATTCGCGCTACGTTTGGGAATATCGAGTGCCCCATCTATCGATGGGACCCAGTGAAAAAGAAAGACGTTTACCACAGGCACAGCGTGGCTTCGGCGGCGATCGTACATGACAAACAAACGATTATTACAGCGGCCCATGTTTTTTTTGATTCTGAGAGTAAAGAACCAATTCAGTATTTATCCAAATGCAAGTTTAGGAACCGCGAAATCCCGGCCGTAGTGACGAGTTTAAATTTGAAAGATGGGATGCTCAGCGGCGCTGGGGCCAAGCTGAAAGTGCCAGGCCGAATGGTATTTGGGACGTTGGATCCGTTTGCGGAACCGAACCGTGATCGCGCCGCAATTCGTTTGGCGGCCCCGGTGGCCAACGCGGAACCGTTTGAATATGATTCCTCAGACGCTTACCCAACCGAAAAACCGAACGCCTTAATCAACATTTCGATTCCTCAAGTGGACATGGCGGCAGCAAAGAGAAGTTCAGATCCTCACTATGAATACACCGGTGTCATCGGCCAACGGTGCTCCAATCGCGACACCTATCCGGGCCTGCCGCGCGTGACCCCCGTAATGAAGGTGGACTGTGACTCATTCGGCGGAGGATCCGGCTCCGTCTTGCTTACCCGAGCCGCCAACCCCGAACAGGGGCCGTTAAAGGCAGTTGGGATCGTGATATCAGGAACGGATTCCCCGGAGCTTCGCGGGAAACCTTTTAACCGGGACAATCATTTTACCCGGGCCCTGGCAATTAACTCACTCTTCGCCGACGAAATTCGAATTGCGGCGGGTCGATCTGGTGTTCAGACCGCCGATGTCTCACAATGAGACATTTTTTCGAAAACTTTCTCGCCTAAAGTCTAAAGAAGTTACGGAAAACTGACGATAAATGAGACGTGATTAACAAATCCCCCGTCTTTCTCATTCTTTGCCTGTGTTTCATATTAAGTCCATTTGTTCACGCGCAGTACGCGCAAATTTATAATCAGTGCCTGAAAAACGAACGCGACAACATGGAAGATTCCGTTCGCAACGCCTGTTCTCAAGATGCCATGATGCTATCGAATCCGGGTGCATACGGTGATTGTGTTACTAAGCTCACCAATTCCATGAAAGGTTCCGCGGCAAAGAAGTGTCAGGAGGAAGCAGAAAGGCTTCACTACACTCCAGAGCAGATCGAAGCCTCGAAAAAGGCCAAGGAAACTCCCCATGCGCTTTTTTCTACGCCACCCGGTTTTAAGGACGACCTCGGCAAAGGTCCCAGCGACACTAAAAAAGAAGCTTCGACGCCGCCCGCAGCAGAAGTGCGCCGACCCGAGCGGGATGGTCCCGAGACTAAACCGGAGACGCCGGAGCCGCGACCTGCGCCCGCGTCAGACGCAACGGCGTTTGAAGATACGAGCGAGGCCGAAGCGGAGTCCGCACAGGATCTGGCCGCGTGCGAGCGTGTACAGTCGAATGCGAATCAATGCTGTAACAATCCTCTCGCCTGCGCCGGAGAAATGAGCGCGGGTGATCAGAGTAGCTTGGCGAATCTATTTAACGCGGGCTCCGGTCAAGGTATGGCCGACGCTTGCCGGGGCATGAGTCAGCTCTCCGCCAATTATGGCAATGTCAATTCGGGGCTCAGCGCGATTTGCTTTGGTGCGCATAATTCCTGTACCAGTACCTGCGGACAGCTCGCGGATAAGTACAGCGTGAAACTATCCAATTGCGAAAGCTGCGCCGCCCGTAACATCTACCAGTCGGCGTTGAATGCCCTCCGCACTCGAAACTCAAGCTGCCAAGGGCTCAGCTCCCGCTCGCAGCAGCTGGCCACGACCGGATTGTCGACCGTGAATAACCGCACGATTGCCGACCACTGCACGCAACAGACTTCGCCATTCCCCACATCGGCGGGAGCCGGGCCCAGCTATCAGGGCGGCCGCGGTCTTCCGAATACTTTGCCGGGCGCGTACAATGCAGCCGATTTAGCAGCAAGGGCCAACGTCGAAGGCCCTGCAGGCCAAGCCGGCTTTCGCGAAGGCGAACGACCGACAAGTTACAAAGATTTCAACGTCGACGCGAGCAAGGGCTTCAAAGGTTACGGCTCTAAAAAAACGGACACCCAAGCTCCTGTCGCCGGCATGGGGGGCGCAGCGGCCAGCGCAGCCGGAAAAACTCCTGTGGTGGCCAACAACACCGGCGGACCAATTCCCGGTCAAGGCTCAGACTTTAAGCCAGCCGCCCTCGGGCCGACGGCGAGCCGGTCGCAAGCCCCTGGCAACGGCAACTCCTCTGTGACCGATATCGACCGAGGCTTTCAAGGGGGAGGCGGCTACTCGCAGCCCACCGGAGCGGGCAATGGGTCTGACGGTGAAGCGAATCGCCCACCCGAACGACGAATTGCCGGAAACGACAACCAGTTCGAGGCGAAGTTAGATCTTCGCCAGTTCCTGCCGGGCGGAAGTCGAGCCGCGGCCCGCAGCCGGGGCAACAACCAGATCAACAAAAAAGAAGAGAACCTATTCTTATTGATTTCGAATAAAATGATCGAGAAGTGCAAGCTGGGGATTCTCTGGCAGTGCCAGTAGGGGAGTTTATATGAGAAAAGCGTTTGTTTTTGTTCTAGCCTTCGCGTGCGCGACCGCGCGAGCCGAATACGTTCAGGACGCGGCCGATATCGCTCGCCATATCATCAAAGAGCAGCTCAAAGAAAAAGAAAACATGCAGGGCGGAACGCAGAACACGATTAACCAGGGTGCGAACACTGGCCAAGCCACACAGAATGCCGGAACGGCGGCCAACGCCGCGGCGGGTGCAGCCCTGATCGCGAGTGGTATGGCACTCTTGCCTAACCCACCGACCGCCGCCCAAGGGGCCGCTCTGATTGCCCTCGGCATGTTGGCCCTTGCGCAAGCGGGTCATGACAGTGGAGCCGCCGCGGCTTCCGGTCGCACAGCGGCGGCCAGCGTTTTAAAAAACGAAGGCGGCACGGGCACCGGTGACACGCAAAAACCGGTCAAGGGTGAAGCCGACTTCCTCAACCAAATGAAAAAAGCCGAAGCCGCCCTTAAGGCCAATGGTTACAGTTTCGATAAGAATGGCTTAACCGGTCCGGATGGAAAAACCATTCCCAAGAGCGCTTTCAATTCGACGTCCTCCATGGCCGCTGCGGGATTAGATCCTAAAGCGATCGCCGAGCTCGACAAAGTGAATGCGGCCATCGCCGATGAGATGTCGAAGTACAAAGTCTCGTCTGTCGGCGTAAACAGCGGCGGTGCCGGTGGCGGAATGGGCGAGGGTCAGGGTGTCGGCGTGACCGGCGAGGAGCAATCGGGTGCCGTAATCGATCCGTTCGCCGTGAACGCGGATAAGCAAAAACAGATGATCGCTGGCAAGACCGTGAATCTCGATGGGGAGCCGATTGGCGTGGCGGGTGCGAACATTTTTGAAATGGTTCACGATGCCTATCAAAAGAAGCGCTCAGGCAATCAGTTTATCGAGGCCGAATCTGGGCCGCCGACGCGGCAACCGGCTTCGAAGCCTAAATAAGAACTTCCGCGCGATGTAAGCCACTGGCCACCGTCGCGTCGGGAAGAACCACGCAATCCTGCAGACTCGCTCCCGCGGCGACCTGCGCGCGATCGCCAATTACGGCGAAGCCGTTCAGCTTGAGCCCGGTGGGGATTTCAGCCGTATCGGAAATCAAATGACATCGGTCCCATCGCGTCCGCAGCGTGTAATTCGGAGCATGGTGATTCAATATATCTCGAGCGCAGAGCCCAAGTGGAGAGCCTTCAACCATCATTTCGAGGCAACGTTTGGTCGCGCTCAAATAATCGCCGACATTCCCGGTTTCAAACCACAAGAGGTCGTCGGCGCGAAAGCTTTCGACTTGGGCTCCCTGCTTTATAGCAGGTTCAAGCACATCATAAAGGATGTTCGAGCCCCCGGCGGGGAGGAGTGACCAGATTTCATTGGAAAAGAGCATGAACGAAGCATAGTGAAAGCACTCCGTTTCGGGCTCGGGCTGGACTTTGCCGAAACCCCGTACCATGCCCCTGCGATTGATCCAGACACCGGGAATTTTTGATCCGACCCCTTCTAAGGGGCAGACCAGCAGTGTAGCCACGGCCTGATTCCGTTTAT
>JALHOQ010000206.1 GCA_022842925.1 Bdellovibrionales bacterium
AAAAACGGCCAACCGCCCCACAGCACGACAGGTGTGGCGAGAATAAATTGATAAAGGTTCGGCATCATCTCGAGCATGGCGAGAATGGCGAGCGGAACCGTAAGGACCGAGCTCACAATAAGTCGTCTATTAAAATCAATTAATTCATGATTGACGGGCTCCTCTAACGTGACTTCTTCGGGCTCAAGGGCCATACCACATTTAGGACACGTTCCAGGCCCCTTCTTTCGGACTTCCGGGTGCATGGGGCAGGTGTAAATGGCATCCAGATCCGCGGGCGTGGCCGGCTGAGCCGCCTTTTGAGGAACGTGGCAGCAGGCGTGTTCGGTGTGTTTTGAGTGGTCCATTCAGTCTCCTTGAACTCAGTTTCCACCTTCCAATCATTGGAAGGTCAAGCGATAAAACACGCCTTGACCTTCCAACAGTGGGAAGGTTTACCCTTCATAGTTAAGGAGCGTCACCATGAATATAGGAGAATTGGCCAAAACTTCCGGAGTAAATGCCAAATTGATACGGCATTATGAGGCTATTGGACTCATTCCAAAGGCCAGTCGCACAGAATCCGGGTACCGCGTTTATAGCGAGAAAGATATTCAGTTTCTGCGCTTTATCAGACGAGCGCGAAGTCTGGGATTTTCGATGAAGGAAATTAAAAAACTCGTGGGCCTCTGGCGCAATAAATCGCGGGCCAGTCGCGAGGTAAAGGCTTTGGCTCTCACTCACGTACAGACCCTTGAAAAGAAAATTACGGAAATGCAGGAGATGGCCGACAACCTAAAGATCTTGGCCCGGAATTGCCATGGAGACGGGCGCCCTGATTGTCCTATCATTAAAGGTTTGGAGAACAACGGTGAGTAAATTTATTTTATTGGTATTCGTTTTCGTAGGTCTTGCGGCTCAAGCCAAAACGGTTCGCTACGAGCTGACGATCACCCAGGAGCGGGTGAATTTGTCGGGCAAAAAGACGGTTGATTGGGCCTTAATGGTGAACAAGAGTATTCCCGCTCCTATTCTCGAATTCACGGAAGGCGATGAAGCGGAAATTTTGGTAAAAAATGGATTGCATCACGAAGAAGTGTCGATCCATTGGCACGGCATTTTGCTACCACCGGAAGAGGACGGCGTGGCCTATGTCAACACTCCGCCGATTCATCCAGGTCAGTCCCATCTGTTTAAGTTTAAACTGCGACAGCACGGCACGTACTGGTATCACTCTCACACGGCGGTCCAAGAGCAGAAGGGCGTATACGGCGCCTTCATCGTTCGACCGAAGAAGGAAATCATAAAAGCAGATAAGGATGTGGTGGCCGTACTGAGCGATTGGTCGGATGAAAACGCCGACCAGATCATGCGCAATCTGCGCAAGGACGGCGATTACTATTTGTACAAAAAAAATTCCATGCGCTCGATTGGAGGAGCGCTTATGGCCGGCCGGTTAGGGACCTATTTCGGTAACGAATGGCAGCGCATGGGCGGGATGGATCTTTCGGACGTAGGATATGACGCTTTCCTACTCAACGGTAAGCGAGATTCGCAGCTGTCCAACGCTAAGGCGGGTGAGCGGGTGCGCGTCCGTGTGATTAATGCCTCGGCTTCGAGTTACTTTTTCGTATCCTTGTCGGGTTTGCCCATGAAAGTGATTTCGGCCGATGGCCTTGATATCGAGCCGATTGAAGCTAAAGAAATTTTGATGGGTATGGCCGAAACCTACGACGTGTTGTTCACCGTCCCCGAGAGTAAAAACTTTGAGCTGAGAGCCACGGTACAAGATGTGACCGGATACGCCTCCGGTTGGATTGGATCGGGGGAGAAAGTTCCCGCGCCGAACAAGGCTTTACCGGATTATTATGCGCCAATGGATCACGGCTCGGGTCATGGCGAGCATAGTGGTCACGATGCGCACGCGGCTCACGCGGCTCACGCGGTTTCTGAAAAGACCGCCTCTGGCCACGAGCATCATGATCATGGTGGGCACGGAGAGCATCAGGGCCACACCCCTTCACCACCCGCGTTGGAGACCCTGTCCGTGGACGACCTAATGGCCAAGTCCGCGACGACGCTGCCGAAGCAGGCCAAAGTCACCGAGATGAAACTGGTATTGGGCGGCGATATGGAACGCTACGTTTGGCATATCAACGGCAAGGCCATTCACCAAGATCGAAACATAGAAATCCGTGAAGGCGATGTGGTTCGATTTACCTTCGTGAACGAAACCATGATGCATCACCCGATGCATCTACATGGCCACTTTTTTCGAGTGTTGAATAAGCACGGAGAGAGATCCCCGCTCAAGCACACAGTCGACGTGCCTCCCCATGGCACCCGCACGATCGAGTTTTACGCCAACGAAGCCGGGCAGTGGATGCTCCACTGTCATAATCTTTACCATATGAAGACGGGTATGGGACGAGTGGTAAAGTACATGTCGTGGCAACCGAAGCCCGAAAACGCTCGGTTCGATAGGCTAGACCCCCATCGGCATGACCACCTCTATATGACGGGATTACTTGAGGCCGCGACGAATCATGCTCGAGCGAATTTTAGACTGATGCGAACTTGGGACGAACTAGATTTGAAAATCGAATCACGAAGTGATGGCCACAAGCACTTTGCGGTGGCCGGTCGCTGGGATGTGGAGGGGGATCTCCTCTACAAACGTTGGTTCGGCAACTTCTTTAATCTAATCGCGGGCGGAACGGTTTACCACGAGGAAACGTTTGCGATGGTTGGGGTCGGTTACATTTTGCCAATGCTGATTGACTCCCATTTATTCGTGAATCACGAGGGGCGTTTTCGGCTGGATTTGGAAAAGCGATTTCAGTGGACGAAGCGCGTCTTTTCCGAAATCGAATACAGTTGGCGCCCGGATTGGGGCGGTGACAATGAGCACGAGATCGAAGTGACGCTAATGTACGGTCCATCTTGGCATTGGTCGGCAGGTGTGATGTTGACCAACGACAGCCTTGGCGTCGGGGCGCAGATACAGTATTAATACCGTCGAGGTGTAAATGGATTCATTGCAGTGGAAACTCGACTCACCGGTTGGTCCTCTCTATTTAGTGGCGTCATGGATCGGCCTTGAGGGTGTGCATTGGCAAAAGCAGAAAACAAGGATGGCGCCTCACCTTCGAGGTGACGAAAAGCCGGCCGTGATTTTGCGTCAAGCGACCGAGCAGCTAGAAGAGTATTTTCGAGGCGAGCGGCGTTCATTCGATATCCCCCTATCTACGCGAGGGACGGAGTTCCAGAAAAAGGTGTGGAAGATTTTGAGCCAAATTCCTTACGGGAAAACTTTCTCCTACACGGAAGTCGCCGTAAAAATCGCCAACGCGAAAGCGGTTCGAGCTGTGGGCTCGGCCAACGGCAAGAACCCTTTGAGTATCATCGTACCCTGTCATCGGGTCATTGCAGCCGATGGATCTCTTGGCGGTTATGCCGGGGGTTTGAATAGGAAGGGTAAGCTTCTTCAATTAGAAAAAGCCGATTTATCTTCTTTGTTTTGAAAAGAATCAGGTTCGACCCACATCATCTGCGTCGGCACGGCGAGGCGTACGCCCTCGCTTTGCAGCTTTCGAACGGTTTCCACCAGAACCTTCTGTTGCATGGCTAGAAATTGAGGCCAGTTCGGCCCGGATACAAAGAAAACCATTTCCCGACTACGAATGGTTTATCGAGAATTATGGAAAGTGACGCCAGCAGATCGCCCAGGATGTTCTGTGCCGCCAGCGCCACCGCGATACCGCCGATCCCGAGACCAGTTAAAAGAGCGGAAATGTTCACGCCGATATGGCTGAGGCCAATGAGAACAAAAGTGAGCACCAGCGCGGCTCGTGCCGCCGTATAGAACATACTGAGGGCGGCGGCGGAAGAGCGATCATGCTCTATGCGCGGAATCAGTCGGCTTTGATGCCAATAGTGCATAAGCCGCAATCCCCAAAGAACAAATTGGACGGTCGTAGCCGTCACGACGAGAAAATTCAGCACTTTTTCAATGAACTGGGGTTGATACAGCGATTGAGCCAAGACTGAGAAACCCCAAACGAACAGAATCCAGGATTTGGTAAGCAAGATCAATTCCGGGATCGCATTGTCCAAGTGAGAACGCGTTCGATTGGTGAGCTTCTCGATATGCCTGGCCGCGTACCGTAGAGCCATTTTGATAAAAATGGCCAACGCAATCGAGAGCAGAAATGCAGCAACCCAGGCCAGGGGCGGCTCACGTAGGATTTGCCAAATAGAAATGCTCATCGGCATGACCGTGAAAATTGCAAATGGAATGCCGAGCATAGAAGCCGCTGAGCGGGAAAGGTTGTGTGCCGTGGGGATTTTATCCCCAGAGTAACCTAAGTTCAGTACGCCATGCTACGTAAAGCAAAAAACCAATGGTCAAACTCCCTTTGCTTCTGAGACCATTCTTAAAAAAGGGAGTGCTACATGAATGCAGCAGCAAAAGGCTTTGTGACCCTTCTCGCATTTGCGGGGCTGTCCGCCACGGCTGAGATCAAAACCGTGAGTTATGTTGATCCATCACTCTATCTTGGCACCTGGTATCAGATTGCGCGCAATCCACATGTCTTCGAAAAAGGGTGCGTGTGCGCCCGTCAGGTTCTTTCGCCGGCCCCTTCCGGAGAGATTCAAGTCTACAACTCATGCAACATCGATCGCGTGGATGGACCCTTGTCTGAGATACGGGGAACGGCCACCAATGACGATCCGACCACAAACGCGCGCTTCACAGTAGATTTTAATCTGCCCCGAAAAGGGCAGTACTGGATTGTGGGACTAGATGATCAGTATCGGTGGGCCGTCGTGAGCGAGCCTACGGGACGCACTCTTTATATATTGTCGAAGACTCCCGAATTGGCCCCGGAACTTTATGAAGCAGCTTTGGCCGAAGCCGCTAAACAGATCGACACCTCACGTTTGAGTTTCACCTTACAATCAGGCTGCAGTTACCCTGCAAGTGCCGTTGCGAAGTCGGTGGCATCTCCCTCCGAGCCCAGTCATCCGGGAAGCAAGATTTATTCTTATGAGGCGATCAAGCGCGACCTGCGATGCAACGGCCGTGATGTAACTGTATTTCTTCCCTCTCACACCGGCGCCGATAAAATCCCCGCCGTGGTCTATGGTCATGGCCAGGCTCTGGGGCTGGAAAATTACCAGGGGACGCTGGAACATTTGGCGAAGAAAGGAGTCGCGGCGATCTTTCCAACATATGATACGGGATTCTTCGATCAAGACTGGCCGCGAATGGGTCGCGACTACGTGAACCTTACCCATTGTGCCATACAGCAGACGGGCGAGGTGATCGATCGCTCGCGCCTTGTTTTTTCGGGACACTCCAAGGGTGCTTATGTGGCCTCAATAGCCGCGGGTCTCGCTGAGAAGGACATGATGTCCGTTCAACCTAAAGGCGTCGTGTTGCTGGCGACAGCCGGATTCGACTCGTCCAGCGCGCAGCATGTGGCCGCAGCGACCGACGTAACTGTAGTCTATTCGGACCGCGATACAGTGGTCGCCCGCGGTTTTTCCGATTCTTTTTACTCGGCGGTTCAAAGTCGAAGGAAACAGTTTATCTTTTTGAAGAGCTATCCGAGCGGGCCGGAGGCGGACCACCAATGGCCGCTGACTAAGGGTGGGCTATTTGGTGGGGGGAGTGAAGGGCCGCTCCACTGGTATGGCGGGTGGAAATGGTTAACGGCCGCCGCCCTGGGATTGGATGAGTATCTGCACGGGGCGCAATCAACAG
>JALHOQ010000207.1 GCA_022842925.1 Bdellovibrionales bacterium
ATGCCCGGAAGCAGAACATGGTGCAGTTGCTCACCAGTCACGAAGTGATGGAGCGTCTGCGCACAACTTTGACCGACGTTTACAACAACAACGGTCGCCCCGGCTACTTGAAGACGTTTTTCCCTGACGGAGTAGCCATCCCCGCCAATAGCTTCCGCCAACATGTGGTCCTGAACTGGGATCGCAGCAGCGATATTTTCAATATGATTTGCACGGCACAGCACCCGGACGCCGCGCACGATCTCTGTTTGGCGTACATGAACACGGCCGAGAGTTACTACCCGGAAGTCGGCCAGCGCGAAGCGATCATGAAGCGCGAGTTCATCACTCGCCAGCTCTCCACTTTATCGCGGCAAATAGCCGAGTACGAAGTCAATCTCGTTGAGTACCAGAAAAAGAGTCCCGAGTTCGCGACTTTCCTCGTGGCCTCTGACGAAGACGCCGGCCGCAATAAACTGCAAGTCGAGCTCGCGCAAATCGAAGATCAAATGCGCACGAATCGCGCCACCGCCGCGCTTTTGCAGAAAGTCCCCGCCGCCAAACGCGGTGAGCACACCACGTTGCAAACGTCAATCGAGGCCGCGACGTCCCGGCTTTCCGACTTGGAATACCGCCTGCGCCTGACCGAAGAATCCAACGACCCGGATAAAATCAACCGCGTCCAGGCCTTGCACCAAGAAATCCAGGAAACTTCCACCCAGCTCTCGCGTCTGAACGACGATCTCGAAAAGGCGTTCCGGGACAGTCCGGTGGATTCCAACGATGTGCGCACCAAAGTCGCCAAGCTCGAGATCGACTACCGCGTGCAGCAGATCCAGAAGCGCAACCTGTCCAATCAGATCGAGAAGATCAACCAGCTGGAAAAACAGTTCGTCCAACAGCGCCTCGAGTACAAGCGCCTCAAGTCGGACCTCGAGCACAAGCGCGGTCTGTTGAAAAACCTCTACAAGCTTGAGCAGGAAACGGAACTAGAGCTCTCGGCCGGCATTGCCGAGATTTACCGCCTGCGCGAGCCGTCGCGTAATCCCGACCGCGTCACCCCGCAGTTGAGCAAGTATCTCTACGGATCGCTATCGATCAGTCTTTTCACTTTCGCCATGACGCTCATCTTGTTGATGGCCGCCTTCCCGCGTATCGACAACGAGAACGAAGTGAACCGCCTCAACTTGCCCGTCATCGGCAAGGTGCCCCACATCGGGCACCGCCTGAAGGTACTCGACGATATTCCGACCTACGCGGTGGAGTATCTGAAGATCATGAACTACCGCATCCAACGCGAAACCAAGGATGCCCTCTGCCCGGTGGTCATCGTCACTTCCGCCCAGGCCCGCGAAGGCAAGAGCACGGTGGTCAATTCCCTCACTTTGACCGCGCACGATCCGCAGCGGCGCGCGCTACTCATTGATGGTGATTTGCTTACGACGCGTCCGAACGAATTTTTCGGCATTAAGGAAAGCCAGAGCGAAGGCCTCTATGCGCTGCTCCAGCAGACCAAGGCGGCGGAGGAACTCATTGTTCCCACCCGCATCGACGGTTTGTCTTTCCTCCCCCGCGGCCAGCGTTTGGCGCCCCAGGAGAACGGCAATCTGCAAAAGCCACTCGAACAAGCACTCGCCGAGCTGCGAAAGAAATACGACGTTATCTTCATCGACACCCCGCCGCTTTTTACTTCCAACCTCGCTCACCAGTGGGCGGCCCTCGCCGATCTCATCGTCGTGGTGGCCCGTATCTTCGTCACCCGTCCGCGCGATGTGATCGAAGCCATCCAAACCTGCAAACTGTACTCGCGCGCGCCTATCGGCGTGGCGTTGAACTGCGTGCCGCTGACCGGCGCTTACCGTCGCGCCAGCAACTACTATTTCTCCAAGAAGAAATCCAAACCGCAACCCATCGCGGCCTAGCTTCCATAGGGTGGAAAAATGCGATTGCGCCCGCTATTGCTCGTCCTGATTTGTTTCGCCAGCGCGCGGGCCGAGACCCGTCGCACCGCCGCCGTTTTATCGACGACCGACAGCTCTGGCTACGGCATCTCCGAGCGGCTTCAGCGCATGCTCGCGGACGGCCTGAATCGCACCCAGCTCTTCGCCGTCAGCACACAAAACATCACCCTCGCCGGCTATACGCCCGAGTCACTCGCTCCGGCTTTCAGTCAATCCCGGGCCGAGCTTCTTTCTTTTGCTTACGTTGATAAGGACCGGATTGCGCTCTTTCTATTCGACGCGAATCGCCCCGCGAAATACGTGGCCACGTCCGAGACCCTGGCCGGTAGCCCGACCGGCCGCATGACCGAGCCGTGGCTGGAGGCCCGCTTCAATCGCGCGCTCTCAACGCTATTGCGCAACTACGCCTCCGCGGCGTTCGAGGCGGTTCCCGGCATCGAGGAGAGCGAAAAGCCCGCCGAACCGGAAATGTCACGGGAGGAAAGAGGTCAGCGTCTTTTCCAAGAGTTGTCGAAGCTTCAGGACAGGCAAATGTATGTGGGCGCCAACATCGGCATGGCGAGATTCTCCGCACGGGGCGCCACCGCCAGCACGGTGAGCCTCGGCGGGTATTTGGGCGTAAAGCTGGTCGAGCGTTTGCGGCTCGAAGCGGGCGCGGATGTTTTCAGTTACCTGATGCTGCACGGTGACATGCGCTACCAGCTTCCCCTGGGAGAACGTTATGTCTCGCTCTCGATCGGGATCGGTCTCAATCACATCACTTCCGTGGTCACCCAGAACCGCGGCTTTAACCCCACCTTCCTGCGCACCGGACAATTGCTCTACGGCCCGAGTCTCAGCTTTGATGTGCCTTTGCTCGGAGCCAGCGTGCGGGGGGATATCCGCGTCCTGTTCGGTGAAGCTACGATCCTCATGGGAACGTATGGACTGGCCTACGCCCTCTAAGGTAAAAGCAGCCGTGACCTTCAAGAGTCTCCTACTCGGCCTTTTTCTCGTCGCGCCCGGCGCCTTTGCCAGCGGCGATTTGGATTCGCATATTCGCAGCGCCGCCCACCGTTTTCGCATCGACCCCCTGCTGGTCAAAGCCATCATGGAAGTGGAATCCCGCGCCGACCGCCTTGCGGTGTCGCCCAAGGGCGCGCAGGGCCTCATGCAGGTCATGCCGAAAACGGCGGAGCAGCTCGGCATCGCCAATCCGCACCATTCATTGAGCAATTTGATGGGGGCTTGCGAGTACCTGCGCACGCTCTTGAATCGCTTCAGCTTCGACATCCCCAAAGCGCTGGCGGCATACAACGCCGGCCCCACCAATGTGGATCGGTACGGCGGTATCCCGCCGTTTCGCGAGACACAGCGCTATGTCCGCAAAGTACTGGCGGCGTACGATCGATTGAAGAAACAAACGCCATGACGCACGACTTAATTCCCGCTGCCACCCCGAATGGCCAATGACAGATTCCAGCAGAAAACTGTGGTCCGCCTACATCGGTTTATTCTCGCTCAGCCTTATGGCCCCGGCCATCAATGTGATTCCCGTAGAAGAAAATGCAATCTACTTTTATCCTGGCGTTGCGGGATGGGAGTGCCTTCTGTTTGCGCCTATGATGGGACATGCGGCTGCAGTAGCTTGGTTTGCAAATTGGACTTCCCTATTCTCAATGCGGGCCATCCATCGCGGGCGCGGCAAACAAAGTGTGCGGTTTGCCGTTCTTTCGCTCGCTTTAGCCCAAGCCTCATGGCTGTCCGTGGGTGAGCAGCTTCGCATGGGTCCTGGAGGCGCTACGGAGACAATCGTTGGTATGGGCCTAGGCTTTTACACTTGGTTGTGCGCTATGTTGATTCCGGTTCTTGGTGCCTACGGCCGCAAGCATTGAGGATCTCTATGGCCACCAAAAAGTGGGATGGTCAGATCCAAACCTTTCCATCGACTATAATTGGGCCACAGCCACCACATTAATCGAAACCGAATAGCGAGTTCCTGCCTGACCACCCAAGAAGCATGAATAAATTTCTCCATCTCTCAGCCCCTACTCGTCGTGTGCGTTGCTCGGAGCACTCGCCGAACCGCTCGCCCGGGCACAGTCGGCCCGGGCGGCGGCTCGAGACAGACCGAGTTTTTTCTTCGGGGCGGCTCAATCTAGGTAGTTTCCTATCCGCGACGCCAAGAGAAGCTTTCTCTTGGATGCTCCCCTAAAGTCGTTTTTATCGACGATAAATACCATTGCCCCGCATCCGCCAATAGAATACATACGTATTCAATGAAAGCGACTCAACTTTGCTTATCCGACGGCCTTAAGGCGAAACCGATTCACGGTGGTGAGTACGCGATTGGAAAACGGAAGACGCGGCGACCGGTCGTCACCAAAAGACCAATGCATTTAGTGATGCGGTCTTCACTGGCGACGGGATCGCGGTCCTTTTTGCAGAGAATGCACGTTCGCTTCATTCAGAATCTTGTCCAAACTTTGTCGCAAGCGAATGAGATTCGTATTTACGAGTTCTCAATTAATGGAAATCATCTTCACTTTTTGTTGCAGGCGAAATCGATTGCGGGTTTTCAACGATTTGTGCGCGTGTTGACCGGACAAATAGCGATGAAAGTTGGAGGCGGAAAGAAGGGACACCCGTCCGAGGAGTCGTTTTGGGATTTGCCGCCGTTTACACGGATCGTAGAGTGGGGCCGCGCTTTTCAAATCGCTCGGCAGTATGTGGTGCAAAACACTTTGGAGGTACTAGGGCTCATTCCCTACCAACCGCGCAAAGCATCCAAACCGTCGCGAAGGCGCTCCTACGCGCTTGGCGCCTCGGGTGGATAGCGATGGAGGACAGCTCGCCTCGTTCAAATAGCTCGTGCGTGCTCGACCCGCCTCCCGGGCGGACTTAGCCCGGGTGAGCGGGGCGTCTCGCTCTAGAAAAATGATTGCTAAGGGCGCAGTTAGAAGGATTTCGCGACGGGAACTTCGAGTTCGTCGGCGAGGTGAATCGCTTGGTAGCCCGGAGCATCGTTTTCCGGGAAGACCGTGCGGCTGCTGGCCGCGCAGTACTGTTGGAGCTCGGCGAAGATGCCTTTGCGGATCGGATAATCCGCTTCGTGCAAGATCACCTGACGCGCGAGCTGTTGTTTGAGGTTAACTACGATCGGAGCTTTGAGATTCGCCGTCATCTTCGTCGGATCGCTGGGGATCGTGATGATGGCATAAACCTTCGCGTGTTTCAGATTATCCAACTGAAGGATGCCGCGATCTTCTTCGGCCAATTCCACGCGATAGTTCTTCTCGAAAATTTCGGGTTCCAGGAGCGGGAAAGCGACGCTGGGCTTCTTCACGGCCTGTAGCCACAAAAAGAGGGAGTCATCGACCCGCTCGACCAGAACATACTTATCGATCTTGGAGAATCCGAGCATGCCTTCGGGGAAAGTAATGATATCTTCCTCGGATACCGAAATACTTCCAAACCGAGTGGTTTCCACCAGCATGGTTTTTCTCCTGTTGTCGTCTATAGATATGGGAAGACTACTGAGTAAATGTTAGCTGGCGCGCAGCAGCTTAGCAACTTTTTTCACTTCTTCGGGCTTGCTCTCGGCGGCTGCTTTGTTCTGCTCTTGAATGGCGAGGTAGACTTCTTCGCGGTGGATCTTCGTGTCACGCGGCGCTTCAATTCCCAGGCGGACTTGGCGTCCCTTGATCTGGAGCACGACGATTTTGATTTCGTCGTCGATTGCGATGCTTTCGCCGAGTTTACGAGTGAGGACTAGCATATTCTTCTCACCTTATTTATCGGCGGTTGGGGCCGAAGAATG
>JALHOQ010000208.1 GCA_022842925.1 Bdellovibrionales bacterium
TATCCGCCATTCCATTATGAAAGAAAAACGGAACGCAGATCAGCGCCGACCACATCGACTGAAAGGTATTGAACGCAAATGGATGCTGGATGCGCGGACTGATTAAACCCACGTAATAGATTTGCAGTGAGGCGAAGATCGCACAGATAAAGGTGAGAAAATCGCCAAAATTAAGGCCTTGCAAACCCACATTTACGATCATCAGCGTGCCAAGAAAGGCCCCAGCCACGCAACTCCACAGCTTCCAGGACACCCGCTTCTTGCGGTGCCAGGACTCGAGAAGCGGAACAAAGACGACGTAAAGTGTGGTGATAAATCCGCACTTAGTCGCGGTGGTGTACTGCAGTCCCCAGGTCTGAAAAACCAAGGTTCCGGTCAAAAAAACCGCCGGCCAAAAACTCCATCGCCACAAATCCCGAACGGGCAAAAATTTAATATTGAAGTAAAGGAAGGCCAGGCCCACGATCGAGGCCATTACAAAGCGAAGAAGAGTGACCTCAAAGGCGTCGAGCGCCTCCATGGCCCAAACGGCGGCAATAAAGCCGAAGCCCCAGAGAGTGCTAGCGAACACCAGCTCAAAGATGGCGCGAAGTGAATTTTTTTTGACCATGGACTATTTGTAATCCCTCGAACTCAGCCAGCCCTTGCGATGGAACCAGATCAAGATGGTGGCGGCGACCGTGGCCATAAATCCCAGCGCGATCCAATACCCGTAATCCCATTTGAGCTCCGGCATATGCTCAAAATTCATTCCGTAGATACTGGCGATAAAGTTCACAGGCAAGAAGAACACGCTGAAAATCGTGAGGACTCGCATCACCTCGTTGGTCCGCTGCGAGGCCACGCTGGTTTTTTGCTGCTGGAGCGAGACGTGGAGATTCAACAGCGACGACATACTCTCGGAGATCTCGTCGGCGTAGAAATAGAGGCTGTCGATATGATCCTTGGCATTCTGAAACGCCGGGTGAAGATCCGACTCCGCCTTAGCCATCACCCGATTGAGCGGTTCGAGCGTCGCTCGAAGCATGCGCTTGAACACCGAGACCTTGCGCTTTAAGTAGTAGCCGTTTTGGATACGAAACTTGCGCTGAGTGCCCGCGCCAAAAATTTCCATTTCAAAGGTTTCGAGACTACTCACACACTCATGCACCGGTTCATCGTAGGTTTTCACCACCTCGTTCATTAAATCGGCCAGAATGTGTTCGGGCGTGACAGTGGGGTCGGCCTTGGCGCGCTTGGTCCACTTGGCATGAAGCTGGTGGATGAACTCGTGATCCGCCCGATGAACCGTAATTAGAAAGCGGTCAGAATGGAACACCGCGATTTTTCGCGTCAGCTCCTGAACCGTATCGGCGGCGTCATGGCACTCTTTATCGTAGGCCCTAAGCACGATAAACGAAATGTCGTGGATGACCTCATGCTTGGGCAAATGCTCGGGCTGAAGACAATCTTGCACGGAAGTGGGGTGCAACTCATAATTCTTGGCCACGCCCTCCAAGAGTTCTTGAGTCGGGGCGCTGATGTCGAGCCAATGAAAATCGTGAAACTCAATCTTGGTTTCAGCCATGATTCATGATGCAGTACCAAGCGGAGGAATGCAAATGCAGGTTCTTTTGACTCTTCTTCTCACCGCCGCGCCCGCCGTCGCCTTCGCCGGTCAATTTGAGGATTACGCTTACAGCGAACCCGCGCACGAGTGGCTCTACAACACGCGAACAGGGCAACGACTGAGTCTCGCGGAGGCCGCAGGCGAACTGCGCCCGGGCGCAATTGTCGTGCTCGGCGAAGTGCATGCGACCCCGCAATCACAGAGCGATCCCGACTCCCGCCTTCACCACGACAATCAGCTCCGTTTCCTGCTCGCGCGCGAAATGCGCCTCGGAATGGAGTTTCTCGAGTACCCGGATCAGCGCCATGTCGACGATTTTCTGGCTGGCAATAAGAACGAGAGTGAATTCCTAACCGCTGTGCGCTGGGGCGGGAGCCCCTTCGCGCCCTATGGTCGGTTGATGCAAGCGACGCGCGCCCAAGGCACGGTCGCACTCAATATTCCGCGCGGGATCTCGCGACAAGTAGCCCGCGGCGGTCCCGAATCGCTCACGCCCGAACAGCGTGCGTTTTTACCTCCGCTTTGGGAACGAGGCGCAAGCGCGTACTTCGAGCGGTTTGCGGCTACGATGCAGGGCCACGTCCCCGCCGAGGCAATCGAACGCTATTTTTGGGCGCAAAGTCTTTGGGACGACACCATGGCCTGGCGGGCGATCGAATCCCATTCGTCTGACGAAGTTCTTATGATTGTAGTCGGCCAATTCCACGCCGAATTTGGCCATGGCCTTCCCGCCCGGCTGAAACGCCAGGGCGCTCAGGACGTACGAACGATCGTGCAAGTTCAGCTGGCCGAGTGGACCGAAGAGGCCATCGAGGCGGCCACCCAGCCCGACCCCCTTTATGGGCATCGGGCGGATTTAATTTGGTTGTACAAAAGATAAACGCGGTGGGCTGCAAAAAGTCGACGGGCACCTTTTTGCCTACTTTACGGCGGCTTGTTCCACCGGTGGTTGCTTGAGTAGGTGTTCGCAGCTCGACGGCAAATGGTCTCGGCGGACGAATGTGCGCCAGTCCCAGGTTTCGGCCGCATCAGAGGCGAAGTTAAACTGCTTCTTGAACTGATGCAGTGAGAATTGCATCGGGGTTAGAACGTCCCGAATGGGAATTACGAATATGTCCTCGGGTCCATCGAGCAGAATGGTTTCGTTCATATTGCTTCTGGCAATAAAACCCGATCCATCGCCGTTCGATACGATATTGGAGCGGTGAGCCCTCAGCATAACAACTTTTTCGCCGCGGTGAGCATTCAGCGCCCGCTTCAAGTCGAAGAGGTTTTTGATTTTGTATTCCTTGTCGCCAAACTTAACTGCCGTCACCACGCTTCCCATCGGCGGAAATTTATGGCCGATAAACTGGGTTTCGGGTGAATTGACGATACCGGACACAAAAACCCGCGAAGCCAATTCCGCTCGGTTGATCATTCGCGAGCGCTCGGGCATTTCCTGCAGCAGCATTCCCGAAATATAAACATAATCGACCGAACGGCGCTGATGATTGCGAGCCATGTTCGCGATCGAGGTTTTAACCTTAACCACGCGGCCCTTTCTTAGGACCTCATACTCGGCCATAAGAGGCGATTCCTGCGCGAGACGGAAGAAGTCATACATCCATCCTCCCACTACCTGGCCATTCAAAGTCAAAATGATGTCATCGACCTGGAGCTTCGACCCGGGATCCTTCATCGCCACGGTCAGGGCATATTCATTTACATTCCAGTAGCCGGGAATATGCTTTTCGACCTTGTCTTTGAGACCGAGCGCCGCCAAATCAGTTTCACTCAGTTCTTTCACGTAAACCTCCACATAGCGGGGATCCGCCAGCGTGGGTTTCACTCCTTTCGCGACCTGCGTCTGCCATAACCAAAACTCCCGCATCACCGGGCCGATCGGCAGAGAGAAATTCACCCCATCGGCGCGGACCACGCCGGCCGAGGTGATTCCGATCACTTCACCGGTGACCTCTGAAATCAACGGGCCACCGGAGTTGCCGGGGTTACTCGGTGTCTGGGTTTGGATATAGGGCCCGTCATGCGGATTGATACTGAGACCCGTGATTTGCCCATGGGTCGAGATATTCGAGCCGTTCAATGGGTGGCCAATCGAGATCACTTTCTGCCCTCGAAGCTTGCGCTCATTCGTTACGAAATCGAAAAACGGACTGCGCTCGGGATCGGGTAACGCGAGAATGCGCGGGCGGGACCTCTTAAGCTCATGCAAGTTGACTTCCAGCACGGCGAAATCATGAATCCGGCTGACGAAAAGTAGTTTGCCGCCGATGACTTCCGGCCGCGGTTGATCGGTGGGGAATTCCACAGTGATCCGCTGAGCTTTTAAATCGCTGGTCTCAATTACGTGCTTATTGGTGAATATAATCCCGCGGCCTGTCTTCTGATCATATTCCACCAAGAAGCCCGAACCATGACCGCCGCCCCGGGCGGCACCGAAAACAAGTGCGTCATCCACCTGGATTTTGACCACACCCTGCATAAGATCTTGGATCGTGATTTCTTGCGGTTCCGCCTGTTCGGCGGCGGCAGCTGCTGGGGCTGCGGCCGCTGCGGGTGATTCCGGAAGCGGTGGGCCATTCTCATGCGCGAA
Source organism: Bdellovibrionales bacterium (assembly GCA_022842925.1). GTDB lineage: Bacteria > Bdellovibrionota > Bdellovibrionia > Bdellovibrionales > UBA1609 > JALHOQ01. The sequence goes on from JALHOQ010000208.1 coordinate 4,206, forward strand.
CGCCCCGAAACCCAATAACAGAAAAAACAATCCCCCTAAAAGATTCGCTCTCGACATCCCTTTTTCCCCCTGGCGACGTTCGCCGAAATATTGAACAGGAGAAAGGACTTACCATCGATCCCAATTTGGAACCACTGAAGAGAATTCAGAGAATGGTGCCGGCCAAGAGCAAAGAGGCTGCTGTGAAATAGAGCATTAAGCCCGTTACGTCGACCAACGTTGCCACTAAGGGAGCGGAAGCGCTGGCGGGGTCAAATCCCAGTTTTCTCAATGCAAAAGGCAACATGGCCCCGGTCAGCGTTCCCCATAGCACAACGCCAATCAGCGATATGGCCACGGTGGTGCCTAACAAAATATAATGTTCTCCATAAGTGGGGAACCACTGCTGCACAAGTGAGATGCGCAGAAAGCCGATCGCGCCAAGCAACGCACCGAGCGCCAACCCGGCTGCTAACTCTTTACGCAGAACTCGCCACCAATCGCGCAAGCGCATCTCGCGCAGTGCAAGTGAGCGAATGATCAGAGTCGAGGCCTGCGAGCCCGCATTTCCGCCGGATGAAATAATCAGCGGGATAAAAAAGGCCAGCACCGCGGCCTTGACGATCTCGTCTTCAAACTGGGAGATCGCGGTGGTCGTGAGCATTTCGCCGAAGAAAAGAACAAGGAGCCAACCACCGCGTTTTTTTATCATCGATAAAAAACCCGTATTGAAATACGACTCCTCAAGAGCCTCCATACCCCCCAACTTTTGCATGTCTTCGGTGGCTTCCTGTTGCATGGCATCGGCGATATCGTCGTAGGTGACCATACCCTTCATCCGCCCCTGCTCGTCCACCACGGGAATGGCCATCAGCTGGTGATTGGAGAAAACCTCGGCCACATGCTCGCGGTCCATTTCTTCGGGCACCGTGACCAAGTCCGTAACCATCAGCTCGCGGATCCGCTTGTCCGGCGCGGCCAGAAGCAACTCGCGAAATGAAATTACGCCGAGTAGTTTTTGATCATAATCGAGAACGTACGTGTAATAGATGATCTCAATGGGCGTGCGAGCTTGGGCGCGCAGGTAGCGGATCGCCTCTTCCACCGACATGTCCGGCCGCAGGCGGAAGTAGCGCGGGTTCATCACTCCCCCGGCTTCGTCCTCGGCATAGGCCATCAGGCCCATCACTTCCTGGCGTGACACTTCATCAAGGAGCATTAAGAGCTCTTGACGGTTTTCAGGATCGAATTTCTGAATGAAGTCGGCCGCGTCATCGAGTGCGAGCAGGCGCATCCAAGAGCGTTTTTCGACGGAGGGTAAATCACCCACGAGCTCAATCTGCTCATCGGGTCCAAAACTTAAAAAGAGCTCCTCGGCATCGATGCGCGAAAGAAGGAAGAAGCGCTCTTTACGCGTCGTAAGATCCAGCTCGGCCCAGTGCTCTTTGAGCGTGTTAACGTCGGACCAATCCAGCTCTGTGCTTTCAGTTTCCATAGCTGTGACAGGTTCCTTATCGCGCGGGCATAATTTAAAG
>JALHOQ010000209.1 GCA_022842925.1 Bdellovibrionales bacterium
GCGGAACAATACCGACGAACTGTGGGTTAATCTCGGTTCGTACGAAGCTGGCGTCGATTTTCTCAACCGAGGCCCAGGCATTCTCTAAATCGTCGATCGCAAGGTCCACGACTTTTCGTACGATGGAAAGCTCGATCGGTGTGAAGTCCTTGCCTTCAATTTTCGTGTAGGGGCGATCGGCCCCGCCAAAGAAGTTGTCGACGAGCGCGTACGCAAGCTTGCTCTCGATCACAAAAAGCGCTGAGCCACGAAGCGCGTTGAAACGAAGAACGCTCATGCACGTCGGCATCGGCAACGTGTTAATAAACTCCCCGAATTTTAAAAAGTCCGTGGAAGCGTGGGTCAGAGTCGCAATCTTGCGTAAAGCACTTGAGAGCGACACGCGAAAAGATCGCATGAATTTTTCATAGATGACATCCAGCTGCGGCAGACGGCCGCGAATAATCCGGTCCTGCGATGTAAGATCATAGACAACGACGACTCGATCGTCCCCCGGCGTCCCGCCACCGCCACCGGCGGCGCCATCGCCCGAGCCGATCTCGCCCTCGGAGACCGCGGCTAGGAGCGCATCAACTTCCGATTGTGATAAGACCTGACTCATCTTATCCCCATCCCCTAGTTCAGAATGAACTCTGTGAAATAGACCTTATTGATCTGACCTTTGGTCAAAAACAAATTGATCTGGTTTTTGATTTCCTCGCGAAGAGCATCTTTACCCTCGCGAGTCGAGATCTCATTGAACGTCTTGCTGCTCGCAATAATGATTATGTAGTCGCGAATCTTAGGTTTGATCTTCTCGACTTCTTCTTGAACTTCCGCGTTGCTCACTTCCAGTTCCATATTCATTTTGACGAGCTTGCGGCCGCGGCTGCCCGAAACGTTCACAAGAAAAGTCTCGAGCGGGACCAGCTTACCGATGAAATCCTTGGCGTGTTCTTCCTTCTGCACCTGCTCGTGCTCGCCTTTGATCACGTCATCGATACCGGGCTCGGCTTCTTTTTTCTTCTGACCAAGGTAGAGCATCACTCCGACGCCCATAACGACAGCCATGTTGATCACGGCGAGAAGAATAAAGAGCGTGGGCTTGCTGCCGCTGGATGACGGCTCCGGCGTTGGCGCCGCCGCTGGTGCTGCATTCTGTTCTGCCACGACCATCCCCTCCTAAGGTAGGAACTTGGAAGAGTTCCCCACTGATGACCTGAGCAAGGCAGGTGCCAACGCGACGAACGGATGTAAAGTCGGGAATTCAACAGGTCTTAGACAGGGGTTTCACGCCCTAGTTCTGGTATGGAAGGGAACTTTCTGCCGCTTACGGCGACAAAAGCATTTTGACGTAACGGATTTTTTGACAGGACTAGGACTCGAGATATTTCTGGTAAGCCTTGTCTTCAACCAGGATGTGGCGGGTCAGCCAGTCTTTTAAAAGCTCGCTCAACTTGCCAATCATTTCCGGCGGGGCGGAGTTTTTCTCATAAAGAGCCCTCATATCAGAAACAGTCTTAACAAACTGGACGTGCTGGAACTTATGATTGGAGAGGTTGTTCCAATGCAGCTTCTCGAGAAGGCGCTCTTCGTCCGCGAAATGCTTTTTTGTGTATTCCACGAGCGTGACCAAAACCCGGTTGAGAAACTCCTTGTCGTCGGAATTACGACGGTCATGCAGAGCATTGATCAGCCCGACCAGCACTTTGTGCTGATCATCCATTTTTCGGATTCCGACAGAATAGATTTCGTCATTCCATTCGATCAATGCCATTCGTATTAATCCCCCGCGGCGCGTACCTTCTGAATCCTTTCGGCGATTTCAGCCGCCAACTTTCGATTCCCGGCCAAAAGATATTGGTGGCCGAGTTCATAGTCGACGCCATCGTAATTCCAGACCACCCCGCCCGCCTCGCGAATCAGGACCACCCCGGCCGCCGCGTCCCATGGTTTGAGATTCGGCTCCCAAAAAGCGTCAAACACACCCTCCGCGACCATGCATAAATCGTAGGCCGCGGCTCCCGCGCGCCGAATTCCGCGGGCTTCAAACACCAGATCGGAAAATATTCGAATCTGTTCGCGCAAGGTGTCGTCGTTACCCGGAAAGAAGCCCGTGGCCAGCAACGATTCGCGAACCGTGGCGGCTTGGCTCACCTTAAGATTTTTGCCATTCACGGTCGCGCCCAGTCCTTCAGCCGCACTATACGTTTTGTCGAGTAGAGGCACGTCGATCACGCCCGCCACCAGCCGCCCTTGCCACTGCAAACCAATGCTGACGCAGAAGACATGGAAGCCATGCACATAATTGGTGGTTCCATCGAGAGGATCCACCACCCATTGGTCGGGACTCAAGCGCTCGTCATTTTTCTCGAAAGCCCCTTCTTCGCCCAGAATTTGGATATGAGGAAAGGCTTTGAGAAGAATGGCGCTAATGACCCTCTCACTCTCCACATCCGCCTCGGAAACCAGACCGGCGAAGGACTTTTCCTGGACCTTTTTTAATTGACCGAAATAGTGAAGCAGGACCTTCCTCCCTTCGGCGGCGGCGGTTTGAGCGGTCTTCAGTGCGAGAGGAAGGTCAAGTTTCTGCATTCATCTTTGGTTACGTTGTTCCGAAGAGATGTCAAGCCCTTGGAGCGGTTGACCCAGACCCTCTGACGCTTTAGAATTTTAGATAACCCTGGGTGGAGGATTTTTAAATGTCCGGCGATAAAGGCGGCTCGAAGGCCGATACTTTGGTCAAAGTGGTGTTATTCTTCTTTATTTCTCTCCTGTCGTTTTCGGTGGGAACATTTGTCGGCAAGCAAGTGAGTGACAGCGACCATCGCCGTCTCGCTCTCGAAGGCGAATATAGCGGACGTCAAGTCGCCTCCGCCGCGGAAGAGAGTGGCGCAGCTCAAGACGACGATCAAAAAATTTCCGAAAAAGAAGTCGATGCGTTAACTGAAGAATTTGTGAATCGAGAGAAGTCAGCAGGTCGAGAGCCCGCTTCCGGCGACGACCATAACGCCAAGACCGAGCACGCCGAACACAAAGAGGCTCACGTCGCCTCAAACGACGGATACAAAGCCTACCCGCGTGGCAAAGATAAAGAAGCCGCTAAAACCACCGCAACCAAGACCGCCGACGACGGCGCTCACGCCGCCGCAGAAAAGGTCGCCGAAGGTAAAGCACCGAGCGATGGCGCCAAGGAAGAGAAGAAGGCTATGCCGACTCTCCCCTCAGTTGCGTCATCGGCTGTGGGCAAGTACACCGTGCAGGTCGGCTCCTTCCCCGTAGAGAATGAAGCCAAGAACCGCGCGGCTGAGTTAAAGGCCAAGGGGTGGAATGCTTTCTACCTTCCCGCAGTCGTAAAGGGAAAAACCTGGTACCGCGTATTGGTCGGTTTGTTCAATAATCAGGATAGCGCCAAACAGTTCCGCGCTCAGTTTATGAAAGAGTCGAACACTCAGTCCGCGATCGTGCAGAAGATCGTTCAGTAAACGAAACCCAGTCGGTAAATCAAACTCAATGCGATATCACGGCGGTCTTCGATGAGGACCGCTTTCGTTTCGAGCTCCTGCATCAAGTGATTCCAGAATTCGTATCTCACGCCGGCGCTCAAGCCGAAGAATTCGCGGCGACCGCGGTAAGTCTTAGTCGCGGCATCGCCATAATTCAAATCCACCGTGTCGAATGAGAGACCGACCCCCGCGCCCGCATACGGTGACAGCTTTGCCGCCGGAATGAATTCATAGCGGCCCCACAACCCCATTTGCGACGACTGCGAAGATACGGAGAGCGGTCCGGTGGACGTATCGCGACGCTCGTAAGAGCCTTCGAGAGAGAGAGTATAGGGAAAGTAACGGACTTGAACAAAGAACTGCGGAAGGACTTTGGCTTCCATATACTGCGGATTGATTTCCTGCTGCCCGCGAACTTCTAGCCCGGTGCCAAAACTAAAGTGCCACCGGCGCACCGACTCCACGGGCGGCGGCGCCACCTCGGCCGTCTGCACGGCGGGTGGCGCGACTTCGGTTGCGGCTGACGCAATCGAAACCACAGACAGAGCGAACAGCGCGGCCCCTATTAAAGACGGCATTGGCTAAATCTCCTCGAAAGGGTCTGCTTCGATAAGGTCAGGCTCAAGAATACGCAGTCCATCGTATCGAGCTTCGCGCCATCGAGAAGGACCGGCACGATGTCTTCGAAATCCATAATGGTTCGATCCAACTTCGGCCGCACCATCAGCGGAACGCGGTGAAGCTGCCGCATCACATGTTGCAGCAGCTGGCGCTGGGCGGCTTTGTCGGGCCCCGCGATTCGATAAAGCAAACGTGCAGCAAGAGTTCCCTGGAAATAGGCGATGCCGACCATCTCCTTACGAATATTCACATTTTGACCCGGGCCGGTCGCCGCGATCTGGGGCTTGAGAACCGCGCCAGGCGCGAAAAGGGTCAATGGACCGTTGCACTCCCGCTCCGAAACACGATCCAGATTTGAGGCGGTGAAAAAGTCTGGCTCACCGGTGAAAACGCAGGCGTAAAAATCAGCTAAACCCTCATTCCAAGCGCGCAGCACGAAACGATTTAGGCCGGATGGCGATTGCAGATCCGCATTGTCCAGATCGTCAACCGTCGGCTTTATTCCCCCGCCCGAGGAAATGATTTCTGAAACCGCGTTGAGGGGATTTAGCACCTGCGACTGAAAATGAGCATGGAAGTGCTCGTGGGCGAGGATGCCGGGATTGAACGCGAGATGCACGCCATCGAGGCTGTAGGGCAATATTCCAATGCTATCGGCAACTCCGAAATAATGGGCGTTGTTGTGCGTCTGTCCATCGGGATTGCGCAGATGCAGTTCAACACCCACTTTGCGCGGCCATTTCAGATGGCCTTCGACCCCAATGCCGCGATCAAAATCGAATATGCGCTCAAAAATTTCGTAGGCGGCGATCGACAGCATGGAGCCGGTGTCCGCTGGCACACAAACGTCGCCCGCCCCCCGAATCAGACGGGGCTCGGCAACTGACCCCCCGTACCCGGCGTCCGACAGCGCGCCTTCGTAGAAAATTTCCGCCGCCGCGCCCTTGAGGCGATAAGGTGACCCCAGAGTGCGAAGCTGCACTTCCTCGAAACGAACGCCGGTCTCCGTGGAGAACTTAGGCAACGCGAATTTGTTTCCGCACTCGTCGTTCGGATTTCCCGCGCAGGCCGCCAGCGTCAAAAAACTTAAGGAGACAATAATACGCATTTCATTTCCAACCGTGTGAAGGCGTATATGATACTTTGCGTCAATGCGCCACTACTTCTTGCTAAACCTTTGGAATAATTCTTAATTTGGCCCCTCGGCGGTGATGATATTATGAGCATTCTGAAAAAATTTGCAGACACTCTGAACGAGCGGCAAGCGGAAGCGGTCGAAGTCCTCAATGGTCCCCTCCTGATTCTGGCCGGCGCCGGCTCGGGCAAGACCCGGGTTCTCACCTTACGCATGGCCAACCTGATCGCACAAGGAGAAGCTACGGCGGAACAGATCCTGGCCGTGACCTTTACTAACAAGGCTGCCCGCGAGATGGAGTCGCGCGTGGTTAAACTGCTCCATGAAATGGGCATTACAGTCTTTGAGCGGATGTGGGTGTCGACCTTTCACTCGATTTGCGCGCGAATTCTGCGCGACGATATTC
>JALHOQ010000210.1 GCA_022842925.1 Bdellovibrionales bacterium
ATCCAAGGGCCAGATCCAGGGCGTCGACTTAAGGAACGATAGCCAGATTCAAGCGTGCTACGAGGCTTTCCTGATGCGCTCCCCGCCTATAACCGAAGGCACCGTGGTGATGAACTGGGTGCTCGATGAAACGGGCCAAATCGACTTTCTCAAATTGGCGCGTACCGATCTCGCGGATGAAGGCTTTACGTCTTGTTTGCTGGATACGATTCGCGCGACCCGCTTTCCGGCCTCAGTCGAACGCGCGGGCGTGATGATCTCGCACAAGTTCAAATTTCGCCGCAAAACTCCGGATTCGATTGAATTTCAATAGAAAAGGATCGGATTAGCGTTTGGGCTGCTTTTGCTTCGCCTTACTGATCCGCTCGGTGAGTTATTCCGCTTTGAGACATGTGCTCAAAATGCGGCGTATACCTACAAATAATTCAGCCAATCTCCCAAAGGTGCATTGATAACCTGTTGTTATCGGGAGGGGCGAAATGGAATTCGATAAGAATATCACGGGGGGCGGAGCGAGGGGATATAGCCTAATTGAGACCATGATTGCCATTGCTATAGGCTCGGTCGCATTTGCCGGCCTCACCACCTACGTGAGCACAATGTCTGATTATCAGGGTTTTCTAGATGGAAAAATCGACTCAAGAACCCTCCTTGAAGAAGTCCGCCAGACTCTAAACAACCCGGCTTCGTGTCTCGCCGCATTTGGCGCCGGCTTCACCATTAACCCTACGGCTGCGGCTCCGGGCCAGTTGATCACATCACTCGAACTCCCTAATGGAGAGATCCTTCGCTCGAATGGCGGTCGACTTGAGAGGTATGCTCTGCTTTCGGACGACCTACGGCTCACTGAATTTCAACGGCTGAGCCCGACCCAGGTTCGCGCCGTTCTAGTCGGCCGCTTCCGCTCGGCTAACGGCCAACAAATGTCCATGAGCGCTCTTCGCTTCGGAATGGTGTCCATGACCGTGAATGCATCAAACCAATTGACTGCCTGTTCTTTGAATCCAGAAGGATCAACCGTGGCCGGACCGGGCCTATGCGCTTCCCTGGGCGGGATTTGGCAAAGTCAGGGGCAAGATCTAGGCTCTTGCATTCTTTGTGCTGCGGGTCTGTTTTCGGGCTTCCAAGTTGACCCGAATGGAAGCGGCGGCGTGCGAGTTTCCGCCATATGCTCAAGTTTCGACCCCGGTCCCACGCCACCGGTTCCCGACTCCGGCGGCCCAGCGGATTAATCGGCGGCTTCGACTCTAAACTACTGTCGGGCCTTAAAGGTCAGCATGGCAGCACTGGCTCCACTGGAGCAGGAGAGCCCGAGCTGGAGGGATTCTGGGGTCGAGATCATCCGATCCGACGCACCATCCGCAATCGAGCCGCGTACGGTGAGATCTGGCCCCATGGATGTGATGGGCCCAAACGTCGCCACAAAGACCAGCTCGTTCGACCAGTTGGTCGAGACGGGACCAAGTTGAATGTTACAATCGGGATCGGCCGTATCTGCATGAGAAACAGCTTGGTCTAAGGCGTTGACCGTCTCTATGCCTGAATACTGATAACAGTTGATCATCTGGTTGGCCGGAATGTTCTCGCTGAACGTGACGAGCGGGGTCAGCCCCACGCCCGCATTGGAGTTCTCCGCGTACCAAACTTCGCTAGTATAACCCACAAACCCTTGCGCCCGCCCGGCCATTGTGGGCTGAGTTCCCCGTCGAAAGACGTTTCCTAGATTGTCTGTAATGCTCGAAACCTCAGCCACCGCGGTCGGCGAATTATAAAGCACTGCACAGACGACCAGATCACCGGCCTCTGTCGCGCCACTCATCGGTGCACCCTGAAATGAAAGGGCCGGCGTGGTATTCCATTGCGAGGAACTTTGCCGGAAGGCCGCCGGATTCGGAGTATCCGGTTCCAGCACGAAAGCCCGCCCTTGATACAGCAACTCCTCAGGCGTAGCGGGATCGAGAATCAGATCCGTCTCTGCAACCGGGGTCGGCGTCGGCAAGATCTGACACGCCTCTTTCACCAGAAGACTTGTGCCATTTGTAACCAATTTGATCTTAGCCACAGGCTCGGTTTCTCCGGCACAGTTTTCGACCGAGACATAAACCTTGCCCTCATGGGGCCAACCACTATCCGCGGCCTGAAGCGACCCTTTTTCGGCATCTGAGAACTGAGTGCGAGGCGTGCAGTTTTGAAAAAGCACTAACGCCGACGTCACAGCCACTATAAAAAACGAAATTTTGAAAACGGACTGACGCATGCGGAGGCACCCCTACCCAGAGCCCTTATTGTAAACGGCTTGTTCCCGGAACAGCAACCAAGCACTAGGATCGTCTAGATCTGAGACGCAAGAATACGGATTTTTCAGCCCCAAACCCCCTCGAATTATCGTATGAGCGCGTCCGATAGACATTGAGATTTCTAAAAAAGTCGCCGAAAATTTCTTATGCCCAAGAGTTCTTCAATCGATTGGCGCCGGGAGCTGGAGCAGGTGGACTCACTCATTCGAGCGGGCAAAGCCGGCGAGGGTGGCGCCAAGCTTAAAAAACTCCCTGTCGCAAAATTACCTCGACCGCTGGCCTCTGAGTTTGCCGGGCTGGCCCGCAGGTGCAATGAATGGCCGCTCGCCTTAAAACTCCTGTTCCCTATTGTTCACCCTAAGGTGAAGCGGGCCGCGCCGGTCCCCGCAGCCGAACGAATTGAATACGCACTTGCACTACGCCGGGCGGGCGCGATCAAAGAATCTCAAATTCTACTGGCCGATCCCACCCTGACTCAAGAACCCAAGGCCATGCTCGCGCGCGCCTTTGGCCATATCGGCCAGTGGAACTACGCCGCCGCCCTACCCGAGCTTGATGAATATCTTAAAGTGCCTAAACTCAGTGCTTACGAAAGCCGAGTCGCAAAAGTGAATCGGCTCGCCTCACTCGCCCACACGGGCGCCTCGATCGAGCCGGAGTTCGCCCGCCTCGAAAAAGATTTAGGCAGTGAATCGAACCAGCTGCTCTGGGCCAACGCCCAAGAAATCTTCGCGCAATATCAGATTGAACGGGGCGACTATAAGCAAGCTTTAGAGCGGATTGATGCGGCCCTAGTGGCTCTTCAAGATGAGGGCGGCCCTTATAGCCTGGTTTTAAGAAAGTTGCGCCGAATCGCCGCGGCCATGCAGAAGAAAACTCCCCAGGAGCTATTGGCGTTCCGCACGGAAGCCTTGGCCTCGTCCGACTGGGAAACTCTTCGCCATCTCGACTACTACATGACCAAACTCGACCCCGAATGCATTTGGGCCGAACGCGTTTATTTTGGCACACCCTTTCGCAGCTTTCGCGAGAAGCTGGAGAAAATCCGGCCATTTAATGACTCCGCCTGGATTTCGAACCACGATCGCCGCGCAGCGAAACCTTTCGATCCCTGGTTCGTTGGCGCCGATGATGGCGAAGTCACCCATCGACTAATGGTCCTTCTCTTACAAGATTGGTATCGCCCCATTTCGATTGGTGGGATTTTTGATTGCCTCTACGAGGGCGCTCATTTTGACGTGGAAACTTCGGGCGGCCGGGTCGAAAAAAATCTTTCCCGCCTCAAAGAGTGGCTCACCACTAGCTCCATCCCACTTGCGATTTTTCGCAGTCAGAGACAATATAGTCTTCGCCCGGTCGGCCACACAAAAATTCTTATGCGTAAGCAAGCCCTCGACTTCGGAAAAGCGTCGTTCATTTTCAGTCGCTATCCCAAAGACGAATCGCTGGACCTCTCGAGTCTCGAGTGGAGTCATAAACTAAACAAAACTATGCGTCAGACCGTCTATCTGCTCGGGCAGGGAACCGCGGAAGGATGCATTGTCAAAAAAGGCCGGGGCATTTACACAAGGTACGCTATCGCCTAGTATTCGCCGCACAGACTCCACCTATTCGATTTCCGAGATCGCAACCGGGTCGGTCGTCTCCCTTAAACGGCGACCGATTCTGGGACTCGCAGTTAAATTATCTTTCATCTCCAACAAGTTTAGATTGTGAATAAAGTAGACGCCGTCAAACTTTTAAACCCTGTACGGATACTGACTTCGATCTCAGCGCGTGGCACGCATGCTGCTCTAATAGCAGGCTGAATGAATCAACAAACAGGGAGATTTAAATGAAACAAACTTTATTAATCCTTTCTTTGCTGGCCTTGGCGAGCTGTAAGAGCGCGATCAAGAAAACGGAAATCACTGAAGCTCCAACAAAGGCTCCGATCTTGGGCCCCGTTAAGGCCGCGCCAAAAGTGGAGAAAAAAGTTTCCTCGGGCAATATGTATATGTGTCAGGTGAACGAAGACAAAAGATTGGTGGAGTTCAAAAAAGAAAACGGCCGCTGCGAAATCCATTACACGAAATATGGCACCTCCGAGCAAGTGGCCTGGGCCGAAGCTACACCGACGATCTGCCCTGAGGTATTCGATCGAATTCGTACGAACATCGAAGGCAAAGGCTTCACCTGCCAAAGTATTTCTAAGGACCTAGCCGCCAAGTAAGCGCGACCCTCGCAACTATTCCGCCAGACGAATGGTGTTTGAAAGCTTTCCGGTGTTGGACTCAAAGCCAGGAAGGATGGCGGAATCTAGCGTTGCAATCAGACCCTGAACTACCGCAAGTTCCGGAACCTCGTTTAAGTTCTCCGCAGTGAACTGCGCATACTTTAAAGGCACTTTGACTTCGATTACACGCGCGCCTTTTGGATACTGTGCGAGATTCTGTCCGCTACTCGCATCCATTAATTTGACACGATCGTCAACGGTAATTTGGATGTCGATGGGTTCACCGCTTTTCGACAAGAGGCGCACCTGGTAGGCGTCTCTCCTGTATCGGATCACGACGTATTTGCGTTTAAAATCGGAATGCACCACGGGAGCCGCCCGCACGAATGCGATAAAGGCATCGATCAGATCTGGGTTGGAAATGGAAGCGTTCATCGGATCTTGGCTCACCTGCTCTATCACCTTTTGAACACTCGCATATGTGGCATTAGGATTAAAGATGATGCGCAAATCTTCGTCCGTTACCAGAAGGCGGTGCTTAATAACCACGCCTTCAAATTCGGGATGGTCGACTTTTAGCTCCAAAAAACGTTTTTTCGCGGTAATCGAGCTGCGCAGGATTTCACCACTTCCACGCCGTTCCGTAAGATACCCCCGAACCCGGACTTTCACCGACTTTAAGATTCCCTTGGCTGCGGGTGAATGGAACCACAAGGGAGTGGTGTAGAGAGTATCTGTTAAATTGTCGGTTCCTTCTTCCGGGACATCCCGCAATTTCAAACGCGGCCCAAAAAATCGACTAAACTTTCCAAACACTCTTTGGAAGTGGCCCTCACTCACCACCAATTTAGACTCACGCCGAAGGCCTGTCGTCGATACGGTGGCCGATTCGTTAAGCATCGTGAGCCGCAATACTTGGTGCTCGCTAAGAGGTAAACTCTCACGACGTTGAAATCCAACGCCTTCGAGTTGGCTGTTACAAAAATCAAGGTCAACCTTCCCAAAGGCGGGCTCAGCCATAGCCGCAAAGGCGAATCCAAGAATGAATAGTTTAAAGGCCAGCTGTCGCATGAGACTGACCTGGAGCAACTCCAGTGCCAGCCTTAAAATGAATTTACAGGTTT
>JALHOQ010000211.1 GCA_022842925.1 Bdellovibrionales bacterium
ATGGGGCCGCCTTTCGATATTCCATGCGGGTGGGAAAATGGCTGAACTCTTCGCTAGCGAGCCAGAGCCAATTGGCCGTCGGATCGAGTTTCATTGCGGTGATTGGATGATAGGCCCTGATCCAACGATCCGCAGACAGCTCTTTGTTGGGAGCGGTGAGGTCTTCGCTTAGGCTAAAACGAAATACCCCTTCCTCGTGGGCTATCCACATCCGTCTTTTTTCTAGATCGATTTCCGTTGACCAAATTTCAGAGGTTATTCGACTGAAGCCGAAGATGGTGTGCAGCCCTAAAGTAAGCTCGTGGCTGTAGCTGAATCTTCGCCGGAGCTTATCCAATTGATAAATGCTGAGCGTCCAGTCGCTATTGAGAACCACAAGGCGAGTACCTTGGTTGAAAAACCAAACTGAATGATTTCCGAGTTTGGTGGAGTTGGGTGGTTGAAGGGGTCCAGCGTCGGCCTGTTCTTTGACATCGATAAGCCGAAATGGGGTCTGTCCACCCGCGGTTACGAGAAAGTGAGTTTCATGGCTGCGCGCAATAATATCGGGGCTCCAACCGAAACCGTTCCTTATGTGCAGCTCATTCAGCTGCGAAACTTTCTTTCCTCGGCTGTCGAAAAACGCGAGTCCGATTTCTCTTTCGGAAGTGGCGGCGATGACGCGTTTTCGCTGGACGGAAAAAGACTCGATGCTTGTGACTCTACCAGCGCCCCATTCTAGCGAAAGTTTGGGCCTTAGGTTCTGGAGTCGCTGGCCATTCACTCCGACAATGAACTCGGGTCTGATATAGATTCCAGTCGAACCCACTTCTGCTCGACTCGGGGGGGTTGAGTTGGCGAGCGCCCCGCTTTGCTGCAAGACCAAACGAGCGCAGTGATCCAAGGGGACCGGAACTCGGTTTCGCCGGCCTGCGTGAGCTAGGGACCCAAGAAGAGCCGTCCCGGCAAAAGCAATAAGAAGAAACGATTTCAGGTTTGGCATAGCTGAGCGCTTCTAACCCAAGGGCAGAGCAGTGTCCAATCGTTCCATCGTTAACATTGCCTATCGGATAAGACTCGCGACTCATTGCAGCTCCCGACCGAAGTTCATCATGCCGGATGAGTCCTCCCAGATGAGCGGTTCGGATAAAGAGACCGAGACTAACCACTCCCAGTGCTAGAATACCGAGCCAGATCGAAACTGGCGTAGGCCGCCTGAATCGCTCAAACAGCCAAGCCGCGAGAACCAAGGCACCAAGGATCTCGATGAATATTAACGAGAGTTCGGCGGCCTCCTCATGATCGTGGATAAACGTTTCAGAGACTCCCTCTCTATGCTCGACGATCTCCTCCGCCGGTTCCCCGGAGAGGAAAACGGGTATGGAGGTTAATGCGGATAGCATCAGGACAATCGAGGCGGCTGCCTTTAGCTCCTTCGATTTTCGCAAAAGGGCGGCCAGCAAAAGCGGGACGCCAACAATTACCAACCCAATCGGAAGATGATTCAAAGCCAGATGAACTTGCGCGGCATTCATAAATGCCCCCTTTCATCTTTGAAGCTACGCTGAACACCTCTGTCCTCCCATAGAGCAGGCGACATAGACATCTATCTCGTTGAGATTACGCGGTTTCGATCGCATGATTGCCCGCAATGGAGCGATTCAGCTGGCAGGAAAGAGCATTGTTAACCGCCATTCTGAGCGGGGTTTTCGGGCTTGTAGCGTTTGACGTATGGACGGACTGGAATACCGGCGCTTCTTTTCGTCATTTGTCCACGGAAGGCTTCGTGGCTCTGCTGGCGCTTGTCGGAATCGCATTCATTTGGTCCCGAAATATCTCACTCACCCATCAGGTGGACCGACTCGATCGAGCTCTGCAGTCGGCAAAAGCGGACGCTTCAAAGTGGAAGGCCGAGAATGCGCATCTGCTTCAAGGGCTGGGGGAAGCCATCGAAAAGCAGTTGGCCGAGTGGGGGTTAACCGAGGCGGAAAGGCAGATCGCGACACTGCTTCTGAAGGGACTCAGTTTGAAGGAAATTGCGGAAGCGCGTGAGACAAGCGAGCGAACCGTTCGCCAGCAGACGATCGCCCTTTACAGCAAATCAGGACTAGCGGGCAGAGCTGAACTTGCCGCCTATTTTCTAGAGGACCTTTTCGCGCCATTCAACGGTGAATTGCGCTCCTCTACTCTCGATACCGCCACCAAGTCTCGGATATCTGGGCAAAAGTAAGATCTTCGGCGAAGTGAGATCGAAAAGAAGGTAGTCCTTCCGTATTTTCACAATAGACAAGGCCCACCGCTCCGAGATGCCCGCCCCCTTCATCCACGGAAAAGATAAGAGCGGGTTTGGTCTGAAGTATCTTGATGCGGCCGTTGGCGTCCTTAATGAGAGAGCCTCGCTCTTTACGATAATGATCGCCAGGCTGAACGGTGGTTCCCTTGACTAGCCTTAGGGTCAGAAACCGATCGAAAGCCGGGTATCCGAAGAAATAGGCGCCCACAAGGGCCATGATAGCAATTGTTAGTCCCACGAAAAGTTTCATAAGTAGAATCATAACATTGCTCGAGCAATGTTCACGGAACTAACACCGCCCTAACTCCTCCAGAATCTGTGGCCCAATATGCTCCACTTTATGCGGCCCAAATCCGTATACCGTTTCGAGTTCTTCCAGTGTGCCAGGATTGCGCCGCGCGAGATCTTCCAGGGACTTGTTGCTGAACACCATAAAGGCGGGAAGGTCGTTTTCTTCCGCGTAGGCCTTGCGCCATTGCCGCATGACCTCCACGCGGACGTTCTCCGCATCGGAAAGCGGCAATCCGTCCGCGGCCCGCTTGGACTTCGAGGAACGGGATCTGGTTTTAGCGGGCTTGGCCAGCCTCAGCTCAAGCGGCAACACCATCCGCCGCGGGCTTTCGGGCAGACAAACATCGCAATGCCCACACGCCTTGATGCGAAACGTGTCGCGAAAATAGGTCAGAATCCCCGCGTGCCGGCACTCGCCGCCTTCGGCAAACTGCACGATTGTGTCCAGGGCGCGCCAGCGTCGCTTGGCGACTTCCGCGTCGCCTTCGGACTGCGTAATGAAATACGAGTGCAGGCCCTTGTCCTTTTTGCTGTAGAGCAGCAGACAAGTGGATGGCTCGCCATCGCGGCCGGCGCGTCCCATTTCTTGGTAGTAGCTCTCAATATTGGCGGGCATTTGGTAGTGAATCACCAACCTGACATCCGGGTGATCAATGCCCATACCGAAAGCATTGGTAGCGGCAAGGATGCGGGTTTCGCCGGTTTCGTATGCCCGTTGCTTTTTTAGGCGATCCTCGGGACTGAGGCCCGCATGATAAAAATCCATTCCGGAGATAGACGATTCGAGTGCCCCCACCAGTTCCTCACTCTGTTTGCGGGTTCCGCAATAAATTAGGATGCGCCCGTGGGGCGTGCGTTCGATCGCGGTGCGCACCGCGTGCACTTTTAGTCCCTCGCTATCGCACGGCTCGACTTGGCAATAGAGGTTGGGCCGGTAGAAACCGTAAATATGCCGTGAGGGATTCTTAAGCCCGAGCTTGTGCACAATATCATTGAGCACGATCGGCGTGGCGGTGGCGGTCAAAGCCAAGATAGGAACGTCGGGCCGCAACTCGCGCAGCAGGGAAAGTCGGTAGTAGTCTTTGCGGAAGTCCGGGCCCCACTGGGAAACGCAGTGCGATTCGTCGATCGCGAACAGAGAAATCTTTTGCTGTTTCACCCAGTCGCTAAAGCCGGCTTTTTGCACGCGTTCGGGGGACACGTACAAAATAAAGTGCTTTGCGGCTTTCATCCGGGCGAAAAGTTCCACTTTATCTTCGTAGGTCTGACCGGAGTGCACAAAACCACAAGGGATGTTGATGCGCCGCAGGCCCTTCACTTGATCTTCCATCAACGCAATCAGCGGCGAGATGACCACCACGATACCTTCGCGAAAGATCGCCGGAAGCTGGTAGCAAAGCGATTTGCCGCCCCCGGTCGGCATGACCGCGAGGGTGTCTTCACCTTGCAACACCGAAGAAATGACTTCCTTCTGCCCTTTGCGAAAATCCACGAGGGAGAAGCGCTCGGTGAGCGCGTTTTTTAGGTTCTCGGAAGTGGAATCAAGGTGCACGCGACGTTTTAGCACGGGGCAGGCGCGATGCGAAAGCGTTCCACTTGGTCATGGGGGAGCGCCCGCCGGAAAAAAGGAAGACGTATTGTCTGGTGACCAGTTTGGTGGTCACGTGACCACCTGCGAGGTGGCATTAAGCGCTCGGATGCTTCGGCTTCGGACGCCGAACCGCGTTCATGGTCGAGCGGGTGAACGGTTTCCCCGGCGTCTTCTGAAAGGTGATCGGCTTTCCGCGCGTTTTACGAATCTCTTCGCCTTCACGGAATATTTTCAGACTACGGCCACGATCCTCGCGCTCGTCACGTCGAAAGGGCGGACGACCCGGACGGCGGTCATCGGCACGGAAAGCAGGACGGTCGCCACGCGGCTTAAAGGCCGGACGTTCCGGCCGTTCGCCGCGCGGTTTGAAGCCACCCGGTTTGAATCCGCGCGGGCGTTCCGGCCGCTCGCTTGGGCGGAACTCGCCTTGCGGGCGAGGACGCGGTTTGAAATCGGGTTTTGCACCGGTGGCAGCCGCCGCTTGAGGCGCGGTCGGCTTGGGCGCGACAGCAGCTTTCGCCGGCACCGGGCCATGGGCGGCGGGCGGATGGGCCGTGAATCGCTGGAGCGGGCGCTTCAGCGGCGGACGCTTGCCGAAAGCACCGGCGACAGGCGGACGGCGGTAACCGCGCGGGCGCCGACGCGGATCCATAAAACTGATGGCGGTGCCTTCGCGACCAATACGGCCGGTGCGACCGATGCGGTGAAGATAGTCTTCTTGGGTCGCCGGATAATCGTAGTTAATGACCGTCTCGATATCCGAAACGTCGATTCCGCGGGCGGCGACGTCGGTCGCCACGAGAATGCGGATTTGACCGGTGCGAAACGATTCCAACGCCATTTTACGTTCGCCGTGCGTGCGACCGCCGTGCATGCAACCGGCCGGCTGACCCGATTGCGTGAGGCGGCGGGCGACCTGTTCGACGCGACCTTGGGTATTGGCGAAAATCAGGATTTTTCCGGGACGCGCTTCCACGTGATCCTGCAAGAGGCGTGGTTTCTCGACGTCATTCGTGTCGATGGTCTCTTCGGTGATCTTGGGTTTTTCAGTAGCCTGGTTGATCTGCACGCGGACCGGGTCCTTGAGATACTTGTTGGCCAGCTTTAGAATTTCGGGCGGCATCGTGGCCGAGAACAAGAATGTCTGCCGTTCGGGTCCGAGACGCTTCACAATTTGCTCGACCTGCGGCGCAAACCCCATATCCAACATGCGATCGACTTCGTCGAGCACAAGCACGCTGATCTTTTCGAGCGGCATCCCACAGTCGATGTGTTCCATCAACCGGCCGGGAGTCGCGATGATCACATCGGCGCCGGCCTTCACTTCGTCGCGCTGGCGACGGTAGGACTCGCCGCCACTAATGAGCGTGCTCTTGATGTTCAGTGTTTCGCCGAGTTTGCGGATGAATTTGTGAATCTGCGCGGCCAATTCGCGCGTGGGGGCCAAAACCAAAACTTGCT
>JALHOQ010000212.1 GCA_022842925.1 Bdellovibrionales bacterium
CAATTCAACCAATAGGTCGCAAGATCCTATCGCTTCAAGCGCTCCCGAAGTTTCAGTTGGGTTGATGGCCCCCCAAAAACCCAATTCTGAATTAGTTTGATCGTTGAGTTTACGAAAGGCGGACCACTTATTGATAGTTTCCATGGCGGATGTCACATGTTCACGCTCCGAATTTTCTTTTCGATCTTTAAAGTTTCGAATCATCGTGAGCAAAGGGTCGAGGGGCTGGCTTAGACCCTTTAGCTCTAGGTGTACTTGCATCAGTTCGGTTTCGACGACTTGCTGAATTTTGGACAACTGGTACTTTTTGTCCATCGCTTTTTGCAGATTGGCGTGATCGCGGAAGACAAGTTCAACGACTTCCCCGTGAAAGATGACTTCGTTTCCGTCTATAAATTCCGAGACACTCTCGGTGGTGGTTGGGGCAGTTTTGATTAAAAAGGGAAAGTCGAAGGTGAACTCATCCAATTCATCAGGGTTGGCCGCGCGAACGATCGGCAGGGCGCGAATGGAACGGAATTTTCTCTCGGATTCGCCGCTGCCAACGGAATTTAGAACGAATCTTTGCCTTGATATATTGACCTGCTCAGCTAGCTTAGGGCGTTGGGAGGCTGGAATAGCCGCCCAAATTCGCGAGTTAAACAAAATGGCGATTTTTTTATCGATGTCCGGTTCGGCCGCAGCTCGAGCTCTGCGATCTGCCCCTTCGCCTGCGAAGCCGCCGCCGCCCTTCCACTCCTTAGCGTTGGTCCCATCTTTTTCTGCTTGAGCTAGTTTCAGTCGTTCTATGAAACGTTTCAGTTCGTCGACGGTGCGAAATCCCATTTCGGATAGCGATTGGCCGTTTTCTCCATTGGATAGGCCGCTTTCGGCCAATAGCTTTTCTATTTCGGCCCATTCGGCTTCGGATTCTTTGTCGCCTGTTATATCCGAATCCGGCGTGCCGAAAGCCATCGGATTTTGTTTAGCAAATATGGGTGGTGCGCCGTCGCCGAACATTGAGAGACTGTTGTCGAATTTAAGATAGGGCAAATCGCCCGCGGGTTTGCCGCCGTCTTTAAAGCCTAGAAAATATCTTACACCCAGGTTCGGCTTGATATAGCGAACATTGAGCCAGGCCTTTTTTAAGAACAATTCTCGCTCGCTGTGCATAGCTCGCCCTGCGGCATTAGCTAGTGCCCAAGTCATGACTTCGGGATCGTAGATGGAGCCATTCCACTTCTGGATCGTTCCACTCACCAAACTCACCAGCTGATTTGTTTTCATATTCCAAATCACGGGTTGCACGTGATCCTGAAACATTTGAACGGCAAATTGATGGTCTTTGCCTAAATCAATATGCGCATCTTTAAACACGGTAGTGTAAAGCAAAGTCGTAGACACGCAGTTGCCCATATGAGGTTTGGTCAGGAGCAAGCTCAGATGGTTGAGGTAAAGGAAGTAATTCGTGGTGTAGGGAGCTAATAGCTCGCGAACTCGATCGATGCGCTTTTCAAATGGCAGGTCCGCACCCGCCTCCCAGCGTTTGCGCACTTGTTTTAAGACATTGGCGTAAACTTTTTTGTATCGTTTGGCCACGGGTAAAAAGCCGCTGTAGCCCGTTTGCTTAAGCGCTTCCACCTCAAGAACCATCTCGCCTAACCCTTCGAGTTGATGCACGATCGCAGTGGGCGTGTTTAATCGTCGTCGCGCCATTTCACCGTAGTAAATGCGAAAATACGCCTCGGTCATAATTTGCTCGTGCGCCGAGCAGTTGGGGAAGTCTTTGATGTTCTCTGTGAGATAACCTAATTCGCTGGGACGTTGATCACTGAAGGCGACGTTGAAGGTATTTTGAGGGATCCGGCTTGAGGCGCGAAAAATTAGAAAGTCGCCATGTTCGACCTTTGCGGATTTTGAATAGTCGAGAGTGGTGTACCCTTTTGCCTGAAAACTCTCGATTAGAGCTATGCGATTTTCAGCAGAGGAATCCACCCACACGCGGCACGAGCTGCGGGTAGCGGCCATCGCTTCAGGCGCGAAGATCTGAGAGAGCGCGCAAAGCGACAGGCAAAGAGACCAAACTAGGCTTCTCGCGAGTGGTTTAAACACTTTAAAAAATCTATCTTTATATGTTTTCACTTGAGTACAGCGAATAGCGAATTTCGTGCCCACCCAGGCGAGGAAACTGCCACCGTATAAGCTTTTCATATCGCCTATATTCGTCCGTGAGAGCCGTAGAATGTCACTTTGGAAAAGTCTAGAACAATTCAGGCGCTCCCGACCGCGGCATAGGACTTGCGTTTAAGCGCTTCGGTCGAAGCTCTATTGAGCAAGGAGTAGTCATGGAGAGCACTAGTTTCTTTGGATCCATCGTTGAATTTTTTAAGGTCGGCGGTTTCTGGATGTTCCCGATCTTTGTTGCCCAGCTTTTCTCGCTGGCGATTATCGCGGAGCGTGTGGTGCGTCTGTATTTACAGCGCAGTCCGAATCTTCGCGGGCAGGCCAGTCTGTTTGAGAACGACATTAAAAAAGGCAACCTCGAGCGCGTGATTCTACAGGCGCGCAGCCTCGATCGCGGTAGTGCTCTACGCGGTGTGGTCGAAGCCGGCGCACAGGCCGCTCTGAATATGGGTGGACGCGAAGAGGTTCAGGCCAAGATGGATGAAGTCCTGGTTCGCGAGCAGTCCAAGCTTGAAACTCGAGTGGAATTCCTGGCTATGCTAGGTAACGTCGGTACCCTGCTCGGTCTTCTGGGAACTATCGTCGGTATGATTCGCTCGTTCGCCTCGTTGGCCCAAGCCGATCAACTGACCAAGGCCGCCATGCTGGCCTCGGGTGTTTCGGAAGCCATGCACGCCACCGCTTACGGTCTGATCATGGCCATTCCGGCCCTGGTGATGTACTCGGTGCTACAGAATCGCGTGAACAAACTGTCGGACGATATGACTCAAGCCGCTCTCCGCGTGTACAACTTGCTCGGTTTTCACTACGATTCCGTTCCGTCTAAAAAATCGGCTGAGAAGTAGTTCGGGGGCATAACCCATGCACTTCAGCGGTAAAAGCGGCAGTGGCCGTAAAAAACAGATGAACTTCGAACTGAATCTGATTCCGTTCATCGACGTACTCTCGACCTGCATTTGCTTTCTGCTTATGACCGCGGTTTTTATCAATCTCGGATCATTCCACGTCTCGCAGGCCGTAGGCAGTGAGAAACAAGAGAAAGTCGAAGTGAAGGGCTCAGTCACCGTATCCATGGGTGGACAAGGCGATGTGCGCTTTGAAGTGAAAGACGTGAAAGGCATCGGCCAGGATTTGAAACTGGTTACCGTTCGCGGGAATGGCGGCAAGATCAACTTTGACAAAACCGAAGAGTGGATCAAGTCGTTCGCTTCACGCTTCGCCGACGTCAAAACCGTATTGCTGATGCCGAATCCGACCTCCAAGTATGACGATATGATTCAATTGATGGCGCAGTTTAAGAAAAACCAACTCGATCAGATCGGCGTGGCGCCGTTATGAGGATAGAATGATAACAAATGCTAGCCCTCTAAAAAGATCCATGCTCGGCTCGGCCTTGGCCGGGACTTCGCGCATCCGCCCTAGCGGATCGCGAGCCCGTCGCACGATGGTGGCCGGTCTGATGTTGACCTCGCTAGTTGACGCGTTTTCGATTCTGGTGATTTTTTTGATTATGAGCCACTCCACCAACCAAGAAGTGTTGAACGTTGGGGATAAGATTCAGCTACCGCAGGCTCGAGAAAGTCAGTTTATTCAAGAAGGGGTAGTGGTGCGAGTGGAAGGCGGCCGGTATTTTGTCGACGATAAGCCCGTGGCGTTGTCGACTCTTGCCGCCAGTTTAAAGTCTCACAATGATGGAGCGATCGCGGCCAAAAAGGAAGGCCTTATTATTATTGCGGACCGGCAGCTGGATTATGCCGATTTAAGCCCCGTCATTCTCGCTGGCTCGAATGCCGGGTTTATCAAATATAAATTCGCCGTGATTCGCGACGAGTAGTCGTATTTCAATCTAAAACGTGAACCACTTCCGCTTCCGGTAGGCGGAACTGGGGCCCCCAGATACCCGCCTCGTCCGGATAACCCACTCCAATGACCATCACCACTCGCGTCGAGTAGGAAAGGCCGAGCGCGCGCCTCACTCGCCATTCGTCAAATCCCTCCATCATACAAGTCGCGCCGCCAAGTGCGCTGATGGCCAGAACGAAGTTCTCACAAGCGAGGGCGGCCGACTTGATGGCCACCTCTTGAATATCTCTACGGGTGGCGGGACCGCGCATGATCGGGCGGAACAGACCGATCACGAAAAAGATCAGCCATTTGAGCGGAGCGAATACACTTAGGATTCCGGCCGTATACATCAATGGAACCAGTTTCTCGTAATATTCCACCACTCGAGGGTGCGCCTTCGAGGTTTTGGCCCATTCGACGAGCGGCTTTTGCGATCGCCGCCAATTTTTAGGGTTCGCGGTCACTACGACCAAGTGCGCGGCCGTCCGCGCGGCCGATTGCGAAAGGCAGGCCGAAACCATTTTCTTCTTAATGTCGGGGTTTTTGACCCAATAGAAATCCCAAGTTTGGGTATTGGAGGAATTCGGTGCTTTGGTGGCAGCGGTTAGAGCCTGACGAACATGGGCGTCTGGAAAAAGCTCCGGCTTAAACTTGCGAACGCTCCTGCGCCTTTGCACGGCTTCAAAGAAATCCACTAAGGCCTCCCTTATCGGGGGCGAGTTTCATTTGTTTTTAGAGATTCTGCAAGGCTTGGCGCTACTTCCCTGGCTGGATCGGCTTGCCGTTCTTTTCGATGTCCGTGGCCACACCGCGGACGCGAGCCTTGGCCTTATCGTCGAAGTATTTATTGTAAAACGCTTCTGGATTTCTCATCGCTTCATCTAGGATCTTCTGCATCTTAGCCGGATCGCCACCCGTTTCCACGGTCAGCTTTTCCATGACTTCGGCGCTGATGCCGTAAATCTCTTCTTTGTTTTTGCTGGTGCCGGCCAGGGCGTCGACTTTGGCATCGACTTCTTGGGCCTTTTTTTCGGTTTTTATAAAATCGTCGCGCTGCTTTTTATCTTTGAGCAGAGTTTTGGTGTCTTCGAGACCCTGCCGCTGATGTTGATCGAGCTGTGCATGGGCGGAGAAGGAGATCGCGAAAAGGATAATTAGAATAATGCGCATAGGGACTTTTCGGAAATAGAAGCTGGGCGCTTAAATAAGCTAGCGGAGCTATTCAAAGGTCTTGGAAAATCATCGCCAAAGTCGGTTACACCCGGTCCACCAGCTCATCGGCTCCTTCGTGCGAGGCGCAGTGGGCACAGCAAAACATCTTGCCGTCTTGTTCAAGGCCATGGCCGATGATGCGCGTGTCGCAGTGTTCGCAGCGCGGGGCCATCATCTGGATGGCGCACTCGAAGCTGTCGAAGGCGTGGGTTTCTCCCATGTGTACGATCTGGAAGGCTTTGTCGTAGACGTTGCCGCAGGTTTCGCACTTAAGTGGTTCCATAAGGGTTGACCTCCTGTACTGGCGACTTCAGCGCCGATAAAAATGATAAAGGACGAATAGTAGACCCAAAGCAAAAGC
>JALHOQ010000213.1 GCA_022842925.1 Bdellovibrionales bacterium
GAATGAATTCTTCGGGCGACGGCAGGCGCGCGCGCCATATCGCAACACTTTGTTCGCGTTGCGCGAAGTAGCGGCCAATCGCGGCTTCCAGCCGTTGCGAGAGCTCGTCGGCGCGAAGTGCGAGGTCCTGCAGCCGGCGTTTGGGATCGATCAAGCGTTTGCTGAATCCGACCAACTGGTGGCGGCTGATTTGGACCGCATGCACTACACTTTTCAGCAGCCGCTTGTCGAGTGTCGTGATCCGCTCGCAAACCTCGGTGGCATTGCGGCAAACAAGTTCGGCTGCGGCACTTGGTGTTGGCGCCCGAAGGTCAGCAACGAAATCGGCGATGGTGAAGTCGATCTCGTGGCCAACGGCCGAGATCACGGGGACGCGGGCGGCCGCAATGGCTCGGGCCACACGCTCGTCATTGAAGCACCACATATCTTCGATCGAGCCCCCGCCGCGGCCCACAATCAAGACATCGATGTCGTTCATTTTCTGCGCGAGCTCGATGGCTTTTACAATCTGAGGCGCGGCCGCGTCGCCTTGAACGACGGTGGGGACCACGGTCACGCGCAAGCCTTTAAAGCGGCGTCCGAGAATATTTAAAATGTCGCGGATGGCCGCGCCGGTAGGCGATGTGACCACGGCCACGTGCTTCGGCATGGGCGGCAGGGGGCGCTTGCGGGTGCGGTCAAAAAGGCCCTCGGCCTCCAACTTTTTCTTCAGCTGTTCAAAGGCAAGCTGCATGGCCCCCGCGCCGACCGGTTCCATCAACTCACAAAAAATCTGATAATTTCCACGCGGCTCATAAACGCTGATTTTGCCGCGCACAAGGACTTCCATACCGTCCTTGGGGCGAAATTTTAGGGCGCGATTAAAGCCCTGGAACATCACCGCATTGATCTGCGATTTCGAGTCTTTTAGCGAAAAATAAAAGTGGCCGGAGGTGTGAGGTTTGAAATTCGAGATCTCACCCTTAACCCAAATCAGTCGAAACTGACCTTCGAGCGTGCCTTTGATGGCGCGATTCACATCCGATACGGATAGAATTTGCGGCTCCTGCTTTTGCGGTTCCTTGGGCAGCGGCGCGTTTTGACGTTCCGCAGCCTCAAAATCCAGGCTGATTTGCTCCATGATTTGCAGAATCTACTCGAGGCGGGCGAGTTCGCCAAATAGGAATTCTAAATCCAGAGATTTTGCAGACTCCAAAAGCCGCCCAGCACAAGGCACAGCAGGCCTAAGCCCCTGTGGGCCTTCATTTGCTGGCGCAGCTGTTCCGGCAACCGGGTTTCGGCCAGCTCGGACAAAACGGGGTGGTGGAGCACAAAAGTCATTATTGCGCCATAGGCAAAAACGATGAAAGGGAATAGCAAGTCAAGTTTCTCTGGCAACATGATTTGGTCTTTTCGGACGGCGTTTCTCAAACTGTTACAGGACGAAGTTCCAATTTTCTTCATTTCTCCTTGCGGCACAGCTTTTGATGCCTTCGACTGCGGGGTCAGATTCTGTTATTCTGGCTGAAGTTCTGTGGGCTGATGACAAAAGTAAACCCTACAAGAACACATAAGGGGGCTGTCCCTGGCGATGGTGTGCAAGCTCACCCTGGAGTGAGAAGCCTAAAGTTGCTATCACGGTCACCCACCTTGTAAAAATCGGGTTTACTTGGATCACTCAGGCCCACAGATTTTTTTTGCCCTTCGGGCGATCGGCCACAACCGCCGCGACTATACTTCCCAGTCGACGGCCTAGGCAAAAGCCAAGCTCACCCATCTCTCCCCGACTGGCCAAAAGCCAATTTCCCAAGCGAAAACCCCACCCCCACCTTCGCCCGACTGGCGGGAAGATCAATATTGTCTCAAAATGAGACATAAGCTGGCACCGCGGTTGCTCCCTAATTACCCATATAGGTTTTAAGTCACGGAGAATGAGTTGTGATGTTTAAAAATGAGACACTCGTAAAATGGTTTGTTTGCAGTTTGATTGTTGTTTCGCAGGTCTCTTGGGCGCAATCCGCGCCGCCCGCGACATCAGCACCGTCATCGCCTAGCTATCCACCTCAGTCCTCGGGCGGAGACCGTTGCTGGTCTGTCGAACAAAGTCTCGCAAAAGCAGAAGATGAGCTGGCGGCGGCTGAGGGAAGAAGCGCACCGCAAGCGCAAATTGACCGGCTCAAGAAACTTATTGAAGATCGCACAAAGCGACACAAAAAAGTGTGCATTGACAGTTCCAATCAGCAGTTCGGTTGTCCCAACGCTCAATCTAACTTCAGCAACGCCATGAACCAGTTCGCCTCTTCATGCCGTGGCCTGCCCTCCGATGCATCGATTGCGGGGAATATTGCCTGCGGCCACAGCGTCGCCAGATGTGAATGTCCGGGACAACCGGCCGGGTCGGTAGCCCATAGCAAGCTCCAGTGCGGTTCCGATAGTGCCACTACAGTCCCGGCAATTAACTCTGATGGCACTCGCAATATTACCGCCGCTAGCGCTAAATTCTCGGTTTGCGCTCTTGCTGCGGCTACAGATATCGACAAAATCGAAAAGGAAGTGCGCGAACTTCAAAAGGAAGTGCGTGAACTCGATAAACGCACGCCTGAGCTCCAACAGTCCATTGATGAAGCTCAGAGCCAAATGAGGGAGAAGGTTCAGCAGGCTGACCAACAGATGGCCGACGCCCTCAAACAGTGGCAGCAACAGAAATCAGAGATCGTGAAAAGGCAGCGGCAATCAGCTCGACAGGCCGCAGAAAAGGCGAGAACAATACAAGACTCAATCATTCAAATCGACAACGAATTGAGCGAAAGTCGGTCATCCCGTAAAGACGCCGAAAATGCGCGCACAGAACAGGCGGACAGGATTAAGGGAGACTGTCACAAAGAAGCTATTACTAAAGTGAATGCGATGCAGCTTCAGCGACTCGAAGCTGAGCGAGGACGCAGCTATAATCGGGGCGGCTTCAATCAAATGCTTCGCAATGTAGGTCTTACCGACAGAAAAATGTGGCAAGTAAAGGCCAAGGAATATCATCAGGACTGTATGCAGAGTGACCTTGTCCGCGACGCAATCAAAAATACCAATAAGAGGTATTACGCCCTACTGGATCGTGCGAATGAAAAGGACAATACGATCCGGGCCCGACGTAAAGCCGCCGTTGAACAAGTTCTTAAAATTCAGAACGGTTGCAACATGACGGGCAACGGTTTCAGCGCAAGCGGCGAAATTTTAGATGCCGAAACCTGTCAGGCGGTGCGGGAATCCTTGGAAGATGGAGCCAAAGCTGACGCTGACTACCAGGTCCAGCAACGCTTAAATGAAACAAATAAGGCGAATGCGCAGAATGATGGAAGAGCTCGGATCCAGGCCAAACGGAATGAGCTAAGAAAGGCCACCCAACTCGTGGACGAGGAGCGAACCCGTCTAAACAACCTCCGGCGCTTTCTCGCGCTCAAACAAGAGAAAGCTCCTGGAGGAAATATCGATGCTAAAGACGCCTCGGATATTAATGGAAAACACGGCTCCATGGTGGGGTTTGCGTCGGAACTCGTGCAGTGCCACTCACCAAGCAAATGTGCGGAAAATGCGGCCTGTAAAAAAGCAGCAGAGTACTTAATCGCGATCGGTCGCCCTACCATGTACGCCTCGGAATCTGCGGATTCGGATTCTTCAACCGGCGCTACCACTACTCTTCCGCCGGGGTCCGCCCCACCGGCTACCCCGCCCAGCTCGGGCGGATCAACCACCGCGCCTCGTAACTGATTCAAAGACGCGCGGCGCCGGTATGGCGCTCGACGCGTAGCTTCTGCAAAAAGAACCTGGTACCTTTTAAAGGCCGAGGTTCATCTATGAAACGCAAAATTTTACTCGTAATGGGCATTCTTATGCTCTTGGCTTCAATGGGGATTGTCGGGATTGTGGCCAAGTATAGTAGCGAGCTTCCCGACATGATTGAGCTCGCGAAGTATAAGCCGCTGCTCGTGACTGAGGTCTTTGACCGCAACAATAAGAAATTCGGTGAGTTTTTTCGGGAGAAGCGGATTCTTACGCCCTATGAGGCGATCCCTAAGCATCTGATTGAGGCGTTTGTTGCCGCAGAGGACGACAGCTTCTTCGAACACAAGGGTATTAATCTGATGGCCATCGCTCGTGCGTTTCTGGCCAACTTACGCTCGGGTAAAAAGTCCCAGGGTGGATCGACTATCACACAGCAGGTGGCGCGTACGCTGTTGCTTCAGGACAGCACAAAGACTTACGCCCGTAAAATTAAAGAAATCATGCTCGCGCGCAAGATGGAGCAGAACCTTCGTAAAGAAGACATCATGTACCTCTACCTGAATCAGATTTATCTGGGGATGGGCGCCCATGGTGTGGGTGCCGCGGCCGATGTTTACTTTCGCAAGGACGTGAAAGACCTGACTATCCCGGAGGCCGCGATTCTAGCCGGCCTGCCGCAAGCGCCGAGCCGCTATTCGCCGATTAGCAATCCGAGCGCGGCCAAAGAGCGCCAGCGCTACGTGATTCGCCGTATGGCCGACGAGAATTTTATCAGCGACGACGAGGCCGAGAAATTTATCGAAGAGCCGGTCAAACTTTACGTTTGGCAAAACTTCAGGGAACTCGCGCCTTTTTATCTTGAGACCGTCCGCCAGCTTCTGGTGCAGGAAGTGGGCGAAGAACACGTTCTCGACAAGGGCATCAAAGTCTACACCGGGATGGATTTTGAAAAGCAGATCAAAGCGCAAGAGTTCGTGCAGAAAGGTTTGCGCGAACTGGATAAGCGCCAGGGGTTTCGCGGCCCCTTACGAAATGAGACCGAGCCCGAGAAGGTGGCCGAGTTCCTACTTGAAACTCGCAACAAGCTGATGGACGAGGCTTCGCCGGAGCGAATTCTGAAACCGGACGGCACCTATGACCCGCGCGGTCCGCTGAACCTTACGGGCAAAACGGAAAGCGGAGACCCGCTGCCGCTGCTTCCTCCCTATGCGCCAGTGGGCAAAACCGTTGAAGGCGTCGTCACGCGTGTGGACGACACAACGGGCTTAGTTTATGTGCGCTTTGCCGAGAGCAAGGGCTTGATCGATCTGGAGAGCATGAAGTGGGCGCGCAAACCCGATCCGAACCTGCGCTCGGAAGATGCGGAAATCAAAAAGCCTTCGGTCGCGCTCAAAGTAGGCGACATCATTCAAATCCGGGTTGCAGGTATCGAATCGAAAACCGAACGCATGAATGATTTGATTAAAGGTGAGATCGCCGACAAAAAAGATCCTAAGAAAAAACTTAAACTGGCCAAGAAGCCAACCCTCGATTTGCCGAAGTTCGGCGAATATCTGGCGCTGGAGCTCGAGCAGGATCCTTTAGTCGAGGGCGCCTTGCTTTCGATCGACGAGCGCACGCAAGACTTGATCTCATTGGTCGGCGGCTATGATTACGTGCGGTCAAAGTTCAATCGCGCCATTCAGGCCGCGCGGCAGACCGGCTCCGCCTTTAAGGCCTTCGTTTACCTAGCCGCTCTCGACAAAGACTACAACCCGGCCACACCCATCATC
>JALHOQ010000214.1 GCA_022842925.1 Bdellovibrionales bacterium
TTTCCCTACACGACGCTCTTCCGATCTTGTGGACTTGCCGAAATTACTGATTTTAAGGAGACCGCCGTTGCGATCGCTCGCCCCGACGCTGATTACATTTTGCAGTTCATAGTTGGCGGGATAGAAGTGAAAGAAGTCGGAGTTCAGTCCCTCATTGCCGGCGGCGGCGACGAAGAGCACACCTTGGCGTCCGGCCCAGCGGATTGTCTCCTCTTCGAGATCGCTGCGGATGATGCCGCCGCCTGAGTAGTTGATGATTTTCGCGCCCATTTTGACGGCGTAGCGGATGGCGCGAACCGTGTTGATCAAGTTCTCCTCGCCCTTGGTGTCCTCGCTAAAATATTTAAGGACCATCAGGCTGACCTGGGGGGCGACACCGGTGGTGCCGCCGATTAGCCCCGCGATATGGGTCCCATGACCGTTGTCGTCGCGGATATCGGCGGAGTCACCGGCGAAGTTCCATCCGTGGACATCGTCGACAAAACCGTTCAGGTCATCATCGACTCCGTTTGTGGCTTTCGGATTGCCGTTTTCATCGAGTCCGGATTCGCCGGGATTGTTCCATATATTGTGAAGTAAAGCGGGGTGGTGAACGTCACATCCTGTGTCGATCACCGCTACAACAATATCCTTTGCGCCTCGGGTTTCGAGCCAAGCCTTTGGCGCGCGGATTTCGTTGAGACCCCAAGACAGGGAGGTTTCGCTTCGTCCATGAAGCACAGTCGCCTCGGGCGCGGGCTGCAGACGTTCTGTTTTCGGGTTCAGTAGGTGGATCATTCCGATCGATACCATTCCGACTGAAAATGAGATGAGAATTTCCCTGTACTCTTTCATCTAAAACTCCTTTTACGAGTGAGAGAGTACGAATAGGGGAAGAGCAACGAGGATGCCGGGCCGGCGGCGAGTTTAAGCCGGGAACACAAGGAGAGTCGTGAGCATGCGTGTGTGATCGTCACAGGGGTGCGAGGCGCATGGACTATTGCTCAGATCATTCGCGTGCGTTCAACTTTTGCGCGGCGAATGTCAGGGATCTGTTAAGTATGGGGATCTATTTGGTTTTAAGCTGCATCAGAATCGGTGAGGGGCGTCTCAGTATTAGGCGACCCGGGTGAGTGGGGTGGGAGCAGTGGTGGCGCGATTGCGGCCGGTGTTTTTGGAATTGTAGAGCGCGAGATCAGCGCGCTTGATCCAGCCTTCGCGTGCTTCGCCTTCACAGAGTTGCGCGATTCCGATTGAAACGGTGAAGCTGATTTTATTATGCTCGTGAACGTAAACTTCGCTGCGCACCTTTTGTAGGACTTCTTCCGCCTTGGTTTGCGCGTGTTCAAGCTTGTAGTCGGGGAGGATGATGGCGAACTCTTCGCCGCCGATGCGGGCAAGAAGGTCGGCCTCGCGTTTAAAGAGTCCTTTTAGGGTCTGCACCAGTTCTTTCAGCACGAAGTCACCGATCGCATGACCGTAGGTATCGTTGATTTTTTTAAAATGATCGATATCGACCAGCAGTATGGAGACCGGCTGCTGCGAGGCTTGAAAGAGCTTCCAGTGCTGTTCGCTGTATTCATCGAAAGTTTTTCGGTTAAAGGCCTGGGTCAGATGATCGACGCGAACGGCATTATTGGCTTCGCCGAGCTGCTTTTTAACAGCGTTGAGATTTTGCCGGATGCTTTTCATCCGGGTGTTGCGTCTTTTGTCCTTCTTAAACTGTTTCTCGACATAGGAATCGATAAAGCGCCGGGAGCTGTTTTTGAGTTCGGCGATCGAGTTGGTTTCGACCGCCTCTTTCAGCTGCTCGAGATTCTGGCGGACTTCCAGGTCCTCTTTTTGCTCTTGGCAAATGTCTTCCGCCAGCTGGTCGACAAAGTCCCAGATGATGGCGCGGAAATCCTCGAAGGTTTTTTGTAAGTAGGCGCTCTCGTCGAGGCGATAACCGGAAAAGAATTGGCGAAAGCGGAATAAGACTTTTTCAATCGACTGATTCTCGGAGTGGAGGAGTTCCTTGGCGAACTCATCGAGAACTTCCCGAGTCTTGCGGACAGGATGGCCGTCGAAATCGATTAGGTGCTTGTTGAGCGTGTCGATGATGAACAGCAGCGTCGCGCGTTCCTCGGAAATTCCTTCGCCAGAAATTTTTTCGCCG
The DNA here is from genome assembly GCA_022842925.1 of Bdellovibrionales bacterium. Classification (GTDB taxonomy): domain Bacteria; phylum Bdellovibrionota; class Bdellovibrionia; order Bdellovibrionales; family UBA1609; genus JALHOQ01. The sequence continues at coordinate 2,138 of JALHOQ010000214.1, forward strand.
GGGCCTTTGCCGCCGTTCGGTGCGGAGCTCAAATCAAAATCAAATTGCTCGATGAGTTTTTCGACCCACTTTTTCATCGTCTTTCTCATCGGACCAAAGTGCTCTTTTCGGCACGGACGAACGTCCGGTTTATTGACAGTTCGGGGACTGAAGTCTATAGCCTTAGGTCTGGGTTTCATTAAGGTCCTGAAGAAGGACTCCGATTAATTCAATGAAGGTTGAGTGATGACTTTAGTTAAGCGTATTCTTCAGTTTAAACCCACACTTAAGCGGCTCGTCGCCGCGGTGGTGATTTGCTCTCCCGTGGTCGCTTTGACCAATGGTTTGCAGAGATCAGGTGTGGTGGAAGTGCGCGCGGAAAATCCGGTCGCGTCCCAGCCTGCGGTGCGCATCATTCATTCACTCGCCAATGACCGTTGTCTTCGGATCGAGTCCCCAGGAAATTAAAATCGCACTTTCGTCTTGTTGAGACATCGCCTTTTTAAACTTGGCGCCCGAGCGCCCTTTAACCCGGCGTTCGCAATCGGCCCAGTTCAGGTGCCGGGTCACGGTCCCTCCATATAAACTTAAATAAGAGAAGGCCGGTGGCTTTTTCTCATGCGTCCGCATTTCCGGAAGTGGTTCTTCTTCAGGGAGGTCGTGAATGGCGTGGCCGTAACCGAGAAGTGGACCATCGTAGAGTCGGACTTTTTTGCCATTCGCAAAGGCGACGGCGATTGCATCGCAGCGCTCGTTGCCGGGTACGCCCGTATGACCGCGCACATATTTCCATTCGATCTTGGCCGGCTTAAGCCGATTCACCTGCCGGACCAGTTCCTCCCAAAGATCCTGATTCGACACCGGCTGACCCTCGGCGTTCTTCCAGCCGCGTTTCTTCCAGCCCCAGACCCATTGCGTGATACCGCGAATCACGTACGTCGAATCGGTGTAGAGGTACATCACCGGGGTCGGCGCTTCTTCAAGAGCCGCCAGGGCCCTGAGGGTCGCGACAAGCTCCATCCGGTTATTGGTCGTCTCCGGGTTATAGCCGCCGAGTTCTTGCACGTGGCCTTTGGGAAAAACAAGAATTGAACCCCAACCACCCGGTCCGGGGTTGCCGGTGCAAGCTCCGTCTGTAAAAATCATGAGTGAATTCAGATCCGCCGACATTTGTAACCTAGATTAGGGAGTGACGCTGGTCCAGTCAACGAATGCCCGGTTAAAGAAGATCACATTCTTCGCTGCGCTCTATTTTCTGCAAGGCGCGGCCTTCGCCTATGTGGTGAACTTTCAAAAGCCCTTTTTGGCGGGAGAGGGCGTGAGCAAAGAGCAGCTGGGACTCTTTACCAGTTTCTTGCTGTTGCCATTTATTTTTAAAGTCTTTTTGGGGGCGCTGAGTGACCGCGTGCCGATGGGGCGCTGGGGCTCGCGCAAGCCGTATATGGTTGTGGGACTGCTTTTGTTTGCGCTCTGTTATGCGCAGTTGGCGTTCGTGCCCAAACCGGCGGAAGATTTTGTGTACTTTGCAGTGGTGACTTGGCTGGCTTCGTTGGGGCTCGCGTTATTCGACACCTGCTGCGATGGGTTGGCCGTGGATGTGGCCGCTGAGAACGAACAGGGCACGATTCAGGCTGCGATGGTGGCGGGACGCGCACTGGGTTTAATCACAATGGCGGGCGGCTTTGGCTTGCTAGCGGGCCGTTATGGTTTTCAGATGGTGTTCTTGGTCTTAGCGGGGTTGGCGATTTTAATGGTCGGCCTTGTGGTGAGGATCGATTTGGTTGGCGGCGCTGAGGGGCGTGGCTTTGGCAGTGGGGGCGTTGATGTGGCCGGTGGGGCGCAGTGGCGGGACCTTTTGCAACCCACCTATTTTATCTTTGCGGCGTTCGGAGTGCTGTACTCCATATCTTCATTCGGGACAGACGGGATTGGCACTTTGTTTTTGAGCGAAGTGCGCGCGGTAGACTCGGAGGGATTGGGGGTCTTCGGCGCCGGTCGTGGGTTGGGGGCTTTGCTCGGGGCGGGAGTGTTTGCGTTCTTGTCGTCGCGCCTGCCGCTAGCGTGGATCGTGATGGGGTCGGTGACGGGGTTGGGTTTGGGATGTTTGACCTTTCTGGCGCATCTCCCTGTGGCGGTGGGTGGAATTGTATGGGGAGTGTTCTGGGGTATGCAGGAGACGGCCTATGTGACACTCGCGATGCGCTTTGCGAAGGGGCGGTGGGCGGCCACGTTTTTTGCCATCGCCATGATTTTTTCGAATTTGGGAACCGCGGTCGGCGAAGGACTGGGTGCACCGATGGCATCGGCTTATGGTTACCCAATCGTGTTTATGACCTTTGCCTTTATTGCATGGTTGCTGTTGCCGGTAGTGGTGGTTTGGAAGCCCGGAAAATAGAAAAGGCCGGATGACTCCGGCCTTGTGCTGTCTCATTCCCGCTTTTGAGCGAGTGATGTCTAAGCGTGGTCTCTATAATTCGCTTTCGAGAGACATTTCTTCGAGCTGTTCCGCCATGCGCTCGCGGGTGGCGACTTTATCAGCCATGCGATTGTTCTGCTGGCTCAGACGCTTTTGCTGTTGGCGCATTTTCTTGATGGCGGCCTGGGCGCGGGCAATACGCTGTTCAGCGGCTTTGTGGCGGAGTGTGAGCTCGCGCTTTTCTTTTTCGCCGTTGCGAATGTCTTTGTTCATCTGGCTCTGCATTTCGGTGGCGGTCGACAGGCGGCTCTGCGACTGCTGAATGCGAGCGTTCAGCGACTCAAGGCGGGCCTTCAGCTGATTGCGCTGAGCCTGGAGGGCCTTGGCGCGAACTTCAGCGGCGGCGGCCAACTTGGCGATGCGCTTAAAGCGAGCGGTCTGCGACTCGAGGCGGCCGGAGATTTTTTTGGATTCCGATTTCAGTTGTTTGATTTCTTGCTCGAGTTGTTTGGCCTGGCGATCGAAATCGCGGGCTTCGCGCTCGGCTTGCTCTTCCATCTTGCGGTGCTCGAAAACTTCCAGTGTTTCGGCTTCCACTTCCGTATCGAGGTCCTCAACCTTTTGTTCGGTGGCCGCGAAGGCCGGCGAACAGGTGATAATAGCGAGGGCCAAAATAAACTTTTTCATCGAACCATACTCCCTTATTAGACGACGTACCAATCTCGAGTGCCCTAAGAGCAAGGGCAGTGCCAGTGATTAGGGCTATTTAGATGCGAGCTGGCGTATATTTGAGTCCTGGGCGGTGACGTTTTCTGTCGCTCCGGTGCCGACTTTGCGGCCTTGTTGGGGGTGGCCGTGTTGATGAGTCGTGATCTTGCCCGGGCCGTGTTGATGAGTCGTGATCTTGCCCGGGCCGTGTTGGTGAGTCGTGATCTTGCCCGGGCCGTGTTGATGAGTCGTGATCTTGCCCGGGCCGTGTT
>JALHOQ010000215.1 GCA_022842925.1 Bdellovibrionales bacterium
TGCTCTTCCGATCTCGATATCGTGCAGCGCCCCAATATAAAGCGTGATACAGCAGTACCATGACGAATGATGAAGATCGCGGGAGCGGCCCGGAAAGCTCCAAACGGGCCTCTGTAGAGGCTTTCCCCATTGTTGGAATAGGTGCATCGGCAGGAGGTTTGGAGGCTCTTTCTGAACTCCTGATTAAAATGCCCTCGCATCCCGGCATCGCCCTTGTCATCATTCAGCACCTCGATCCAGCCCACGCGAGCCTGACAGCCGAAATTCTTTCTCGCAAGTCAGTCCTGCCCGTTGAAGAAGTAAAAAGCGGAGTGCGACCCAAACCCAACCACGTCTATGTAATCCCGCCCAACCGCAATATGTCCATCTCCGGCGGTGTACTCAAACTTCTCCCGCGCGTGGCCAATGCTGGCCTGAACTTGCCGATTAATCATTTCTTTAAATCGCTGGCCACCGACCAAAACGAAAGAGCCATCGGCGTGATCCTCTCGGGCACGGCCTCCGATGGCACTCATGGGCTGGGCGCAATCAAGGCTCATGGCGGAACCACGATCGTTCAAGACCCAAGTACAGCAAAGTACGATGGCATGCCCCGTTCGGCCATTTTGGCCGGAGTTGCGGATCTCGTACTTTCACCGGAGGAAATCGGACGCGAGCTGGCGCGCATCGCTGAACTCCATGTGGTTGGGCTAGGGGCCGAAGAGGCTCAGGGTGACATCAGTCACATCTTGCAGTGGGTGGAAGCCAGCTGCCATGTCGACTTTAGTTCCTATCGGCAAAGTACAATTAAGCGCCGGATCATGCGCCGCCTGGTATTGCAAAGAATTGATAGCCTTCCCAAATACCTCAGTTTCTTGAAGTCCAATCCGGAGGAAGTAAAAGCGCTGTTTTCGGATTTACTGATCAACGTTACGGAATTCTTTCGCGACTCGAGAATTTTTTCTGGATTGAAGTCTCAGATTTTCCCAAAACTTTTGAAGACAAAAAACAAAGTCTCGCCTTTGCGGATATGGGTAGTGGGTTGCGCCACTGGAGAGGAGGCCTATTCGGTCGCCATTTCCTTGCTCGAATATCTTACCAAGGTAAAAAGCAAAGCCCAGTTTCAGATTTTTGCCACCGACATCAGTGAAACAGCCCTGCAAAAAGCCAGGGTGGGTGAGTACTCACCCAATATTACGACCCATATATCACCGGATCGTCTAGACACTTATTTTACAAAAACCGAATCCGGCTATAAAGTTAAAAAGTTTATCCGGGAACTTTGCGTCTTCTCCCGTCATGATGTGACGCGCGACCCTCCGTTCGCGAAGCTGGATCTGATCTGTTGCCGAAACCTCTTAATCTACTTCGAACCCGCCTTACAAAGGCGAGTTCTCTCGGTTTTTCATTACGCGCTCAATTCAAACGGAATGCTTTGGCTCGGGCGCTCCGAATCCGTCGGCCAATCGTCAAAAATGTTCGGGATCGTAGATAAATCGAAAAAGATCTATGCAAAAAAGCCCGGTCGCGTGCATCCGCAACTGGCCTTTCCCGCCAGTCGCTTTGTCGCGGATGTTACGGAAGCCACCAAAAAGCCCTTGAATGCCCATTTGGACGGGCGCGATCTTCAACGTGAAGCCGACCGAGTGGCTCTGGCTGAATATGCGCCGCCGGCCGTGATCGTAAATGAGGAAATGGATATCGTTTCCACCCGTGGCGATACCACGCCCTATCTCCATCTGCCGCACGGACAGGCCAGCTTAAATCTTTATAAAATGGCTCGTCCCGAAATTATTGGTGACCTGCGAATGGCCATAAAGGCCGCGAGCAAAAAGATGACGATCGCATCCAAGCGAGGATTGACTCTAGCCAAAGGAGCTAAAGGCTCCTTCAGCATCAAAGTCATTCCGATCCAAAAGATCGGTTTGTCCAAGGACCGATTTTTCCAGATATGCTTTGAGGCCAATGAACCGTCGCCCAAGATGACTTCGGGCCGCAAGGTTATAAAAAATCAGTATGTTAAAGATCTCGAGCGTCAGTTAGCCGAGGCCAAGTCGTATCAGGAATCGCTGATTTCGGACTTCGAAATGGTGCAAGAGGAGCTGACATCCGCCAACGAGGAAATGCAAAGCTCGAATGAAGAGTTTCAAAGCACCAATGAAGAACTCGAAACAGCGAAGGAAGAGCTGCAGTCGGCTAACGAAGAACTGACGACCATCAATGATGAGCTGGCGGCCCGCAATTTGGAATTGGATCGCACGAACAATGACTTGGTGAATTTTTTCGCCAGCGTTGAGATTCCGGTTCTAATGGTGGGGATCAAGGGAGAAGTCCGCCGCTTCACTCCCAAAGCCGGGAAGCTGATGAATCTGATCCAAGGCGACATTGGGCGGCCGATCGGTGATATCCGGTCCGTCTTTGGCGACGCCAATCTGCCTCAGCTTATAGCGGAGGCCATTGACAACACCGTGATCAAGGAAGTCGAAGTCCGAGACCCAGCCGGCCCATGGTACCGACTGCAGGTCAGACCCTATAAAACCGTAGACAATAAAATTGATGGCGCCGTTATCACGCTGATTGATATTGATTTGCTGAAGCGCAGTCTACAAAAAACCAGTGACGAACTTTACTACGCCATGGCCGTGGCGGACTCGGTGCAACTGCCGTTGGTCATTATAGACAGCCATTTCTCAATTCAGTCAGTCAACCGTGCGTTCAGCGAAAAGTTTTGGCAGATGCGCGATTTCATCGGCCAAGATCTCGTCGATGTTTTCGACCCCGCGCGGGGCGAATCCTTGCAGTCCGCTCTTAAGCGAACAACGGAAACCGACCAACCTTTTCAGCAGCTTAAATGCCACGTCTCCGACTCCACCTCCACGGAACGCACTTTGCTGTTCGGGGCCCGCACCATAGGCAAATTGGACGGTCGGCGCCTACTGGTTTCAGTAGAGGACATCACGGAGCGCGAAGCCTTGGAAAAGCAGAGAGATTCGCTATTAAAAAGTGAGAGAGACGCAAGGCAGGAAGCGGAACGGGCGGATTCGGCCAAAGATATGTTTCTTTCCATTCTTTCGCATGAGCTTCGTACACCCCTCAACGCGATTTTGTCATGGGCCCAACTGATCCGAATGTCGAATTTTTCGAGCGATAAGCTGAAGCACGGAATTCGAACCATCGAAGTAAATGCGAAGATTCAAACACGCCTGGTCGATGACCTATTGGATATGGCAAGAATCAAAGCCGGGAAGCTGTCGGTATCCCCTCGACTTATCAATCCCTCGGATGCGGTCACATCCGCCATTGAGGCCGTTCGGCCACTCGCGGATCGCAAAAATATCAAACTGGAACTGATTGAATCCACGCCCTCTCTGCGAGCCAAGGCGGATCCAGTTCGCCTTCAGCAAGTGGTTTGGAATCTGATCACGAATGCAATTAAGTTTTCGGATGCCGGTCAGTGCATTCGCATTTCAGTTGCGCCCGCGCAAAGTGAAGGACGTCAATTCGTCGCGATCACCGTGGCCGACGAGGGCCGCGGCATAGAACCAAAATTCGTTCCGCAACTCTTTGAGAGGTTCAGTCAGGCTGAACTAGGCTCATCAACCCGAGCCGAGTCGGGCTTGGGATTAGGCCTGGCAATCGCTTCGGATTTGCTTAAAATCCACGGGGGCTCAATTCAGGTCAAAAGCGACGGCCTTGGTAAGGGAGCCGCGTTCACCGCTCTTATACCCCTAGAGACCGGCCCTGTCGCCGTGGTGGATCCGAGTGAATTGCCTCGACTGGAAGCGCTGGCGCCCAAACCAGAACAATTGCCTGACCTAATTGGAATTCGAGTTTTAATCGTCGACGACAGTTTCGATTCCCTGGATATTCTGGAGCATACTTTGAGGTTTTTCGGCGCCGAAGTCGTCGCCTGCGGCTCAGCCCAGGACGCTCTCGCGGCCTTAGACAAAATGCAACCCGATGTCTTAATCAGCGATATCGCCATGCCAGGGGAAGACGGATACAGCCTGATCCGCAAGATCAGGCAACGCTCCACCGAAGCCGGCGGCGATATACCAGCAATCGCCCTATCCGCCTTTGTCGCGGACGAGGATATCAAACGCGCCCTGACCGCCGGCTTTCAAGCGCATTTGTCTAAACCCTTCGATGCCGACAGTCTGGGCCGACAGGTTGTCCAGCTCGCTATTCATCGGGAAGGGCTGCCGGGATATCGATGAAAACTGGCCGACTTGCCTGTTGGCAAGTCGGCCAGTTTTTAAAGTTTTAACCCTCGTGGGATAATTTTGCGGTCCAAAAACTCAAGTGCAAAATGCAGGAGTACCGCCATGGCCGCAGCGGGCAAAGCCCCTTGCAGAATAATCGTATTGTTGTTCAGTGATAGGCCCGTCACGATTAAGGCACCGTAACCGCCCGCGCCAATAAACGCCGCCAGAGTGGCCATTCCTACGTTAATGACCGCGGCTGTTTTGATTCCTCCGAAAATATGGATGGATGCCAAAGGCATCTCGATCCGAATCAATCTTTGCCAGCTGCTCAGTCCGAGGACACGGGCCACTTCGATATGTCGACGCTCGATCGCGGTGAGGCCCGCGTAGGTATTGCGGACGATTGGCAGTAGGCCGTAGAGAATGAGTGCCACTAGCGCCGGCACCAGACCGATTCCAAAGAGTGGAATCAAAAAACAGAGCAGGGCCAGTGCGGGTATAGTTTGAACCAGACCACTCCCCGCCAGTACCACCTGCCCCACCGAAGGCACGCGCGCAGCCAGTATTCCGAGTGGGACACCAATCAAAATGGAAATCAAAGTCGGGATTAAAACCAGAATTAAATGGCGCTTCGTTTGACGGGCCAGAACGGCGGGATACTGCGATGGGCCGGCGCGAACCTCTTTATTCTCAAGAAAACTCTCGGCGGCCTCATGAAAATCAAGACCCTGGATTTCCACTAACCCATTTAAGCGAATCATGTCTTGATTGCTTAAGACCCCGGTCATCTGTTGAAGCACTTCTTCCAGTTCGGGCCAGCGCGAAATCGCGTCCTTGCGGACGAGGTACACGCCTTCGTAATCGGGAAAAAAGCTTTTGTCGTCCTCCAAAACCTCCAGATCCAATTTTTCAATTTTCGAGTCGGTGGTATACACCTCCGCGACCTCGGACTTTCCTTCCTCGAGCGACTTGTAAACTAGCGCATGATCCATTCTGACCGGCGGCACTCTCGGAGCCAGTCGATAGTGCGCAACCAGCGCCGGATACCCATCGGGCCGTTGCATAAATTCATAACTAAAGGCCATGCGCAGTTCGGGATGCCGGCTTAAATCGGAAATCCGTTTCAGGCCCAGCTTGTGGCTCAGCGATTTTTTAACTGCCAACCCGTAGGAGTTGTTGATTCCGATGGGCTCGGAGAGGCCGATCGCCTTCGGTGCGAGTGCCTCGCGCAGTTTCGCCAAACTTAAACTTTTTTTGTGATTGAGGATGGCGACACTCAAAGTGCCCGTATATTCCGGGTAT
>JALHOQ010000216.1 GCA_022842925.1 Bdellovibrionales bacterium
CGCCTCGAAGTTCGGCCTGAGCGCTATGGAATGACCCCTGAGTTTCTCGCCCAGGTGGTCGGCACCCAATTCGTCTCACGAGTCGACCCCGAAATGTCGGCCGTCGATTGCGGATTAGAGGTTTTCTCTCGTCTGAGTCCGGAGATGCAGAACCAGATGCGCCAAGAGTGCGACTTAGTGATTGTGGTCGGTCAAACCCTCGATACCAATATGCCACATACGTCCGCCATTTTACACGGACGCTTGGGACTGCCGGCGAACTGCGTCTGCTTCGATGTTTCCCTGGGTTGCACCGGGTTCGTGCACGGACTCGCCATTGCTCGTGCCTTTTTACGTGATCAGGGTCTGAATCGGGCCCTACTCTTTAATGTCGAACTGATGTCGCGAATCGTGAATCCGGACGATAGGGCCACGGCCCCCATTTTTGGCGACGCCGTCACGCTCACAGTGCTTTCCCCCGACGGAATGCTCCGACTTAAAGATTTCTCCTTTGGCACCGCCGGCGATCGCGCTCCCGCTCTACGCTGTGAAAAGGGCCGTTTATACATGGACGGCCAAGCGGTCTACGAGTTCGTATGCCGACAAGTGCCGGGCGCCGTTAAAAAACTACTTGTCCGAAATGAACTGCAGGTTTCGGATGTGGATCAGTTCCTGTTTCACCAAGCCAGTCGGCGAACCGTAGAAAAACTGATGCAAACGCTCGATATAGAAACCAGCCGAGCTCCTTTCGATATTCACGATCATGGCAATCTGGGAGCCTGCTCCATTCCCGTACTCCTTAGAAATTCGCTTGAAAGCGGCACAAATCGCATTCTGGCCTGTGGCTTTGGCGTCGGATTGGCTTGGGCCGCCGCCATTTTGGAACGCGAGCCAAAATGAGAGTGATTCCGCAGCTCGACCAGTGGCCGTGGGCGATCCGTTTGGCTCAGACCAAAACTGGTCAGACACTGCTCGCGGGACTTCTCGTGACTGTGTTGACCGGGGTCAAGGGCGCCTTGCCGCTCGCCCTGTTGGTTTTGCTCTTGGTCGCGGTTATTCCGCGCCCCTCCCATCTCGCTCTAGCCATCTTCACAGTGATCTGTTTTCTTGATGACTCTTCACATCAGTTTGTCCCCACCAATTGGAGTTCCCTGGTGGGCAGCGGGGTGGGTACGCGATTTTTTTTCCGCAGCTTCGGCGCCCTCGGGCTCGATTATGAAACAGTGGGAGCGAAGGCCCTCGTACTCACCTTCGCAGTTGGCCTATTTGTCGTCTTTCGAGCTAGTCGAAGCGTGGTTTTTGGCTCCTCAGCGCTCCTTGGCCTGATTTGCGCGGTGATCGCTTTGATCTTTCTAGCGCATGGAACATTTTTGGATTTAGCCACCGTTACGGTGATTTGGTTTGTAATCACACTTTTCAACCGACGCTTGTTCTTGGGAACGGCCTACCTCTTTCTCCACCGCCGGGAATTGCTCACCAAACCTTTTTATTGGTGGATACCACCAGTGGCAGGTGGGTCCCTGGCGGGAAAATCACATGCTTTTATTGACCGCTTCCGCGCCGTGGACGCGGAAGCGCTGGCCAGACACCGCTTGAGCGCTCTTAAACTCGCGCTTTGGGTGCTCCTGGCTTCGGTCGCCCTACGGCTACTTGGCTATTTGGTCGGCAAACCTGGATACAGCTTCACATGGACCTTGCCCACGTTCATTACCACATCCGACCTTGTCACGTTTTACCGTGGGTTTTTGGCCGGAGACCGGCCCGCGCTCGGGCCAATATGGTGGAGTGTTTTCCTTACGTTTTGGCTCGATCTCTTGGCATGGACTGTCATTCTCAATGTACCGGTGATCCTCATTCGTTTTTTTGGCTTCCGCATTCCACGCGGCGTTTACAAGCCCCTCTCAGCGAACTCCATTCCCGAGTTTTTCGCGCGCCGTTTCTACTATTTTAAAGAATTGCTCTTCGACCTATTCGTTTCCCCTCTTTTTATGAAACTCGGATTTATACGCCGACGGAGACTAAGACTTTTTGTTGCCGTGACCGTGGGAGTGGGTACGGGCTCTGCCTTATCCCATTTACTCTTAGAGGTTCCGTTCATTCAGACGGTGAATGGAATCGAAATTGTTTATGTTTACATTCCTATGATTATTCGAGGCTTCTTGTTTGGCGCCATATTTGGGCTTTATCAGTTCGGCAATCCTCTGCCAGTCCGGCCTGGTCCTTGGTACTTTCCGATGCGAGCCTTGAATCTCACTATAATTATCCTTTTCTTCTCTCTCTCCAAACTCTTCGCGCCCGTAATGTTGACCGAGGATCCTTGGAGCGGCATGCGATTTCTGAAATACTTGTTCTTCGGAAGTGCGGCATGAGCATTTTGACTTTCAAAGAAATGGGTTGGGTTCGACTTAGTATCTGCGCGGCTATTTTGACTCTGACCGTGTATGCGCAGTTTGGACGTCCGCTCTGGCCGTTTATCCCTTACGACATGTTTTCAAATGTTGCCGAGAAAAGATTTAGTGTCATCGCTCTCGAAGTCCCGCAGCCCGACGGCTCCCGTCGCGCGCTGAATTTGCAGAAGACGGTGGCTCCATTCCGACACTCTGAGATCCAAAAACTTCTGCGCAAGTATAATCGTATGGCGGACTGGCCTTCGTTTTGCCAAAGGATCAAGAGTCGCCTGTCGACCGGCATCGAGATCAACCGTCTCACCTGGGACCTAAATTCGCCTCAACTTAGCGAGCCGCGAAGACAAAGGTTGAGCGAATGTTCCATCTAATGCGCTTCCCCCGTCTCTTCTATATGGCCACCCTTGGCTTTTTGATACATCAGTATGTTTTCTCACATTTTAACTATCCCCCGGAACTCTTCGAACCGCGCGGGCTTTTTCGACTGATTCCGCTTTCCATGCCAGAACCAACAGTCATGAATGCGATTTATATTCTCACCGCATTTTCACTGATTCTTGTGATTATTCAGGATCGCATCCCGGTCCGCATCCTGGCTTTTGTCTTGTGCTTTTATGTTTTTGGAATCCGCTACAACTACGGCTACCTCAGTCATTTGGATGCAGGTACAACGGTGGCGCTCGGCGTGATGGCCATGGCCAGACCGGGAGAATTTTGGCCCTTACGCTTTATTTCGGGTTATCTGATTCTGATTTTCTTTATGGCCGGCCTGCAAAAACTGTATCGCGACGGCTGGGCCTGGGCGGCGAGCGACCCGGTGGCGCAGATTATTTGGCGCGACCGGCTTGTGCTGTATCCGGCGGACACCGAACAGATATCGTCGCTCGGAATGTTTTTGATTCACTCGGGACTCTCGGTTTTGCTGAGCTATTACGTTTTAGCGCTCGAGCTCGCGGCCCCACTGGCTCTGTTTGCTAGACGCGCCTTCGTATTTATTTTTCCACAACTCATTTTAATTTTGATCGGAATTCAGTTAACCATCGGTCGAAATTTTATTTATTCGTTACTTCCCTTGATCATAGCAGGATGGTTTTACATTCGGGAAACTCGCCCGCCTCGCGCATTGTCCCCAAGTCGCCCATAGCCAAGCCTGCGCCTCCACTCCACTCCACTCCACTCCCCGCAACCGAACGCCCAAACTCACCCCACCACAAACCCCACAAGAACCTAACCGCACCGCAGGTGCCGTTAAAAACCTAAGCCCCAAACCCGTTGACGCCATCGACCACAGACGCCGACCTCCACACCCATGATTTTTTGGACCCTCGGCCTGATCGAAAACAACGCAGATGTCAACGCAAGCGCTTGCGCACTTTTTCTCCTCGTAAAACTTGGAGCGATGGGGCATCTACTTCCCATGCGATCGGGCTATCAGTATAAATTTGGCGGGTCAGGATTGGAGAAGCCGAGCGATTGTTTTGGCGGATCTTTACTTAGGGGCAACCCGAAGACGAAGCGGCCGCTAGCTTCAAAACTACCCATTCACCTGGCGTTGAGGTCGCATAAGAGTGTGCTGCGATTACCGAAGACCTTCGCTCATGTCGACGCGATTACCATTGCAACGGCTCGCAGGCATGGCGTGCGCATTTACAAAGCGGCCAATGTCGGCAATCACATTCATCTGCTAATCAAACTGCGCAATATCGAAAGCTGGGCCGCCTTTATCCGAGAACTGACCGGGCGGATCGCGCAGGAGGTTCTCGGTCGATTGCCGAGCGGTGACTCGGGAGATCCTTCAGAAAAGAGAGCCTTCTGGCGTTTCCGCCCGTTCACGCGCATCGTGCGTGGCTGGCAAAAAGCCTTTCGCTCGGCCAAACAATACATTGAGCTGAATCGCCTCGAGGCCGAAGGCTTTATTTCGCGCAAGGAAACTAAAACACTGAAAGACCTACGGCTGATCTGGGCGGACGGTTGACTGAGGTACGCCGTACCTTTTCGCGATTAAGCGCGTCGCGAAAAGGAATGGCGTACTGGCAAGAGTAAGACACACTTGCTTCGGTACGGCACCTGCGGTGCGGTCGGATCTGGTTTATTGATTTCTGGATTTTGCGATTGAGTTTGAGTGTTCCTAGCACGCTACTACTGCATTGCCCCTACAACACTGCCTTCAAGAGCCGGCGCGATCGCCGGATTCGGCCGCGCGATCTGAATCTCCGGACATACGCGCGATTGATCGCGAATCGCGCTCAGGTGTTGCTGAACGACAGCCAGGTAGCTGTTCTTTTTCGGATCCGGCTTCTCGCCGTTCAAGATCCTACGGCCTTTGCCTTGATAAAAATAGACCAAGTGATCATTCAAATTTGCTGCGGACAGATGCTCGAGTGCATGTGGATAGCGGTCGTCTTGCAATTCGTATAAATAATCGCGCAGCTCAATCAAAAAAGCCATGGTGGCAATGGCCGCGTGATCGGGATGCGAGAACAAAGACGCCGGCGTGATTTTAAATTCGATTTGCGCGCGAGCGGGAATCTCTTTGATTTGTGTCGGACCGGAACTAAGCAGATGCTTATCACCACACTGGCCCCTCCGCACACACTTGGCCACCTTCACGGCCGAGGCTGGAGTCCAAGATTTCAGAAAGTACCACCAACTCTGATAGTACTTCGATTCCGCACCCATAATCGCAAAGGCCAAACGCGATAGGGATTCATACTCATTACTCGAGACATCGGGATAAAGCGCTCGCAGCGTCGTCTTGTGGAATCGTAATGCCTTTTGAAAGTGCAAAGCCCGGGAATTCTGCGCCAAGGAGTGGGTGCTGGTCCAAAGCGGTTCCATACAACGGCCGTCGGCCATGGCCTGAAAGGGCGTGGCCAAAACAAGGTAGAGAGCCAGAAGAATCGCATTTCGCATAAATCTATGAAAATGCAGGCTCAAAGCCAGCCCCAGCCCCTTAAAGCCAACGTATTCGACCTAAAAACGAATCTACCCATGGAT
>JALHOQ010000217.1 GCA_022842925.1 Bdellovibrionales bacterium
CGGCTGTAATTAAGGGCCGTTTTTTGAAAAAAGGCGGAGTGAAAGTCTCGCCCGACGAACTGTTCGCCGCCGCCGAAATCCAGGCGCCAGAACGTCCGGCGCACGATACGATTCAAAACCTACTTTCAGATTTGGATGAGCACCTAAGGCAGTAAGAGACCCGAGAGGGCCATGTAGGAACCGGCGGCGAACGAGAGCGCCGCACATAGTGCAACAAACGCCGTTATTTTAAGAGTCAGAGCCATGACGATTCCTCCGGTAACAGCTCTCATAGGCAAAAGGCGTTCCTAAATGGAACCACTTTATCGCATTTAGGGACGAAATCCGGCACCAACCGGTAAATATTTTCAGTATCGTCCATGAGTTGGCGCTATCGTTTTTTTGTTGACCCCAAAATTTCGTCTCAGCGAACCGGTTAAAAAATGGGAATTTCCGCATGAGCGGATTAAAAGGCCGGACCATGAAACACCTGCTCGTGCTCGCACTCCTACTGAATCTCACCCCGAAGGCGGAAGCCCACGAGGCCGTACCGGACCTGTCGACCTGCGAGAGCCTCCTCCATTCCGAGTTCAGCCGTCGGCCCGATGATCTGCGCAACGGTCTGATCACTCAGAACATTCCGCTGTCCGTGTCGGCTTTGGTCCGCGCGTATAGCCAAGGCATTTTTCCATGGGGAGTGAACGCTCAGGGTTTCGGACGCTGGCACCGCCCTCCCTACCGCGGCATTTTGGATTTGAACGAGGTCCATATTGGGCGCAGCGATCTCAAGTACATCCGGCAGGCCTCCGAATCCGGAGAACTTCGCGTCACCTTTAATAAGGACTTCAATCAGGTGATCCAGAGATGCGCCACCGTTCCCCGCTACCGTAATGATCCCGCAACAGGTGTGAAAATTCCGGACGGAGCCTGGATCACCCGCGAATTTATGAACAGCTACAAGATGCTGCACTCATTGGGTTTCGCCCACAGCGTGGAGGTGTGGCGAGGAGATAAGCTTGTGGCGGGGCTCTATGGAGTCTTCGTCCAAGGCGTCTTCACCGGTGAAAGCATGTTTTTTGATGAACCGAACGCAACCAAACTCGCATTCTATGCTCTGATTGAAAACCTTCGCGCCGGGGGTCACGACTTTATCGACACGCAGATGGTTCTGGGTTTGGCCCTCAAGTGGGGAGCTAAATATGTGCACCGTTCGGAGTACGAACTTCTTCTGCGCGAGGCGCAGATCGCGAACCGGCCGTTTTTTTCGGCGGGGGCCTAAATCTCAGGAGGAGGTTCCGCTTCGACGGATCCTCCCTCAATCAACGTTTTACTCGATTTTGCGCCCAGGGCCTCAAAACGCCGGGCCTGCACCAGCACTCGGCTTTCCAGGCGGGATTTACCCTTTTCAAATTCATCGCGGGCCTTATCTAAATGTTTTCCCACGTTCATAAACGCATCTACGAAGTCGACCAAACGCTTATGCAACTCTGTCCCGGCCTCCGAAATCTTCATCGCATTCTCCGCCAGCTTCTGCTCATTCCAACCGTAACGGATGACCTTGAGTAGGCCGATTAATGTGGGAGGCGTTGTGATCAAAACTTTTTTCTGCAGAGCGAACTCCACGATGTCCGGCTCAGCCTCGAGCGCGGCATAGAGAAAGCTTTCGTTGGGAAGAAACAAGACCGTAAAATCCGCGCTTTCTTTGATGGCTTCCGAGTACGCTCGGGTCGAGAGCTTTTTGACGTGCTCTTTGACATGCTTCCCGTGCCGAGCCATTTCCGCTCGCCGCATTTCTTCAGTCGTGGCTTCGAGCGAATTTAAAAAGGCATCGATCGGAGTTTTGGCGTCGACAATCACCCGACGGCCGCCCGGCATCCGAACAATCATGTCTGGAATATGGCGGGCTCCCTCGTCATCGCTAGTGAAATCCTGAAAGCTCACATCGGCGTGTTCCGACATCCCGGCCAGCTCAATACAATTGCGCAGTTGCACCTCACCCCAGCGCCCGCGCACATGCGGCCGCTTTAAGGCGTCCTTGAGGGCGCCCGTCTCTTTGCTTAAAAGCAACTGGGCCTCGGTCACCCGCTTGAGCTCGCTATCTATAGACTGATAAGAGCGAGCCCTCTCCTTCTCGAGCACGCTGAGCTGCTGCTGGTACTGATTTAAAGCCTCGTTCATCGGTGCAAACGTGCTTTGCGCGAGGTTGAAAAACTGTCCCATCGACGACTCCAACGCCGACGATGCAATTCCCTTAAAGGTATCCTGCATCCGGTTCTGGTCGTGCTGCTGTTGTTTGAGAACGTTGGCTTCGGCCTGGGCGGCGGCCAATTGCCTGAGCGCCCGCTCCCTCGCCACCCACAGGTAGGCGCAAGCCGAGGCCAACAACAATGTCGTGAGTCCTAAGATCCAAGCTGTAAGCATCTCGACAACGTACGAGCCCTAGGAAAATTTTGCAAGGCGACGGCGACGAATTTGAGCGCGCCCCACAGCCCTCCTCAGCTTTATCCACAATAGGATGGTGGCATACTCCTTGGAGTAGGCTGTGTCGGCGAACTGGATGTAGAGAGGACCGTAGGCCATGAACGGCACGCAGCGAACATTTATATATGTGATTTGGCTCCTGAGCTTTGCCGCTCAAGCCCAGCTCCCGGCCCATCCCCTGACCTTTCAGGCGTGGAGAGAGACTCAGGTGAATGATGCGACCACTCAAATGTTTAAAATTTCCGCTCGAATTTCGCAGCTCCGCTCCACAAAAAATTCGGCCGCCGGTCTTAAAGAGTCCGCCCAGGCCAACCTGCCCTCGGCTCGGGTTAAAACCACCGATAGCGATCCGGTCTCTTTGGCCGAAAAAGATCTTCGTCGTGCCAAAGAAAGCCTCGAGACCGCCAATAACTTAGAGCTCTCCGACTACGTGAATATTTATTTGCCGACTCTGGAAGCCCAGCCCGATGCTTTGCAACGCCTCATCGAAAAAATGCAAAAAGAAGATCTCGGCGAAATTCTAAAAGTCCTCCTCACCAAGAACACTCGCCTTGACACAAAGCGCAATCCCCCAGTCATCAGCGGCCTTTCTCCGTCCAACTGAATAAATTGCTCCCGCTCACCTTGACACCCTTTCCATGCCGTCCATATTGGCTGTGATCTTAAAAAGGCATTCCTTTGTAATTTTAAGGCTTATTTATCGACAGGAGGTAAAGTTATGGCCAAAGCAGCAGAGATTGGAGTTCGACCTCTCCATGATCGCGTTCTCGTTCGTCGCATGCCAGAAGAAATGAAAACCGCAGGCGGCATCATCATTCCCGACACGGCTAAAGAAAAGCCCCAGCGCGGAGAAATCGTGGCAACCGGCAAGGGCCGCATCACCGAAGACGGAAAAGTGACTCCGCTCGACGTGAAAGTCGGCGATAAAGTTCTCTTCGGCAAGTATTCAGGCACGGAGCTCAAGCTGAACGGCGATGAGTTTCTGATGATGAAAGAAGATGAGATCCTCGGGATCATGAATTAACCCACCAGATTGGAAATTGGAGAAAAAACATGAGTAAAGAATTACGTTTTAGCGAAGATGCCCGCAATTCCATTTTGCGCGGCGTGAACATCCTGGCCAACGCCGTGAAAGTCACACTCGGCCCGAAAGGCCGTAACGTTGTGATCGAAAAATCTTTTGGCGCACCGTTGATCACTAAAGACGGCGTGACTGTGGCCAAAGAAATCGAACTCGAGAACAAATTCGAAAACATGGGCGCCCAGCTGGTTAAGGACGTTGCTTCGAAGACCAACGACGACGCTGGTGACGGTACGACTACCGCCACTGTTCTCGCTCAAGCTGTGTTCCGCGAAGGCGCTAAAATCGTCGCCGCCGGCCACAACCCCACCGAAGTGAAGCGCGGGATCGACAAAGCCGTCGCCCACGTGGTGGAAGAGCTTAAGAAAATCGCAAAGCCCATCAAGGGCGAAAAAGAAATCGCCCAGGTCGGAACAATTTCCGCCAACAACGATAAAGAAATCGGCGAAATGCTCGCTCAAGCCATGGAGAAAGTCGGCCGTGAAGGCGTGATCACTGTGGAAGAGAGCAAGACCGCTCTGACCGAACTCGAAGTCGTGGAAGGTATGCAGTTCGATCGCGGTTACCTATCTCCGTACTTCGTAACCAATGCCGAGAGAATGGAAGCCGTTCTCGAAAATTGCTACGTCTTGATCTACGACAAGAAGATCAGCTCCATGAAAGACATGATCGGCGTTTTGGAAGGCGTGGCTAAGTCCGGCCGTCCCCTGTTGATCATCGCCGAAGATGTTGAAGGCGAAGCACTTGCCACTCTCGTAGTGAACAAGCTGCGCGGCACTCTCCACGTTTGCGCTGTCAAAGCTCCTGGCTTCGGCGACCGTCGCAAGCAGATGCTCGAAGACATCGCCGTGTTGACTGGCGGAACTATGATCAGTGACGAACTCGGCCAAAAGCTCGAGCAAGCCACGATCAAGGATATGGGAACCGCTAAGCGCATCGTGATCGACAAAGACAACACCACAGTGATCGACGGTTCGGGCGAGAAGAAAGAAATCCAGGCCCGCGTTGGCCAGATTAAAGCCCAGATCGAAGAGACCACCAGCGACTACGACAAAGAGAAGCTCAAAGAGCGTCTCGCTAAGTTGGCTGGCGGCGTAGCCGTGATTCATGTCGGCGCTCCTTCGGAAGTCGAAATGAAAGAGAAGAAGGCCCGCGTGGAAGACGCTTTGAACGCGACCCGCGCCGCTGTTGAAGAAGGCATCGTAGCTGGCGGCGGTACTGCTGTGCTGCGCGCTTCTCGCAGCCTCGATAAGCTCACTGTGGCGAGCGACGAGCAAAAGGCCGGCGTAAACATTATTCGCCGCTCTTGCGAAGAGCCCATCCGTCAGATCGCGTTTAACGCTGGTCTTGATGGCGCCATCGTTCTTGACCGCGTTCTTGCGGAAAAGAATGTCGGCTGGGGCTTCAATGCTCTGACCGAAGAGTACACTGATCTGATTAAAGACGGTGTGATCGATCCCGTAAAAGTGGTTCGTTGCGCGCTCGAGAACGCGGCTTCTGTGGCGTCCTTGATGCTGACAACTGAAACCATGATCGCCGAAGCGCCTAAGAAAGATGACAAAGGCGGCGGCGGCATGTCCGGCGGAGACATGGGCGGCATGGGCGGTATGGGTGGAATGGGCGGCATGATGTAATTTCCGAGGGTCGCCAAGGCGACCCGAGGGATTCATCGCCTCTTCACTCAATAGAATTAAAGATTCAAAACCCGGGAGAAATCCCGGGTTTTTTTGTGCCCAAACTGTCCCTCGATGGAATTTTTTACTCGCGCGTCCTGGATGTTCGTAAGTGGCGTTAA
>JALHOQ010000218.1 GCA_022842925.1 Bdellovibrionales bacterium
AAGATCGTGATCATGTCGTTCACAGTATAGGGAACGTAGAGCTTAAGTCCGGTAACTGTACGGCCAGCAGTCTTTGTGGTCGTAGTACCTGTCTTCGATTCAATCTTTGCCATTGAGTAAATTTCCAATGCGGCACCAAGTGTAACCGGAGCCATATCGTGTTCGTAGAAAAGAGCCAAAGCGGTGCTCTGCCCGGCCGAGACTTTAGATTCTGTCGCCGGAGTCGTGCCCTTATTAGTTGAGGTAGCATCGCCCATCAGCATCTTATACGACAAACGAGCGCCATACGTGCACTTGTCCGACGAAATTTCATAACCGACGAAAGGTGCAAGGGTCAGACCGCCGCTGTTTGCAGTTTCATCACCGTTAGCTTTGACCTCTTTTTTGCTCAGAGAAAAACCGACGTCCGCACCGAAGCGAAATGAGCCAGGGCCCATTGCCGTACGGCCATGAAAGAAAAGTCCAAGATCCTCAAGGCCAGTAGTTTTGTCCGATCCACCGTTGTTCGGCATCTCTTCTTTATTGTTCACATTGGAAAGCTTTAAGCCTGCCGAGAACATTTCGCTGATACCGTATTCACCTAGGACCGAAATACCAAATAGGCTCGTCTTAGTATCGCCACCGTTATTGGTTGCAGTGGAAGTTTGGCTACCAAGACTAATTTTCGGCGTCACTTCCCACTTATCGGCGGGGGTCTGCCACTGGTATTGGGAACCGTTGTCGGCAGCAAAAGCGGCCGAGCACGAAACGGTAAGCAAAAGTGCTAAAATATGTTTCACGAGAAACTCCTTGAGGAAAATTTGTGTGATAGGAAATAACAGGCTGGCCTAAGCCAGCCAAGTCTTTATAGACGTTGGTAGGCTTTTAACTTGTTCGCTCACATTCGCCACAGTGCTGTCTTCGGCTTCCATATCGACCACAACATATCCAATATGCTGATCCGTGCTCAAATACTGGGCTTTAATGTTCACACCGGCATTCGAAACAATTCCATTCAACTGACCCAGCACACCGGGAACGTTTTTGTGCACATTTATTAAGCGTTGTCCGCCGGTTTTTGGCGGCACGTTGACCTGCGGAAAATTAACGGAGCCGAGCGTGACGCCGAATTTCAAAAACCAAATTAAACTCTGCGCCACTTCACGACCGATCGCTTCCTGCGCCTCTTCCGTACTGCCGCCGATATGAGGAGTCAAAATCACGTTTTTCAACCCCTGCAACTCAGTCAAAAACTTTTCCTCATTGCTCTGTGGTTCGAGAGGAAAAACATCAATCGCGGCGCCAGCGATATGCCCGCTGCGTAGCTTCCCCGCCAACGCTTCAATGTCGACCACCGTTCCGCGCGAAGCGTTGATCAGAAAGGACCCTTTGCGCATCTTCTCGAACTGTTTCAGCGCGATCATGTTTTTGGTCAGCTGCGTTTCGGGCACATGCAAACTCACAAAATCCGCATTGGCCAACAGCTCATCCAGCGAATCCGTGCCGCGCGCGTTGCCGAGCGGCAGTTTCTTAACAATATCAAAATATAAAACACGCAAACCCAGCGACTCCGCGAGCACACTGACCTGCGATCCGATATGCCCATAGCCCACGATACCCAGCGTCTTGCCTCGCACCTCAAAGGACCCTTTCGCCGACTTCAACCACTCTCCGCGATGGGCCGCCATATTGGCGTCCCCCAGCTGGCGCGACAAAGAGATCATTTCGGCAATCACCATTTCGGCCACGCTGCGGGTATTACTGTACGGAGCGTTAAAAACGGGAATTCCCCACTTATTGGCTTCGGCTAAATCGATTTGATTGGTGCCGATGCAAAAGGCGCCTATGGCCTGGAGGTGCTTCTGACCGGATATCAATTTGCCAGTTAACTGAGTCTTGGACCGAATGCCGACGGCCTGGTAGCCGGGCAGCAAATCCATCAGCTGTTTCTCGCTTAAAGCGCCCTTCTCGTTGTCGATCTGAAAGCCCTCTTCGAGCAGGGCCTCACGGGCACAGGGATGAATATTCTCTAGGAGTAAAATCTTGATAGGCATAGGTCGTTTTAACAGGTATTTTTCCCTTATGAAAGAACTAGTACTTTTGGTCGTCGACGATGACAGTTTGGTGATTCAATCCGTCAAAATGGCCTTGCCCGAACAGTGGCGAATGATGGGCGCACAGAACCCGACGGATCTGCCCGAGCGCGGCTTTCATGCCGCCTTGGTCGATATGCATTTGACCGGCAATCTTGAGAAAGCCGAAGGCATCGACGTGATTCGTCGTCTCAGCCAACGCTACGCCAACCTCGAAATCATTGCCATGTCGGGCAATCTCGATCGCCAGCTGATGGAACAATGTTTAAAGGCCGGCGCCTCGCGCTTTCTCGCCAAGCCTCTGAGCCTAGAAGAACTGGGACTCACCCTCGGTAAAATTGAAGCTTTGTTCCAAATGCAAGGCGCTCTAACTCGCTCGACACAAATCGGCGTGAAATGGGTGGGCGACAGCGCGGCCAGCAAAGACATTCACCGAAAAATCGCCAGCCTGCGCGACGAAGCCGGCCCCATTTTGATCGAAGGTGAGTCGGGAACGGGTAAAGAAGTTTGCGCGCAGCTGGTTCATCAGCAGCAAACGCGACCTGGACCGTTTGTGCCCGTGAACGTGGCCGGCGTACCTGAGAATCTTTTCGAGTCGGAGTTTTTCGGCCATGTAAAAGGGGCCTTTACCGGCGCCGACCAGAATAAGATCGGATTGATCGAAGCCGCCCAAGGTGGGGACTTGTTTTTGGATGAGATCGAAGCTCTCAGCATGCCGCTGCAAGCGAAGCTGCTCCGTTTTCTAGAGAGTGGAGAAATCCGCCGGGTCGGAGCTAAAGAATCGCTCCATGTGCAAACACGGGTGATTGCGGCCACCAACCGCAACCTCGATCAGCTGGTGCGCGATGGTAAGTTCCGCGAGGATTTGCTATGGCGCTTGAGCGGCAAAAAAGTTCTGCTACCGCCGCTGCGTGATCGTAAGCAGGACATTCCCGACTTATGCCGACACTTTTTCTCTCTCGACAAATTTCGCAAAAAAGAGATCGAAGAGGAAGCGATGCAGGCGCTCAAGGAATATGCCTGGCCCGGCAACGTGCGCGAGTTGCGCCGAGTTTGCGAACAACTGATTTTAGTCGCGCCTCTGCCGGTGGTTCGTAAGGAGGACGTGCTGCAAAGCCTGCGTCCCAGCTCCGGCACCGGAGGTGCGGTCACCGCGGGCGCGCCGCTGGATTTAAGCCGCGGGCTCAGTGATCTCGTGAACAGCTTCGAAGCGCAAGTGATCCAAACCGCCCTCGAACGCCACGGCGATATCGACGAAGTCGCTCGCGTCTTAAAGATCTCCCGCTCCAGCCTGTACAAGAAAATCAAAGACCATAACATCCAGTGGAAGAGCGAAGAATG
This sequence comes from Bdellovibrionales bacterium, assembly GCA_022842925.1. GTDB lineage: Bacteria > Bdellovibrionota > Bdellovibrionia > Bdellovibrionales > UBA1609 > JALHOQ01. The sequence goes on from JALHOQ010000218.1 coordinate 3,414, forward strand.
ATTTATGGATTGTGGCAGAACCCACGCTATGTCGAAACGGCGGCGTTGGTCCTCGGTGGGTTAATTCTCCTGTCCATTTTCACATTTTTCCTTAAACGCAAGGGTCCGCCTTACACGTCCGCGTGGGCCAGTCTTCTCAGCTGGCTCTATGTGGCGCCCCTGCTCTTTGTCGCCTTCGCGCTGCCGCGGCCGTGGCCGTTGATTTTTATTACGATTATGGGCGTGCTCAGCGCCAAGTCGTTTTTTCAGCTGGTGGGAATGTATCACCGCAGCTGGTTCGTCTGGGCCACCTATGTTTTTATTTTCGCTCTCGGTTTTATGATCGAAAGCGGTCAGACCGATCATTACTTTCACATCATGCCCATGATTTTTCTCGGCACGATTCTGCTGATCCCGCTTCTGCGCAATTCGGCCACGCACATGATTCAGTACATCGCGCTTAGCCTCCTCGCGTTTATTTTCTGGGGCTGGTCGTACATGCATATGGGCCGCCTGCTGATGTTCGAGCACGGCGAGCTGATGGTGCTCTATCTTTATCTACTCACCGAAGTGAGTGAGAATGCGACCTGGGCTTGTTCGCGCCTCTTTGGCAAAATCAAACCGTTTGATAAAATTTCGAGCCGCGTCTCGCTCGAGGGGATGATCGTGGCTTCCGCCGTAACCATGCTCCTCGCTTGGGGCATGCGGCACCTTCTGCCCGATCGCTCGGAGCAGTTCTGGATCGCGGCCGGTGCCGTGGCCGTGATTTTTGGTCGCATGGGCGATTTGATCATCAACGTGTTTCGCCGCGATCTCGGCATCAAGAACACGGGCATATTTATTATTGGCCGGGATGGAATTCTAAGCCGAGTCGAAAAGCTGATTTTTGTCGGTCCGATGTTCTTCTATATTTACATTTACCTGCAGCAGACGAACGGCCAATAAGCCATGAAGGATTGGAACTACGAAAACGAACAGTGGACCCAGCTGCCGCCTCACCTCAAGCACCTCCCGCTGTTCACCCGCCACTTCGATCTAATCAGTTTTATGTGGCGCTGCCTTTGGGGGCTATGGCTCAAGGGCTGGGGCTTTCGCTTTTATGTGCGACTGAAGATCATTGGGGATTTCGAAAAAGTGTACCGTGAGTATCCGCGCCTGCTTTTGATTTCGAACCACGCCAGCCATCTCGACGCAGTCTCGATCACCGCCGCCGTTCCGTTTCGCTATTGGAAGGATCTTTATATTACGGCGGCGAAAGACTATTGGTTCCGCAATCCGATCTTCACTTATTTCAGCAAACATTGTCTCGGCGCCATCCCCATCGACCGCGCCGACCGCAAGGGCGAGGTGATGAAGCTTTGCACCTCCCTGCTCTCGACTTTACCGAGAATTTGGTTGATCCTTTTTCCCGAGGGCACCCGCTCCAAAGATGGCTACATCAACCGGTTTAAGCGTGGGGTGAGCCTATTCGCGATCCGCACCGATACGCCGGTCCTCTTTCTTTACTTGGAGGGCAATAACGCCCTCTGGCCCAAGGGCCGCTTGATCCCGTTTCCCGGCGTGCTTAAAATTCACGTGGGTCCGATCCATCCGCCAGCGTCAATTGATGAGATCACCGACGCCTACCGGGATTGGGTGCTTAAAATTAATCCTAACGCCTACAGACCCGAGGACATGCCGGATGGGGAAGAAGACGTATACCCGCAAAATGCCCCAGAGGACCTTGAAGACAGCTAGTCTTTCAAGGTACAAAAGTCTTTATGTCTTCCGTGAATTTGAATGATTTTGTCCTTACGGTGGCCACACCCAACGGGAGTGGCAGTCAGTCGTCTAACAATATTTTAGTTCGGACGTTGTTCCGCATGGGTTTACCCGTCGGCGGCAAAAATCTTTTTCGGAGCAATATTCAAGGTCTACCCACTTGGTTTAG
>JALHOQ010000219.1 GCA_022842925.1 Bdellovibrionales bacterium
TCGAGGTCGAGCAACTGAATGGCCGGGATTTGATTGAACACCTTCAGCTCCTGATCAATCATTCGCCGGGGGCGGCAGCCCTCTTTGATCGCGAAATGAAATATATTTGGGCCAATGCGCGCTGGATGCAGGATCTTTTGCCCAACTTAGCCGTCGTGACCGGAAAATCTGTTTATGAGACTTTTCCTCAGCTCGATAATAAGTGGCGCGCGATCCACGGGCGCTGCTTAGCTGGCGCAATCGAGCGGGGCACCGAAGAGCGATATGTCGACGAAAATGGCACAGCACGGTGGTATCGTTGGGAAATTCGACCCTGGACATCGGCCCACGGCGGAATCGGCGGACTGGTCATTTTTAGTGAAAATGTGACCGAACAAAAGACGGAGGAAATTCGCCGAGCAGAGGAAGAAACTCGCTATAGACAGCAACTTGAAACCGAAGTGAATAAGCGCACGCAGGAACTTCAACTCTCGCAACAGAAGTATCAGCGACTAGTTGAAGACGGATTTGATCCTGTTCTAGTCGTGGACGATCACGAGAAGATCGTCTACTGCAATCGTCAGTTGGAACAACTATTCGGTTACGATCCAGGCGAGCTATTAGGCCAGAACGTGAAGACTCTTGTTCCTTTTCGATTCCGCGGTCGACATGAGGCTTTTGTCGGTCGCTATTTAAGAAATCCAACACGACGCCCGATGGGTCGCCGCCTGGAACTTTTTGGTCTGAAAAAGAATGGAACTGAACTGCCTGTCGAAATCAGTGTAAGCCCCATCGCGACACCTGAAGGCCTTCTAGTAACCGCGATCGTGCGCGACATAACCGAAAAAACGCACTACGAAAACAAGCAAAAGTTCCTCACAGAGTTAAGTCGTTCACTCACAGAGACGCTGGACAAGACCGCCATCATTCAAAACATGGTCGACCTCACAACTCGAAATATCGCGGAGACTTGTATCATTCGCGAGCCGAATGGACACATACTGGCGAGCAATGACAAGCCGGGATTCAAAGCCGGTACGAAGATCGAACTCCCTTTAACCATTTTAGGAAAGACGGCTGGCTCTATTGCATTGGCGTCGGACTCCGCCTATCGAAACCTGCCCACCGATTTAGAATTTCTGCGCAACGTGGTGAGCCGATTTGAAGCGGCCCTCACCAACGCCGAACTCTATCAACAGGCCCGGCAGGCCACGAAGGAACGCGAGGCGATACTTGGCATTGTCTCCCACGACTTAAAAAATCCTGTCTCTGTCATCCAAATGTCAGCTGAACTTTTGACCCATTCGACCCTAACCGAGGCGGAGGTTCACAAGCTGGGAGATCGCCTGAATTCGTCCTCAAGTCAGATGCTAAGGCTTCTGGATGATCTTTTGAACTTTGCCAAGATCGAATCCAAGACCCTGCACGTCTCCCCTTCGGCCATTTCCGTTCCAGCTATTTTTGACGAGGCCGTAGCGAGCCTTAAAGACAAATTTGTGGCTCGCCGAGTTGATCTTTCCGTAGATGTTGCGAACTCTCTTCCACACGTAATGGCCGACAAAATTCGTATAGTGCAAGTTCTATGGAACCTCCTTGGTAACGCGCTTAAGTTTACGCCAATTGGAGGTCGGGTCACTCTTAGCGCCAAGGCGCTTGGCGACACCGTTCTTTTCTCCGTTAGCGACACCGGGCCTGGCATTCCACCGGCCGACCGAACAAAGATTTTTCAAAGTTTTTGGCAGGCCAAAATAACCGCGGAGATGGGGACCGGCCTGGGCCTAGCCATCGCGAAGGGAATTATCGACGCCCACGGCGGCAAAATTTGGGTGGAGAGCGAGCCCGGCCAGGGTTCCACGTTTAATTTTACGCTCTACAATTCGACAGCTCAAACGCAACAGTCCAACGAACCCCACTTCAATCTGAATGGACTAACGGTCCTGTGTGTCGATGATTCAGAAGACAACCTAGACTTGATTAAGCTGACTCTCGAGAAACGGGGCGCCCATGTCTTGATCGCCCGTTCCGTTACCGAAGCATTGAGTGAGCTGGCGAAATCCCAGCCCGACGTAATTGTAACCGATATTGAAATGCCGACTCATTCGGGCTTCGACCTTCTTCGCAGCGTGCGCAGTGAACTGAGTCTCTCCGAGATTCCCATCATCGCGTTCACGGCCAACTCTCAAGACCAGACCGAGCTGCGACTCCTGCGTTCGGGGTTCAACGCTGTTATTCCCAAACCGTTCTCAACTGAAAAACTTGCTTCGGCTGTGCGCAGCGCAGTTCAGGTCGCAAAAGTCAGGCCCTAACTACTGGCACTTAAATTTCATTTCAAAGGTATAACCCTTGCCGAGAGCGGCGTTCGCGATTCCCCCGCCCATACCAACAATGCCACCAGCCGTGGACTCTTTTTTTCCGCCAAGGGCGAATACAGCGCCACCGGCAGCGGCGGCGACTTTCGAGACGGTCTTGCCAGTTCGGTAACTTCCTTCGTCCATGCTGCCCGTGTACTGACTGCCTTCATTCAACACCGCAGGCGATCCCGAAGCCTTTTCCTTACAGTAGTGCTCGGCCTGAGACATGGCGTTGCGAAAGCCTTCGTCTTTATCCTCCGTTTGCAAAGTCACGCGATGAACTCCGTCCACACCGGGGCGAACATCGCGATGGTGAGCGCAGCCACCGATCAATAAACCTAAGCCCAAAACGCAGAACATGTGCTTCATAGACATAGCTTTCTCCTTAATTTAGTCGGCCGTCGCATCATCCGGACGCGAACCCTCAAGGGGCTCTTCGATCGGTGGTAATTCTTCGGCCGAAAGATTTACGATGGTCGAAGTCTCTGTATGGGCTTCGGCGATGGCGACCGGATCAAAATCTTCGGTCACCATTGCCACTTCTTCGGCGGCCAGCGCCGCCTCGGCGGTCATACTCTCGTAGCGCTCGAGCCAGCGCTTGTCTTTTTCTTCCACGGCTTCGCCGACGGCCAAAGCTTCGCGAATATTCTGGGCGCGCTCTTTGTCGCGCTGGGCGCGCATTCGCTCTTTTTCTTTTTCAAAAAAGTCCGAGGACGTTTCAATACCCTGAAGCTCGTCGGTGATCTTGAGCAGCTCCTCTTCACCTTCGGAGTACGACGACTTGATCTCTTCCGAAAGACCTTCGGTCAAATCGCTTAAGGTCTCTTTATCCTCGATATCGCCAATCCCTTCCGGAATCAGCTGGTCGATCTCGTGTAAAGATGGCAGTTCTTGCAGATTGCGCAGACCAAAGATTTCTAGGAACTTGCGAGTGGTCTCGTAAAACATGGGCTTACCTGGCAAGTCACTGCGCTCACCGAAGCTGACCAGGCCCTTCTCCATCAAAGCGCGCAGCAAGTGGCCGCTCTCCACACCGCGGATTTCGTCCATCTGCGATTTGGTCACAGGCTGTTTATAGGCCACGATCGACATCACTTCGAGAGCCGGACCTGAGAGTTTAAATGGACGGGCCTTAACGGCCTGCCGAAGATATTTTAAATTGTCGACCTTCGTGCGCAGCTGAAATCCGCCGCCCACTTCATCGAGACTAAATCCCCGCCACGATTCGTTGTACTCATCGTGAAGCTCAGTCAGAGCCTGGCGGATATCCTTCGAGCGGACTTGGGTGCCTTTAAAGGACTGCTTAATCACAGCGATGCTCAGCGGTTTATCGGTGGCAAACAGCACGCTTTCGACCACCGAGCGAATCTGTTCAGCGTCCAGCTTTTCGATGTCTTCAATATCAGCGGCTTCAAAGCCTTCCAGCTCCGAGCCAGCAAACTCGGCATCATCCGCTTCCGTAGCTTCATTTTCTTCATCGTCCGTGAGCTCGGCGGTGTCTTCGGTCTCGTCAGCCTCTTGGTCGCTGGCCGAAGCCTCTAAGCCCTCGACGTGCTCTTCTTCGCCTTCATGGGCGTCAACATGACCGCCCGCCGCTTCGATGGCCTCTTCGTCTTCGGCATCGGCATTTTCAACCAACGTGTCGTTCAGCTCTTCTAAATCCTCAGCATCGAGGTGATGCTCTTCGTCCTGCGCAGGCTCGGCCGGCTCGTCGAAGCCTTCAAAGGCCTTGGCCGCATTCTCGGCCAATTCCTCTACGATCAGTTTCGATTTCTTGCTCGGCTTGGCTTTTTTCTTACTCATGTGTCAGTTCCATCGGGCGAAGGTGTAGTTAAGAAAGATAATACATTCTCAGGCATGGTCTTCATTTCAGGCTCGTCGCCTGTCATGGGCGCGATCTCAGAAGTGGGCACATCAGTCGCCGGGTCTGTGATTTCCACATTCGCCACAGTCTCAAGCGCGGGCTGGACCGCCTCGGCGTCCGCCGGCATTTCGGCCGGAGTCAGCGGGAATCCCCGCGCTGCTGCCTCTTCTTCCGCAATCCGGCGCTCTTCGGCCTCAATATCCTCATCGCTGGCGATCTCTTCAAACGGCAGTTCGCTTTCGGGCGTCTGCTTTGCCACCAGCGGCTCGCCGTTCTCATCGAGCACGGCCTCGCCGGTCGCGAACTCGCCTTCGGGCACGTCGTCCGGCATATCTTCCGAAACCACGGCCGATTCCTCAAGGCTCATTTGCTTGGCAAAAATCTCATCCGCTTTCGCGGCGGCATTCACGGTCTCGTAACTCTCGGCCTGCGATGCAATCACATCGCGGTCGATCGGCTTTCGCGCTTCGACATGGATCTCCGCAAAAGCTTCGTTCTGAAACAGCGAAACAAAGCCCATCTTGGCCAGCTCCAGCAGCGACAAAAACGTCATCAAGATTTGACCCGATCGCTTTTCTCCCGGCTCGCTCACCGAAATAAACTGACCAAACACAACGCGCTTACCGACTTCCAAAAAGTCCTTCATCTCCATAATGCGCATGGAAATGCTCTGAAGAGCGTCGCCGACCTTGTGCACGGCCTTCTTCATATTCTTCATGGCCAGGCGATAGGCCGCAATCAGCGAGAACAAGGGGCGCTCTTCTAAAATCAGCTCACCCTCTTCTAGGGCTTCGAGATCTTCGCGACGACCCCGCGAATACACATCGCGGCCGAGCAAAGGCAGTTTATAAAGATCAACCGACAACTCTTTGATTTTCTTGTACTCGAGCAGTTTTTGAACGAGTTCCTTCCGCGGATCCTCATGAACCTCTTCGCCGTCCTCATTGTACTGCGGAAGCAGCATTTTGGATTTGATATGAAGAAGTGTCGCCGCCATGGCGATAAACTCGCCGGCCACTTCTAAATCCAAACGGCGCATGGCCCGGATATAATCCAGGTACTGCCGGGTAATGGGCCCGATCTGGATATTAAAAATATCCATTTCCT
>JALHOQ010000220.1 GCA_022842925.1 Bdellovibrionales bacterium
GCTCTTCCGATCTTCCCGCCTGTCAGAACGAAGGCCTGGTCGTTGTCATCTCGCCGCTTATTGCGCTGATGGAAGATCAGGTGCGTGGACTCAAAGCCCTGGGCATTGCCTGCGGCTTCGTCCATTCCGGACAAACGCTCGAAGAGAAATCGCGCGTTTTTTCCGAAATGCGGCAGGCCAAGAGCTTTGTGCTCTACCTCTCCCCCGAACGCGTGCAGCGCGAGGGCTTTGCCACGTGGATTAAGTCTCAAAACATTCAGCTCTTCGCGATTGATGAATCCCACTGCGTTTCGCAATGGGGACCTGACTTCCGCAAAGACTACTATCGCCTTTCTATCTTGAGACAGCTGCGGCCCGATGTGCCCATCTTGGCTTTGACCGCGACGGCCACGCCACTCGTCTTAAAGGACATCGCCAAGCAGCTTGGGCTTCGCACTCCCGATCGGCATGTGTACGGATTTTATCGCCCCAATCTTTACTGCCAGGTGGAGCAGTGTTCTGACGACGAGGCAAAGCTGGAGATGGTGCGTTCTGCCATTGAAAAACATCCCACAGGGCGGGTGCTGATTTATTGTGGCACGCGTAAGCAGAGCGAAGAACTCGCGGGTAAATTGCAGGAAGATTTTGGCTCCACCGATTTTTACCATGCTGGCATGACGGCTGAAGATCGGCAGACCGCGCAAGCGGATTACCACCGCGGAGCCACTCGCATTTTGGCAGCTACCAATGCCTTTGGCATGGGAATCGATCACCCCGACGTTCGCCTCGTTATCCACTATCAGATGCCTTCTAACATCGAGAGCTACTACCAGGAAATGGGACGCGCCGGCCGCGACGGCAATCCTTCCACCTGCCTGCTGCTTTACAGCAAACGGGATAAAGGCCTGCACTCGTACTTTATCCAAACTTCGGAGAGCGATGCAGCCACTGCGCGCAGACGCTGGGATGCACTCGATACTATCGTCGATTTCTGTGAAGGGGGCGAATGCCGCCATGAAGGCATTCTCACTTACTTCCGCGATACGTTTCGGATGAAAAACTGCGGTCACTGCGACATCTGCGATCCGGCGTCGCCAAGAAAAGTAACCATCTCGCCGCTCTATCAGCAAAAGACCAGCGCGGTTCGCAGCCTGACCAAAAAGAAAAAGGCCTCGAAAGAAATCACCGGCGCCCCGCTCACGCCCGAACAAACCATTCGCCTCGACGTTCTCAGAGAATGGCGCAAAGCCTACGCCCATCAGCAAGACGTTCCGGCGTTCTTGGTTTTCAGCAACAAAACTCTCGAAGACCTAGCGCGCAAGGATCCGGATTCACTCGACCAGCTGGCAGGCGTTTATGGATTTGGTCCCCACCGAGTCGAACATATCGGTAAAATCGTTTTGGAACAGCTGGAGTCCTGTAGATAAAGAGAGATTCCCCAATGAGAAAAATAATTCTGCATCTGAGTGCCTACGTCGTCTTGTTTCTCGCCGTGGTTCCCTTTTTCCCCGCATTTTTTAGCTCCATGTGGATACTCAAACTGGTGCTGACGGAATGGGGACATTGGCTAGGGCTGTTTTGCGCGGGAGCCGCCCTATTAATCGCCGTTAAGGGGGATGGACGCGCCCGTAGAGCCGCTTTTGCTTTGGGCCTAGCAGCCGGATTTTTTCTTTTGCCACTGGGTCAGGCCTTACTGGGCTACCGCGCGGATGTGCCCTTCTCCACCTGGTCGCAGTTAGTCCTCGCACCCGATACCAGCTCGGTGATTTCTAAGACGATTGATTTTACCTACAAGGGCCAGAGCCTTCCGATCGATCTGGTCAGCAAGAAGGGCGACACCGATCTCAGCCCGCTGATTTTTGTCGTTCATGGGGGCAGCTGGAGCTCGGGCAAACGCACGGATTTGCCAGACCTCCCGGCTTTCCTAGCCAGCCAGGGCTACCGCGTCGCCTTGGTATCTTATCGATTTTTCCCCCGCGACCGTTTTCCTGCCGCCATAGAAGACGTAAAGGCCGCTGCGCACTTCCTGCTTCAACACCGCACCGACTACAGTATTGATGACAAGAATGTTTTCTTCCTCGGACGATCCGCTGGCGGGCAAATCGCGGAGCTGGTCGCTCAAGAATTAGTCGACGAGGGGCAAGCGATTCGCGCCGTCATTAGCTTTTATTCCCCTAGTGACATGATCTGGGGTTTTGAGAATTCAAAGTCTTGGCATGTGATTAACGGCAAAGAAACCATCGGCGGTTATCTGGGCGCGCACTTAACCGAAGCCTCTCGCCCAACTTATGAGGCGGCATCGCCGCTCTTTCGCGTGAATAAGAAAACTCCGCCGCACCTGCTTGTGCACGGTACCAACGACGATCTCGTCGCCATGCACCACACAAAGGCCTTAGAAGCGAAGCTAAAGGAACTAGGACGGCCCGTAGAACTACTCGAATTTAGCTGGGCCACACATGGATTTGATTATTTTGTCCGAGGCCCGGCCAGCATTGTCACACGACAAGTGCTGCTCCGGTTCCTACGACACAATATTGAGAATTAAGCTTCAGCCTGTGGGCTGGGTTTTTTGCCAAAAGCCTTTTCCTTTTTGGCCCATTTTTTCTTCGCGCCAAACGGGGGACGTTTAGCACCGGCGAAACGCGATCCACCTTCCACTGCTGGAGGAGCTCCTGCGGCCGCACCTTCCGGTGCTGCACCTTCGCGGAAATCGACTTCGCGACGAGGACGGAAGCTGTTGCTGCTGCGACCGCGGGGTCCACCGAAGCCTTCGCTACGTCTGCCGCCACCCGGGCCACCGCGACGAGGTCCGCCGCCAAATCCTTCGTTACGGCCTTCACTGCGGTATTCACCGCGTCCGCCGCTGCGGCCGCCACCACCACCACGATACCCACCGCCTTCGGCGTTCTCACTGCGGAACCCCCCCGAGCGAGGACGGCGATCAAACGAACCGCCGCGATCCCCGCGGTCTCCACTGCGCTGATACGGACGACGACGAGGTTCTTCTTCTCGTTCGGCAAAGCCGATTTCCTCAGCCTTTTCCGTTTCTGAATCCACAAAAAGTTCTGGATACAGTAAGCCCAAAAAGCGCGCGACGATTTCTTCTTTGCTCGTCGCTTCGATAGTGGCCTTCCATTCGTCGCCCAAAATCTCCATCGCTTTTTCCTGATGAGGAGCGGCGAGGAACTTCGGCAAGAGTTGCGCGAGTTTCTTAGCGCTAATGTCTTTGCGAGTTGGGAAGATGGCTGGCTGCATCACTGTGCGGGTCATGCGCTGCAGGCGATCCACCATGTGCATCTGTGAAGGCGTGACTAAATTCATCGCAATGCCGGCACTGCCACTGCGGCCCGTGCGGCCAATGCGGTGGATGTAGGAATCAAAATCATGCGGAAGCGAGTAATTGATAACGTGAGTGAGATCTTTCACATCCAAGCCGCGCGCCGCCACGTCGGAACAGACGACGATATTTACAGTGCGGTCTTTGATGTTTTTCAAAACGCGTTCGCGTTCCATCTGCGACTTATCGCCGTGCAGACAATCCACGCTATAGCCGTGAGACTTTAAATACTCGGTCAGACCAATCACTACGACTTTAGTTTGGCAAAAGATCAGTCCATAGAAGCTATCGGCATTGTCGATCAGCTTCATCACGCCCTTCGGCTTATTCTTTTCGCGAACCGTGTAATAAAACTGCTGCACGGTGCCCGGAAGCATTTCCGTGCGGTTCACTCGCACACTCTGCGGGGTGCGCAAATAAGTATCGGCTACGGCTCGGAGAGCGGGGCTCATCGTCGCAGCGAAGAACCAACGGTGGGAAGCATCCATCGGCACTTGCTTCAACACCGTCTCTAATTCTTCTTTAAAACCCATCGAGATCATTTCATCGGCTTCATCGAGCACGATAGTGCGAACCGATTCCAACGAAACCGTACCGCGGGTCATGTGATCCACTAAGCGCCCTGGGGTCGCGACGATGACGTGCGCGCCACGACGAAGGCCCATGATCTGTTCTTTGTATCCGGCGCCGCCGTAAATGCACTGAACGTTAATGCCTTTGTATTTTCCGAGGAGCGAAATCTGCTCCGCCACTTGCACCGCAAGTTCGCGGGTCGGGCACATGACCAAAGCCTGTGGCTCGCGGTCAGAAGGCTCAATGGTTTCCAAAAGAGGAATACCAAAAGCACCGGTCTTACCCGTTCCGGTAGCTGCCATGCCTAAAAAGTCAGTTCCCTTACCTAGAAGCAGGGGCAAAGTGGCCGCTTGGATAGGGGTGGGGGCTGTGAAGCCCATTTCAGCCAAGGCCTTCGCCAATGGGGGACTCAGCTTTAATTCGTCAAAACTATTCACGTTCGTAGATCCTTCACAAAATTCAGAGGAAAAGAGAGTGCCATCCATAGCACACCTAGTCGAATTTAGGGGGCAAACCTTCATGCCAGAGACTGTTAAGAAGCTTAAAGAACCAGTAGAATAAGAACTAAGCGCTCCGCCTCTCTTCTTCCATGGAAATTAAAAACATGTTCAAACATTACCGACTGTTAGGCGTCTTGTTCCTGCTGGCCTCTAGCCCGCTTTTTGCTCGCACCCTGCATTTGGAACTCCAGGGCTTCGCCGGCTACGGCAATGGCGTGCTAGGAAGCGAGACTTCCAGTCCTTCTTTGGGCCAGTTTGGTGCGGCAGCAACGGTGGGATGGATGCCGTTTAACGAGACGGTCGGTATTGGAGCGACTTCGAGTTTCCGCTTTGTGAATCAGTACTCCGATGTAGACCTGGTCATTGGCAATCGCCGCGGTAAGCTCTTTGTCCCCATCGCCCCAACTCTTTTGATTAGCTTAGGCAGCTGGCTGATTGCCGGCGACTACTACCTAATGGGCGATTACGAACAATCGGTTGTGGGCCTAACGGGTTCTCTTACCTCTTACCTAAGCATGAAGGGCTTCCGGGCCCGCGTCGCTTACTCGGTGACGATGAATTGGATGTTTGGGTTGTATTATGAGCGTCTATCGTCGGACCAACAGCAAGTTGGTACCGTGACAACGACGCTAACCGAATCCTTCGTCCTCACTCAATACGGCGCCACGCTCAGCTACCTATTCTAAAGGCTCAAGAATCACTTTAAGCATTGGCCAGCGGCCGCGATGGAGCAGGTCGAACGGTTAGGTTGCGGGGCCTTTGGCGGAGCCGGTTGGAATGCGGCACCATCCGAATGTTCGGTGCAGAACCCCTTAGATTGAGGCGTGTACTTCACGCACTTCTCGGTGCTCTTGCAGCCGAAATCATTCACGCAGGTGTTCTTGGTAGCCGCCGACTTCTTGGCGGATTTA
>JALHOQ010000221.1 GCA_022842925.1 Bdellovibrionales bacterium
ATGCAACATGCAAAAGGAGATAGCGAATGAATGAGTCGAAAAATTCCCCAACGAGGGGTCAAATTATAACGGGAACGAGTGACGGAAGGACCCTGAGCGTTGTCCACTCGGCAATCAATTGGCGGGCGATTTTCGCCGGCCTGTTCACTTCCTTCATCGTCTATATAGGACTGATGAGTCTGGGCCTGGCCATCGGAGGCAGCAGTTTACACGACGTCGTGAATAATCGCGACAGCGCCCGCGATCTCGGCATTGGTGCCGCTTTGTGGACGGTCGCATCCGCGATTATCGCTTTATATTCTGGTGGCCATGTCAGCGGACGGGTTGCGGGAATGGTTTCAACGCGAGTCGGTCGTATACAAGGATTGGTTATCGCGAGCCTATTTTTTATCGCGATGTTCACGCAGGCGGGCTTAGTTCTTGGCGCCTTGGGCGGCGGGATAAATACAGCGCTCTCAGCGGTGGGTGGATCGGCGATGAATTCTAATGTCGGACAAACCGTGATCGAGGACGCCGTTTCTGATCTGAATCTCAAGTCCGCACCGACCGAAGTAGTGAAAGGCGTCGCGACCCGCTTAATGGCCGGAAACGATGAGGCTGCCCTCCGCTACTTGGCCAATCAGGCCGGCATTAGCGAAGCCGAAGCCCGGACTCGAATGGAATCCTTCCGCGCTCAGTTTACCGCGGCCGTACAGCAGGCCGGAACAGCGGCCGCACGCACTCTGCGTAACGCCGGCTGGACGTTGTTTTTTGCAATTCTACTTGGTGCAATCGCCGGAATGGTCGGTGGCGGTATAGCGGCCAACTATAATCTTCGTGAGCCTATCAGCGCGGCGGACGATAAAGCTCTGCACCATCAGTTAGCGACTTCACATTAAGGGCAAAATGGTCGAAGCTCAAAAGGATGCGCCTTGAAGAGCTGACCGAAGTCCACTTAGAGCCCTTACAAATCCTGGTTCGCGATTTTGCCGAAGGCGACCGTGGAACTTACACGGCGCTCTTCGGCGTGCGCGCTTGGGACAAGAAGATCGCCAAGTCGTTTATTGAAAACTGCACTAAAGAGAGGATGGATTGGCGGCCCAAGGCCGGTAAAACGTCCGTCACTCATTACGGGCTCGTCGTGGGCTCCGAACTCTGCGGATATGGCCGCTTGCGCTTTCCGCTTCTAACTGACGGAATTGAAGGGAATTTAGAATTTTTCGTGCCCCCGTCAAAACGTGGGCACGGCTATGGAACCCACACTCTCAATAAACTTCTTTTTGAGGCCGTCCGAGCTGGACTGGCGCGGGCTTTAGTCGTGTGCCGAGTGGATAACCCGGCGGCAATCCGTTGCATTGAACACAATCGCGGTGAGAAAATACAAGAAGCGGTGAGCGAGTGGGCACGCTTCTGGATTCGCTTTCGCTAGGAAAGAGGTGTCATGGACCGACGCTCGTTTCTGTTCTTGGCCGGCGGCGCTTTAGCTTATCCGCTTTTTCGATTTATGCAGACCTCCGCGCGCGGTTCCGGCCTCCCCTCCGAATTCGAATTGGTGAGTGGTTACGGCCGCTGGGTCGATAGCGCCATTGATCAAATTGACCCGTCCCTACCGAGCCGATTGGTCATCTTCAACCCCGGTAGCGGCGCCATGCACGACTTTCCCGTTCCCTTTCGCATCCACATGGCGGTTCAGAACCCGCGGCGGCCGGAACAGCTGATTTTGATTTCGAAGTGGGGAACGGAGATCGCCTCATTCAATCGTACTAGCGGGTCAGTTGAAGGGACTGCGAGCTCCGCGAAAGGGCGGCGATTTTTTGGTCATGCGGTTTGGGACCCAAAGGAGGATGGATTCTGGATCTCCGAACAAGATGATTTAGACTTTCGCGGCCGGATCGTATTACGCGGACACGACCTGGCAATCCGCCGGGAGATGGAAAGCCACGGCCTGTATCCGCATGACGTGCAAATGCCCGAACCCGGAGTTTTGGCTGTCGCCAACAATGGCGACTTCTACGGTATTGAGGAAAGCGATTTTAACCCACCTCGCGAGCTTCGCGTCAGTAACGTGACCTGGATCGACACCCGCTCGGGCCGCGTGCTCAGGCAAGTCCGCTTCCCTGAACTTCTCGGCCGAGCGGGCGCCTCGCACTTTCAATCTCTTCCAGAACGGGCCGCCCTCGTAGGCGGCAAAACTCGTGGTGATGACGATGCTTCAGTCGTAATCCGCGTGGCGCAGGACGGAAGTTATCGGTTCTTAAAACCGACAGCCGGCTCCGAATCCTATTACCAAGGAGAGGCGATTTCGTTCGCTCTCGACGGCGACCGAATAGTATGGACGCACTCCAAAGAAAAGGCGGTCTTTAGCGCGGCTCTTGACGGGGATCAGGCCCATCTCCTAACCCCGACCCGCAGCCGAGGCATTGCCGCGTGGGACGACGAACTGATCGTCAGTCACGCTAAAAAACCGATCCTTCTAAAAATTAAGGGAAAAGATGTCGTAGCCGAAATTGATGGTCCATCACTCGACGGTCACCGCTGGGGTTCACATTTAAGTCGAATCAAAGGGGCTTAGAGCGCACGCTTCGACGAGACCCGAGAGAACCGAGTGAAAATGAGCTTGGGTTCGCATTTTATCAGGCCCAAAGCGGCGCTCGAGTTCGGCCGCGATCATCGGCACTTTCGCCGATCCGCCGGTTAGACAGACGAGATCCACTTTCGACTCGTCGATCCCCGCTTGCCCCAGGCATTGATCGAGAGCTTTGAAAATCGAGGCCCGGACCTCGAGCGCCCAGGCGTGGAAATCCTCCCGACGGAACTCCGTGCCGATTTCCAATCCCGGATAGTCGAAGACGAAGGACCCCTCTTCCGACTCTGACAAAACACGCTTGGTCTTCTCGATCTGTTCAAAGAATGAAAAAATCTGCTGATCTTCAATTAACAAAAACAAACGGTCGATGTTCGCGCGGTCTTCAAGACTCAGGGCTCCTTTGCGGATTTCGCGAATGAAATTATAGGTGTCTGGCTCTCGTAAATGAACGATCTGCGCCGGGCGGTTCAGTCTTTCCATAATGGAAAGCGGCATGCGCATCCGGTTGCGACCGAGAGAGACTTTGTATTCCGCCGTCGCGCCAAAGAAAGTGTTTAACTTGTGGCTCATAAACAAACTGTCGAGCGCGTCACCCGCCAGCGGGCAACCGTCAATCCCGAGCACATGTTCTTTTTTAAACGATTCGGGGCCGATCCGAATCAAAGTAAAGTCGGAGGTGCCACCGCCGAAATCACCAACTAAAACGATCTTTTCTTCTGTCAGCTGACGTCGCATATCCAGCGCGGCCGCCAAAGGCTCAGGCACGAATTCGACCCGCTTAAATCCCGCGAATTGTGCCGCCTTGGTCATGCGGTGCAGGGCGAAGTTGTCGCTTGCTGCATCCATGGAGTAGCGTGCCGGTCGACCGATCACCGCCGCTTCGATGGGTTCGTTCAGGTGGCTTTCGGCCCGCTTTCTCATTTCCAGAAGAAAGATTCCAACCAAGTTTTCTAAAGTCAGAATCCGGTCTCCGATGACGGTTCCGAGATAGTTCCGATTGGGCAAATGGGTCTTAAAAGACCGGAACAGACGCCCTTCCATCTCGTGCTGAAGATATTGGCCGATGGCCTCAGTTCCATAAAAACAGCGGTCCTCATCCGGAAAATAGAGGAGCGTGCGCATCAGCGTGGGGTCGATAGCGGTCGGATCAAGTGGCAGGGCTTCGATGCGGTGGCCATCCTTCCAGGCACCCGCCAGAGAGTTACTCGTTCCGAAATCGACCGCAAGAATGGTTTCCGCCATTTCTTAATGCCACCACTATCACTTAGAACGCGCAAATAATTTCGGCATGCGACGAGTTAACGGGCAGTAGATCTTTCAATTCTCATCGCAGAGAGGTCCGGCTTTGCAGGTCGGAACCATCTAGGCTGTAGTTGCAGCAACAACACATTCTGGAGGGGAATCCATGAAACACTTAATGCTATTCTTGTTACTGGCCTCGAGCCTTTCGGTCGCGGCCACCGAATTCAATCCGGCGCTCAAAGAATTAAATGCCGCGGTCGATGAGCTATTGGCCCCGGTGCGCGACGCTCACACTGAAGCGACAGTTGAATTTACCGACATTCAGACCAACGCGGAACGCGCTCTGGCCGTCTCGATCAAGGCGCGTTACAAAAAAACCGGCCCAGCCAACTTTGTCGAACTGCGCGTCGACAAACTCGAATACGCGTACGGCGATGGCACAGCGCCTGTCACCCGAATCAATGCTCACCTTGGTACAGACATAACTAAGCTGCTCAGTCAGGAGCACATCAATCGCGTGATCCCCGAAATTGAATCCATGATCGGTGCAATCGCCGCCGATGCCACGCGTGGCTTTGGCGAAGCCGCCACGGTCCAGACCGAGATCCTCCACCGTACCCAAGACTCGGCGGGCAACTACACCGGATTGTCGGGTCGCATCGTGTTCCAAGTCGATTTAAGCAAATTGCCCGATTCGAAAAAATCGGAAGACGTTATGGTGACGGCGTTCGAAGCGAACATCTCGGCCGATGTTACAACCGGCCTCACAATCGGCGCCACTTTGATCAGCAATCCCACTTACCGGGGATTTCATAAAAACAATGAAGGGCTGAAGGACGCTCTCGACCGCTTCCTAGCCCGCGATCCCATCGTACTGGGTGAGTTGCAGAAATTTATTTTTGACCTGAACGAACTGGCCGGCCGAGTGGCCAACGGTCAGCTATAGTCCATAGCAGCGGGGCAGTTTCGAACACCGGTGGCTGCTGAAGCCACCTCAGGGAACAGCCCCGCCCTGCCTACGCATGGTACGCTCTATGCAAACTCCTGCTTATGAATCTGAACAGGAGGTATTTATGTTTAAACACCAGTTGCTAGCTTTAGCAGCGGTATTGTCCCTGCCGTGGACCGTGAACGCGCAACAAGCATCCACAACAACGTTTCCAAAAGCCAGCGAAGAGCAGGCGGCACCAAGCGAGAGAAGGCCCCACATTGGCTTGACTCTTGGAACTATGAATCCGGATAACAATTACTCGACCGCCTTTGAGTATGGTGTCGATGCGGGTTTTCAACCCTGGGTTCCCTTCGGTGTTGGCCTAGAAGTTTCGTTTGTCTCCACAGACCGAGCCCAAGGGGCGAGGGATCAAAGTTTGAATCGGGTCACGATTCTTCCCCGAGTGACTTATAATTTGGGAGGCAACATACCCGTAATTCGAAGCATGTATTTAGGCCTGGGCGCTGGAGCGATCATTGAC
>JALHOQ010000222.1 GCA_022842925.1 Bdellovibrionales bacterium
GTACCAATGTAAAAATCCCTCAGGCCGTCGCGACAATTCAGTTTTTCCACCTTCGCCCAGCAGATTGATCATTGCAAATCCCTTACGAATCAGTTCGACCGGGGGGAACGGCAATCCGAGCCCGGCCCGCAAATGATACTCAAACTGCGAGCAGCTTAAGCCGTTTTGCGAGTAATGGGCTGAATTGTGCACTCGCGGCGCCAGCTCGTTCACCAGCAGGCCGGATTTGGTTTCAAATAATTCGAAGGCCAAAATGCCGACGTAGTCGATGGCCTTCATCATCGCGATCAGTTTCTTCTCAAGCGCGGCAAATTTCGGATGTTTAACGGGGCCGCAGACGCTATAGCAGCGAGAATCCCTCTGAACGCTGGTCACCAGGGGCAATGTCACCACTCCGCCCCCACGCGAACGCACGATGCTCACGGCCAATTCGGACTGAAACGGAACAAAAGCCTCGGCAATAAACCCGTGACTCGACTTGAGCAGCGCCGACTCATCGCCCTGTCCATTCTTAAACATGAACGTGCCGTAGCCGTCATAACCGAAGCGCCGCTGTTTCAATACAAAACCGGCCGGGAACCTCGCCCGAGCCTCTTTCAGATCGTTTTTATTCTCCACCATAAACCAGGGGCTGGTCGGAATTTTATGGCGATTCAACAACTGCTTTTGCGTCAAACGGTCCTGAATGGCTTCAATTACATCCAAGGCCGGAAAAACCCGAACGCCCGTCGGCAGGCAGCGCTTCAATTTGTCGATATTCACGAATTCTGATTCAAAGGTAACCGCTCCGACTGTGGTCAGAAACCGCTTCAAATCCTTTTCATCTTCAAGGGAGCCGATATGGGTGAGGCCGACAACCTGAGGAGCCGGGTCGGTCGCGTGCGCGGCGAGCACCGAGACTGGAATTCCCAGCGGGTGCGCGGCCAGGGCCAACATGCGGGCCAGCTGTCCGCCGCCCAAAATACCCACAATTTGGTTTTTCACCGGCCTAAGATAGCCCATCAGTGGCTAGATCTCAAAGTTTGCGTTATGTGAGGAAGCATGAAGTTAGGCGTGGACTATCTTGAGAGGCCGCTTTTAGCCGGAGGGGTCAATTTTCCGGTCAGTCTGGCTCCCATGGTGGGGCTGACTCACGTCGCGGTTCGCGCCATGGTCCGGCGCTATATGCCGGCGGACGCCACAACCTTTTGGCCGACCGAAATGCTGTCGAGCTGGCGCCTCCCACGTGAAGAAATGGGCTCGACACCCGAAACCCTGCGCGACGAGGCGGAGAGCGGTTTAGTGCCGCAGATTTTGGGCAATGAGGAAGAGCCTATTCGTTTATCGGTTGAGAAATTGATCGGCTGGGGCGCGGTCGGCATCGACATCAATATGGGCTGCCCTGTCAGTAAAGCTTTAAAACACAATTACGGTGTGGCGCTTATGGGCGACAAAAACTACGCGGCGGAAGTGGTGCGCATGACCGTGCGCTCAGCGCGAGTTCCGGTGTCGGTCAAACTGCGAGCGGGTTTACAGAACGATCTGGAATATCTGATCGAATTTGTAAAGGGGCTGGAGGAAGCGGGAGCGTCGTGGATCACGCTTCATCCGCGCGTCGGTCATATGAAAAGGCGAGGAGCCGCCGACTGGGCGCAAATTCGCCAGGTGCGCGAAAAAATAAAGATTCCTGTGGTGGGCAATGGAGACGTGCAAAACCTCGAGGACGTCTTCGCCATGTTAGAGCAAACCGGTTGCGATGCGGTTATGGTCGGACGGGCCTTGGTGGCACGCCCCTGGCTGCTGTGGCAGGTGGGAGAGAGGCTTGGCTTTTCGCCGCCGGCTCAATTTGAGGGCCAAGCCCCTTCGACCGCCGAAGAAGAGGGTCGAGAATACGGGCGCGCCGCATTATTCTTGTTGAGTGAACTGGAGAGGCATTTTTCTTTCGAGGAGGGCGCGAAACGCTTCAGGTTTTATGTTCGCATGACCATGGGGTGGCTCGAGTTCGGCCAGCATTTATTTTCACTGGTTTCGCGCGCGAAGAGCTATAAAGATCTTAGTGAAGCGCTACTGGAATTCTTTTCCGCTGAGCAGCGCATGAGTCCACGCACGCAGCTACGAGAATAAGTGCCGGGCCCAAGGATCTTTATCCCGTTAGTCGGACATCATCCTAACATCCGATCGAGATCCCCGTTCGCGTTCAGGCCCGCGAGTTCGGTGTAACCGCCGATCAATTTCTCATTAATAAAAATTTGCGGGACGGTCAGGTACCGGGTGCGCTCACGGAGCGCACGAAGTTCGTCTTCTTTACCATCGAGATTGATTTCTTCGAACTCTATGCCCTTTCCACTCAAAAGCTGCTTGGCGCGGACGCAGTAGGGGCAGTTGGACCAAGTGTAGATTTGAATTTTGGCCATTCGATATCCTCCCTCGACGATGATTCGGCTTTGATCATTTGCAAAAATTGAACGACGTGGTCAACGTTTTCCGCGATTTTCACCGTCTGGAACCAGCGCGCAAAAGTCGCATTTTCGCGCGACCAGTAACGTAAAATCTGTTTTAGGCGGGCGACCCCGTAGTGCGGATTACGGAAAGCGACGCTGCGATGGAAGAATTCTTCTAAGAATCCGACCGGGTCGAAGTTTCGCGCCTGCGCCGATTCCCGAATCTCAAGTGCCAACGTCGGACGCGAAACTAAACCGCGGCCAAGAGCCACGCGCTCCACGCCGGCCACCGCCACGCAACGGTGATAATCCTCCACAGACCAGATCTCGCCATTGGCTAAAAACGGCAAGTCCAAGCCGGCACTCATGCGCGGAATGTATTCCCAATGCGCGGGCGGCGTGTACATTTCCATTTTGGTTCGGCAATGAACCACGATATGGGACATTCCGCTCTCACTGACGGCACTTGCGATTTCGCGATGATAGTCCTTATGGTCAAAACCTAAACGCACCTTCGCGGTTACCGGCACGTCGCCCGCCACGGCCCGGCGCACGGCCGAGCAAATCTGAAACACACGCTCCGGTTCCTTCAACAACGCGGCTCCGCCGTCGTGACGGTTCACGGTTTTAGCCGGGCAACCGAAGTTCAAATCGACTCCGGGGGCGCCCAGCGAGGCGGCCCGCACTGCATTCTCTGCCACCCACTCGGGCTGGCCGCCCAAAAGCTGCACGAACACCGGTACCCCGGCCCGCGTGCGGCCACCATGCAAAAGCTCGGGTGAATATTTATAGAAAACATGATCCGGAACGATTTTATCCGTCACCCGCACGAACTCAGTCACCATGCGGTCCACCCCGCCGATCTCGGACAGCATCTCGCGCAAAACCCAGTCGAGCACGCCTTCCATCGGCGCCAGTTGGATCAAGGGAATCTTAGCCTCGTTCAAGCCCGCCCGCCCATTTTGACCACTTTGGCAAATTCCGCCGCCGTGACCGGTTGAATCGACAGGCGCTGACCCTTCTTAAGCACCAGCATTTCCTTAAGGGCTTCTTCGTCGCGCAATTCATCTAAGGCCACAAAGCGCCGAAAACGTTTCTCAAATTCCACCCGCACGCAGTGCCAGATCGGCTTTTCGCGGGTGGCCTTGGGTTCGTAATATTCCGATTTTTTGTCGAACTGAGAAGGGTCGGGCTCCGCCAAACCGCAAACACGCGCAAGTCCCGCCACGCCCGGCGGCTCACACGACGAGTGATAAAAGAGAATACGGTCGCCGACCTTCATGTCCTTCATCATAAAATTCCGGGCCTGATAATTGCGCACGCCATCCCAGAGGGAGGTGCCAAGCGTTTCCAGGCGATCGAGGGAGAAGACGTCCGGCTCCGATTTCATCAACCAATGCTTCATAGACCGAGCACGCTATATGAAAGCGCCGCGCCAGACAACTTTTGGCTGCCTAAACTGTCGGATTCGCGCTATTTTTCGCACTTCAATCGCATATAAACCGGAGGCTAACGGTGTCCTTTCGCACTGAAAAAGACAGCATGGGCGAAATTCAGGTTCCCGCAGAACGCCTATGGGGCGCCCAAACCCAAAGATCGATTCAAAATTTCAAAATCGGCGGCGATCGCTTCCCGCGGGAGATGATCCGCGCGCTAGGCATCCTTAAGAAGTCCGCCGCCCGGGCCAATGAAAAGCTCGGCCTACTTCCGGCCGACAAGGCCAAGGTCATCGTACAAGCGGCCGACGAAGTGATTCAGGGTCAGTGGGACAGCGAATTCCCGCTCGTAGTGTGGCAAACGGGTTCGGGTACGCAAACCAATATGAACGCCAACGAGGTCATCGCCAACCGCGCCATCCAAATCAAAGGCGGCAAGCTCGGTGAAAAAGCCATTCATCCGAATGACGACGTCAACAAGGCTCAGTCTTCCAACGACACTTTTCCGACCGCCATGCATATCGCCGTGGCCGAGCGGGTGAAGCACCATCTCGTCCCGCAGCTGGGGCAATTGGCGAAAGCATTGAATGCGAAAGCCCAAGAGTTTCGCGACATCGTAAAAATCGGCCGCACGCACTTAATGGATGCCACTCCGCTTACGCTGGGGCAGGAATTTTCCGGTTACGTGACGCAAGTCGAGCATTGTATTGAGCGCATCGAAACGGCGCAAAAGCATGTCTTGCACCTTGCACTCGGCGGCACCGCCGTCGGTACGGGATTAAACACGCACCCCAAGTTTGCCGAGACTGCGGCCGCCATCATCGCCGAAGAAACCGGCATGCCATTTATCTCCGCTCCGAACAAGTTCGAAGCGCTCGCCGCCCATGATGCCCTCGTGCAGATGTCGGGCACCCTTAAAACCACGGCCTGTGCACTGATGAAAATCGCCAACGACTTCCGCTTGCTCGGCAGCGGCCCGCGCTCTGGCATCGGCGAGCTGATTCTTCCCGCCAATGAGCCCGGTAGCTCGATTATGCCCGGCAAGGTTAATCCCACCCAAAGCGAGGCCATGACCATGGTATGCGCGCAGGTCATCGGCAACGATATGGCCGTGGCGGTAGGAGGTGCGACGGGGCACTTTGAACTGAACGTGTTTAAGCCCTTGATCGTGTTCAATGTGCTGAACAGCATTCGTCTACTCGGCGATGCCGCAGAAAGCTTCCGCGAGCACTGCGTGGAAGGAACTCAGGCCAATGTGGCCCAAATCAAAAAGCATCTCGAAAACTCTCTGATGCTGGTGACGGCACTCAATCCGGTGATCGGCTACGACAATGCAGCCAAGATCGCCAAAGCGGCCCACGAGCGCGGCACCACGCTCAAAGAAGAAGCCGTGCGCCTTGGCCTGCTCGACGCCAAAA
>JALHOQ010000223.1 GCA_022842925.1 Bdellovibrionales bacterium
CCTTTAAGTAGAAGCGCGCGGCGCGGCCGACAATCTCCGCGTTATGAGTGTTATGAAAACTCAGAGTCACTTTGTCGAGAGCCGAGTTCACATCTCGATTGTCGGTATTGATCAAGCGGCGCAGAAATCCGTCGCCTTGCCAGGGTTGGATGCCGATCAAATAATTATCGTATAACAAGAGCGCGGCGGCGAGGGCGAGCTTTCCGCGCAGAATAAAAAGTCGGCCGTCCCGGCTCAAATCATCGGGTTCGTAGTCTTTTAATCCGACCGCCCTATACTTGTACGCGACCGCCATGATTTTCTTGCGCAAGTTCAAATAGTCGAGCACTCCGTTGTGAATCAACTGCAGGTCTTCGCTCGTCAGAGGCTTGCTTTCCTTCTCCCGTTTTGTCGTGACCATGTCGACGAACTGCTGCGACTGAACTCGCCAAACTAACGCTTCCTCGGCGAGCTTTTGAAATTCAAAAACCTCGCACTCGAAGTTGGCAAAGTCGTCGCCACACGCGTAGGGTTTGAGCGACTGCAAATAGCGAGTCACGTCCATGTACTGGCCGCGCACGAACCACCACGACAAAAGGCCGAACACGATGACCGATAGAGCCACAAAGACTGTGACTTTCTTAGCTAAACTCCCGACAATTTTCTTCATACCTCTATTGTTCACGGAGCTCTCATGTCTCTCAAGTCGATTCTGCGGGATAAGCAATTCGCCGGTTTGTTCTGGACTCAACTCTTCGGCGCTCTGAACGACAATTTCTTAAAGACCGCCATGGTGACCCTAATCACGTTCAAAGGCGTGAGCATGGCCGGACTCGATGCCAACTCTCTCGTGGCGGCGGCCGGAGGGCTGTTCATTCTGCCTTTTTTTATCTTCTCGCCCATCGCCGGACAACTCAGCGACAAATATGAGAAAACTTATATCGTCCGGCTGACCAAAATTTGGGAGTTGGTGATTATGGCCGTGGGGGTTTTGGGATTCTATCTCGGGAGCTTTCCACTGCTTATGCTGGTGCTTTTCTTAATGGGAGTGCAGTCGGCGTTCTTCGGTCCTGCCAAGTACAGTATGATTCCCCAAATCGTCGCACCCGAAAAACTGATGGCCTCCAACGCTTATGTGGAACTCGGAACATTTTTGGCCATCTTGCTCGGCACCATCGGCGGAGGCCTAGCCGCCGACTCCGACTATTCGGCCCATATCATCTCCGTCGGGATACTTCTTTTAGCCCTGTGCGGAATTTTCACTAGCCGCTGGCTCTTGCCGATTCCGCGCGGCGTGCCCGACCTCAAAATTCATTGGAACCCGATCCCCCAGTTCAAGGAAATGTGGACGCTACTGCGCGAGCGGACGGCGGTTTACAATTCCGTTCTGGCCATCTCCTGGTTCTGGTTCTTCGGCGCCGGCATCTTGTCCGTGCTGCCCATTTACGTAAAGGAATTTTTAAAAGGCGACGCCTCCGTTGCCACGGCATTTTTAACTATGTTCACTGTCGGAATCGGCATTGGTTCGGTGCTGAGTGAGAAGTTCTCGCATGAGCGGGTCGAAATCGGTTTGGTGCCATTGGGCTCACTCGGCATGAGCATTTTTATGATCGATTTGTTTTTGATCTGGCCGTCTTGGATTGGCTCCCAGTCTGAGCTGATGTCCTTCACCCAGTTTGTGGCCACCTATGAAGGCAAACGTCTGCTGGTGGATTTTTTGATGACGTCCATATTCGGTGGACTTTTTATTGTGCCGCTCTATGCGCTGGTGCAGGAGCGCAGTCACCCCGAAAGCCGTTCGCGAGTCGTGGCGGCCAATAACGTCATGAACGCGCTGTTTATGGTGGTCTCTAGTCTCCTGGTCATGGTCTTTTACCATTTCAAGTTGAGCTTGCCGCAGATTTTTCTCGCGCTGGCGCTGATGAATCTCGCCGTCTCCGTTTACGTCTATTCAGTGGTGCCCGAATTCACTTTACGGTTTATAAGTTTCATCCTGTCGCGCTTGCTGTACCGGATCCGCGTGGAGGGCGAGCACAATATCCCGAAAGAGGGCGGTGTGATTCTCGCCTGCAATCACTTGAGCTTTATTGATTTTCTCTTGGTCATGGGGGCCGTGCGACGTCCCGCCCGATTTATCATGTACTACAAGTTCTTTGAGATTCCACTTCTTCGCTACATCATGCGCCAGGCGCGGGTGATTCCCATCGCCGGCCGTGGAGAGGACGAAACCATTATGACTCGAGCTTTTGAAACCGTATCCAAGGAACTAAAAGAAGGCGAAGTGGTGTGCATTTTTCCGGAAGGAAAAATCACCCATGACGGATTCCTCGCTCCTTTAAAACCCGGAATTTTGAAAATTGTCGAGAAAGATCCTGTGCCAGTCGTGCCGATGGCGATTAATGGTCTATGGGGCAGCATGTTCAGTCGCAAGGACGGGCCCGCATTCATAAAGGCTCCGCGCAAACTGTGGCGGCGGATCGAAATAAAAATTGCCGAGCCGATACCGGCCCGGCAACTGACGATGGAGCGACTCGAGAAGAGCCTGCGCCAGATCGTCGAGGAACCCGCTACTCAAAGTTCGCCATGAGCCGTTGATAGCGGTCCTTGAAATCCAACGAATTTTTCTCGACTAACGAGGCCAGTAAAATCCCGACAACACCGCAGATGGCGAGTGATAACCAAGTCCACGATTCGATCAGTCGCAAGCCGAGAATGATCTGGCCAATGATGGAGTAGCCGACATTGATGCCGCCGATGCCGAAAGCTTGGCGGTCTTTACGCACAAAGCCCCAGAGGGATGTGGCGGCGCCAAGGGCGAGAATTAAAATATAGGTTCCCGTTCCAGGTTCAGCAAAGGCGAGGCCTAGATTGATCAAGGTCAGCATCGATAAAACGAAGCGGACGATGGGTCTGGGGTATAAACCTTGGCGCTCGTAGATCATGCACATGGCCACAACCGGGAGGATAAATATGTACGTGCCTGTCCAACTTGTCGCCTTCATGTACTCCGTAATTTGTCCCGCCCAGTGCCCCCAGGAAATCATCAGCAAGAACAGGCTGGTCGGCTCAACCAATGAAGCGGCCGGCCGCGGATTCAATCCTCGATTTAAGAATGGCAACCCGAGCCCTAAGGCCATCATAGCGGTGGCGGCGAGATGAAACCCCTGATCATAGAACAGTCCACGCCCAAACAAGATTAAGAGTGGCGCGCAGAGAATTACATGGGCGATCTTGCCCTCGACCGTATTAAAGTGCACAGCCTCCCGGCGCGACTGCCAGATCAGGTAGGCCACATAGGCCGTGCCGATCAGAAAGAGAACACTCACCACCTCGACTTGCCGGACCGGAATCAGCAATAACATATTCAGAGCGAGAAACCCCTCGAATAGCTCACGGGCTCGCGGCCGTATCAACGCGCGAAATGCAGGCAGCGTCGCCGGTACGAGCAGAATTGACGTCAGGCCCAGCGCCAGCGCGATCGAACCCATATTCAGCCCTTCGAATTTCAAGATCGAGGGCAAATGACTGACCGGCGCATTGAAGGTCGAAAAGACCATGGCGCCGATCTGAGCAAAGAGCACGGACACGCCGGCCGTCATAAAACTGAGAAAGGTCCGCGCGCTCTTCGCTTCGTTCAACTTATAGATGCAGAACATACCGGCCCCGGCGGTGACGCCGACTAGCCCGAAGAAGGCCAGAAAGCGGTCGAACGAAGACCAGGTGGAATACCCTTGGATTAGGAATACGAAGGCGGAGCTGACCAGGGCGACGCCTCCAAAAATTCTCAGATACTTAGCAAATTGGCTCATGGCATTTCTCCTTTAAAGTGACGCTTCTAATTACTCGGTTTGAGTTTTAAGTGTGGCCAGTTCGGCCATTAGTTCTTCAGCCTCTTCTTCTTTGCGCAACTCGGCCTCCAGCTCATCGGTGGCGGTGCCGGTGAAGAGCTCGCCCTCCACTTCCTGCCGGACAATGTTGGCTTCCCACTGCTCAAAGATTTCGGGTCCCGTCACGTCCAGCGAGGTGGCCGACTCTCTAAGACCCTTGATGGCCTCGGCGCTCGACTGTCGTGACAGCAGAGTTTGGTGTTTCATTTTGAGGGCCTGGTATTGGCCTTCGACATTCATAACGTCGCGACTGACTTGAGATTGCGTCGCGCGCATCTCGGCGATCTGCTTGAGAAGCTGATCGCGTTCAGCGGTGGCCGTTTTCATGCGGCGCACGCACTCCAGCGCTTTAGGCTGATCTTGCCCTTCAAGTTGAATGGCCCGCTGACGCCAACGGCTGATGTCCGCGGACAGGCTCGACGCGCGCTGATCGGCGGTCTCCATTGCGCGCTCGAGCATCCGCAGCCGGAATTTCGCGGTATGTATATTGGCGCGAAAATCTTTGAGTGTGGCTTCGGCGATCGCCTCATGGTTCTCGACCTGTCGAACGAAGTCGTTGAACTGGGCTTTTAGAGTTAAGGATATACGGCGTATAGAATTCATTTGGGGCCTCCTTTGGCGTTTTGAATTCCCCCTCAGAATAGCGGATCAGGTGGATCAGCAGGTTGGCCACTTTGTTACATTGTAACTAAGTCTCGATATAAGACGTGATTCAGAGGTAATCGAACCTTTAAAACGGAACCTATTTTTGTTACAATGTAACTTGTGAAGCCCTTTGATCTCCTCCTCACCGTCTCAGCCCTGGCCAGCCAATCTAACTTCACGGCCCGTGGCTTTCGCCTCAAGGATATGCGCTTTGTGTTTGAATTGTGCGCGAACTGGCTGAGCGCGGTCCTGCCGCCGGTGCAGGTGCGCGTGCACAATACGCAGGTGCAACGCTATATGCGCGACCTGGTGCGCGGCGGGTTCGCTAAGGCCCAAGAGCGAGGAGGGCAAACTCGGTTTCATCTCACACGGATGGGGCTGCTCGAACTCCTGCAGCGCCTGAACAATCAGGAACAGGGAGACTACACAGGCTTTCATTTTACGTACTATTTCTTGCGCACCTATGGACCGCGACTGCGAGCCATGATCGAAATGGAAGGGAGCGGATTCGCGAAGTCTTTGCAGCTGGAACTGAAAGCCCTCCTCGATCATCAAAGATTCTTAACTCAACGCCTTGAGCAACTGGATCGCAAAATCGAGCGGCTGAAAGTGCGGATGAAGGAAACGGAGGAGACCGCCGAGCTAGCGGACCGCTTGCAACGCCAAGGCGAGAGCGTTGAGCAGATTATCGAGCGCG
>JALHOQ010000224.1 GCA_022842925.1 Bdellovibrionales bacterium
TCAAACCCGAGCACTATCGTTACTAAAAGTACCTGGTTCTTTTTTCCGAAGCGCCGCGGCACCTAAGCCCCGGCGCTTTTGAGTCTCAGCATGACGATCAACTTAGTTCTGACTCTTTTTGTTCATCTGGCTCACGGGCAGACGTTCGAGCAGATTGGCCCGTTCGGCACCAATGCCAATAAAATCAAAGATCCCAATCGTTGGGTGGCTGTTGTCGGCGATAGCGTCGTAACCGCTGCGGCGAGTGGAGACGGGATTTCAGCTACGATTCCGGGTTTAAGAACGTTGTTCGGCGATTTCTTCTCGTCGCAAAGATTCACGGCGACCAAAATCGTAAAAGAAGCGCCGACGCGAATATTTTATTCCGCACCGGAATTTCAAAAAGCGAAGTGGTACCGAAAGTTGCTGACCAATTTCGGCGCCAAAGCCGCGCTCAGATTAGATTCGCCAGAAAACTCGTTCGCCTATAAAGTCGGGCGCAGCTGGGGCGTGCATGCCTCAGATATTGTGATCGTCGGTCAAGACGGCGCCCGGGTTTCAGATATTCCGTGGCAGCTGTCACGCGTTTACGAAATGAAGCCGGGAACTCTCCCGCCGGTCGTGATGGTTTCGTTCACGGCCAATGATCTTTGCGATGACAGCATTTTTACCCGCACGATTGAAGAAATCAGCGCCCTTTACGAGGCCGAGTTGAGTCGCGCCTGGCACAATTCGGCGAATGTTTTAAGGCCCGCCAAAAATGGGACAGACTTTATCGTCCTGGCTCCGCTCGACGTGACCACGGTCATCACCAACGCCGACATTCAGCAAAAGCAGATCGTGTTCGAAGGCAAGGACAGCGTGACCTGCGGTGATGTGCGCGTGGGCGCGCTTGATGGCGGCACACTCGGCGCTCGGCTCATGGCGCGAACGCTAGGCCTGATGTGCCCGAGTGTGACCAAGACCAATCACCTCAATCCCGAAAAAACCCAGCGCTTGAAAGACGTGCAGACCGCCATGGTCGAAGCGTGGAAGAAGCAGATCAATCTTCTGAATGCCCAGTACAACGCGAAGAAAATCAATTGGCTGCTTGTGGAAGAGGTTCGCGAGCTGCAATTCACCGGCGAGGATATCGCGGGGGATTGTTTTCACCCATCGCCGAAGGGACATGAGAAGATTTCCGAGCGGGTCTTGAAGGCGTATCCGGAGTTGTGAACTCGGCCCGGGCCGAGTGAACTCAGAAAATCAAAACCGATAACCCAGCACCAAACCAAATCCGAAGCTGTCTTCCGACGCCCGAATCTTGTCTTCATCTTCCGCCAGGGGTGAGCCGCTCTTTAAATGGATATCTGGTTTTGTTAGCCGGGCCCTATAGGAGATATCCAGATCGAAAAAGAGACCGTTCTTATACTCATCGCGAAGGGTGAGCGTGAAGCCGGTCGCGTACTTGGGGTCTACGTCATACTGAGTTTCGGCCGCTTCTCCTTTTCGGAATTGAACCGAATAGGCCGTGAAGTACTTAATGCCGGCTCCGAGATAAACGATCATGTCGCAGTCGAAAAGGAAAAGGCATTTGCTGTACCATTGCGAACCGCTTGAGTGGGAGTACAAAGGATACTTGTACATTAGAGTTTGGATGAGGCCGGAGCGGTCGAGCCCCGCATCTAACTGGATGAGGCTCTGATTTTGAAACTTGTAATCGACGCCGATGCCCATCAGCCCCTTGTCGGAATTGAGACCGAGGCCGAGTCCCACACCCACTTGGGCCGAGGCGTAGGGACCGACGAAAAACAGCAGAGAGACTAAAGCCAGACGTTTCATTCGCGCTAGGACTAGCGGTCGGCCAAGATAGGGTCAAGGCCTTTGAACTCGGCCCGGGCCGAGTTCAAAAGCTCAAACCCACCTGCAATTTAAGCGCGGCAAAGCGCGGGAACTTTTGTACGAAGCGAACAAGATCGTCCGCTTCGGTCCTTCGGTCCGGATCTGTGGTGGCATCCCGAAAAGGTGCATCTTCCATCAGTGACAAAAGCGGCAGATGCACATGCAGCCAATCCACGGCTAAAACAATCCCATTGTGCAAGACCCAGCGATGGCCGATCCCCGCGCTTCCGCCAAGGCTGGTCAGCCGCATCAGTTCGTATTCGGTTGTGTCGAAAGTGGAGACCGTGGCCAGTGCGCTATCACCCAAGGTGACTTCGAGGTCGTTGAAATTCGCGCCGATAAAATAATTAAAACGCGCGGCCCAAGGAAAACGTCGCCATTGCACAACCGCTCGTTGCTCCACCACGCGACCCAGGTCCACGCCAATCCAGCTGGTGGAAAACGAGCCGCGCATGTAATCGATCTCAACCCAGCTCTTCTCGTCCAATCGGTAACCCGCAGTAAAACCGATTTTGCCAGGCACCCAAAGATCGGCGTAGCTGTAGTTTCCCGTCACCATCCAGCTCATAGAGCCCGCCGCTGCCGCTGCGCCAAGGGGTCCAACCGGCTCACTCGACTTGGTGGGCGCCACCACGCCTTCAGTCACCTCAACGGCCGCGGCGCCGTCTTGCACCTCGGGCTGCGGCGGCAGCGAAACCTGCGAGGCGGGTCCGCGTTTGATTGGTCGCGGGTCCATCGCCCACGCGCCCCACATAGAAAACATCACGACCAGCAATCCGCCCCAGCGCCGCATACCGCTTACCCCTTGATAAAGCTCAAATAAAACTTCAACTCCGCAATCGACTCGTGAATATCGTCCACGGCCCGATGGGCGTCTTTTTTCTTAAACTTCTTATCAAATAAATTATTGAACACGACCTTATACGAGCTCACATCAAGCAAGCGATAATGCAATCGCGCCTCAAGCAGCGGCATGTACTTACGGATAAACAAGCGATCTTGCGAAATAGAGTTGCCCGCAAGCAGAGCCTGTTCCTGACCAAAGTGCCGCACCACTAAATCGGCCATTTCTTTGTCGACGACATCAGGCTTTTTGCCGTAGGGAATCTGCGCCAGCAAACCGCTTGCGCCATGATGTTTCTTATTCCAATCGTCCATGGCATCCAAAAACTGCGAAGGCTGCTGAATAATCGCATGGTATTCTTCCACAACCTGAAACTGCCAATCCGTCACCAGGGCCGCGACCTCGATCGGCACCTCGCGTTCCACATCCAGACCTGTCATTTCCATATCGAGCCAGAGCAGCGTCGCCGCCATAATTCACTCCATAAAGACGACCATCACGCCGTCGTTCACTTTGCCATTGTCCAAGCGTTCAAACTTCCATGGATAGCGCGCCAGGCGCAAATACTCTTCTACCTTAGCCTTTACTTTTCCCGTGCCCTTACCCGGCATAATTCGCACCTGGCGGGCCGACGAGTGGCGGCTTAAAAAATTCTCTACAGCGTCAAAGACATCATCCGTTTTATAGCCATGCAGATCGAGAGTGGGAGCCGACTTCTTCATGCCTCAAAGGATACCTTCATTCTTGACGGACGACGAGGCTTTGGCCACAATGCGGCATTCTTGGGACGGAGGTGAACCATCGAGCTGAGTTTAGATGGACGCATAGCCCTTGTGGGGGGAGCATCACAGGGAATCGGTCAGGCCGCGGCCAAGCTCCTCGCTGAACGTGGAGCTCGCGTGATTTTGCTCTCGCGCCGGATCGACGCGCTCGAGGCAGTACGCAGTGGGCTGCCCCATCCCTCACACCATAAAATTATCGCCATGGATATGGAGCGGATTGAGGAGCTAAATCTCACCCTCGGCCGCCTGGTAGCCGAGACGGGACCCGTCAGCATTTGGATCAACAATACGGGCGGGCCAAAAGCCGGCCCGCTGACCGAGGCCACGCCGGTCGAAATGGAACGCGCGTTCCGCGGCCACGTGATGGCTTCGCAGGTGATTTTACGAACCCTGCTGCCCGGAATGAAACAGCTCAAATACGGTCGCATTATCAACGTGCTTTCCACTTCAGTAAAACAGCCAATTCCGAACCTCGGCGTTTCCAACCTGGTTCGCGCCGCTATGGCGGCTTGGGCCAAGACTCTTTCGCAGGAACTTGGGCCTTTTGGCATTACGGTAAACAATATTTTGCCCGGCTTTACGGAAACGCCACGCCTCACCAGTCTCGCCGCCGATGCCGCCGCTCGCGGATCGAAGAGCGAGGAGCAGGTGCGCAAGGAGTGGATGGACACGATCCCACTCAAGCGCCTGGCTGATCCGCGCGAAACTGCGGAAGCGATCGGATTTCTCGCGTCGCCTCGGGCCAGCTATATCAGCGGTGTCAGTCTGCCGGTCGATGGCGGGCGCACGGGGGCGTTTTGAAGTACGATATTTTTCTCTCGATATGTCAGACCGATGTCGACGGCTACATGCCGAGCGAAAAGGTCATGTTCGACAGCTTCTTCGATCAGGTTCGCTTAAGCGACGAACTCGGCTTTGAAACAGCCTGGGTGGCGGAGACCCATCTCTCCTGCGAAATTCAAAAATCCGGACCTGAGCCGGTGATCCCGCATTTCAAAGGTGAGATCGGACTGAACACCGACATTCTGCAAATGGCCCATGTGATCTTTAGTCAGACCCGAGGTCTGCAAGTCGGTTCAGCTATTCGCAACATTTTATGTAATGGTGGGCCCATTGCTCATGCCGAAGCGATTCGCACCTTTTTGACCTTGCATGGCCGCAACCTCAACGAGAAGCGCAAACTCCAGATCGGCTTTGCCAGCGGGCGCTTTGATTTTTCGGTCCGTCCCTATGGGATTGTTCCCCGAAGCGAAATTGAAAAAGCCGCTTGGCCGGTGGTGAAGGGCAAAATCCTGCTCGAAGCGGTGGAGATTTTCTTAAGATTGCTAAAGGGCGAAAAAATCTCACGGGCTGATGTTCCGGTTTATAGCCTGGAAGAAAAAGACTTTCGCAAAAAAGAAGAATGGGAAGCGGTCCATAAACTCGCTCGCAAAGACAAAATTGAAATCCCGCCTTTTTTTAAATTCGAGCGCGTGGGCGTGATCCCGTTTGATGCGCCTCTCGAACTTCTTCAGCTGACTATTGGCACTCATGATCCGGAAGCGCAACGGTTGGCCAATTCCATTATGCCAGTCGGAGTGTTCAATCTCTCCATCACACCGCCGGAAGTGATTGAAGCCACCCATGAGCGCATGCACACCCAGTATCACCGAGCGGGCGGGC
>JALHOQ010000225.1 GCA_022842925.1 Bdellovibrionales bacterium
TGTTTTTTTTGTGGGGGGGGGGGGGGGGGGCGGAAGACTGAGAAACGGCTCGCCACGGTTCCTTGGATATTCGCGGGCTTTTTTATCCTCGCCTTTCTTACGGCTATTCCAAATCACTTTCTTTCGCAGCGGCAGGAGCGAGTTCAGAAGGCGGCTTTGCGCCCTCTCATTTGGGTACAGCTCGGGTGGACGTCCAATATGAAGCTCTTTCACAGCGGCCCGAAGCTCGGCCGCCACTGCATCTATGTGGTGAGCTACCAGGGGCGCGGTCAGAGCACTCTGGTTTATAACAATTCGGACTACTGTTTCAGCAATACGTTTCGCTTTAGCGAAGATGAAGTTTTCACCGCGATTTGGCGATTGTCGGTTAAAAATGATTCGGCGAAACGCCGGCTCGGCCGTCACTTCTGCCGCAAAACGGATGGCCACGCCGAAGAAGTCGGCGTAATTCATGTCGCGGAACGACCGGGAGTGCTCGAGGGAACAGAGATCTCTCCCCACGCCCGACTCCTTTTTCGCTTCAACTGCAAGAACGGTCAGATCGCGACGAGTGAACATCCGGAGTTTCTAGACGCGATTTACCGCGACCACAGCCAGATCCTTTAGGTACCTAACAGAAAACGCCATCCCTCCCCGAGATGGCGTTTTTACGTACAGCAGGTTTTTAAAACTCAATTCACAATATCAAACTAGCGGATAGCGCGCGGTTGCTGCAGCGGCGGCAAAAGATCCGGAGCGGGCAGGCGCTGTTGCTGGAACTGTTGCTGCGGGCGTACGCCTCCATGGGGCGGCAGAGTCGCCGGTCCGCCACGCTGCTGACCGAAACCAGGGCGCGGGCCACCAACTACAACTGGACCGCCACCAAATCCCGGGCCGGGTCTTGGAGCCACCACGGCGGGGGCATTATTGTAATCCCAACGGCGCATGCGCGGATCGTGATTGGGGGCATCGAAGTAGTTCGGCTGGCCCCACTGCGGGCGGGGTTCAACCCAGCGGTTGCCGTCTTGGCAGCGATAGCGAGTCTCAACGACACGACCTTGATGCATCACATGGAAAGCGCGACATTCGTTAGGCTGACCTCGGAAGTAAACGCGCTCATGCGGACGGATATGAACATTGCCACGGTACTGCGGCAGGTGAACGGGGCGATCACAGGCTCCACGTGAATAACGTTTCAAGCAATCGTCCGCACCGCGGTCGATGGCCCTACGGTCATCCGCTGTTAGCCGACCAATCGCAAATCCGATCGCGGCGCCAATTCCGAGTCCGATCAGGGTACCCCAACCGCCTCCGTCATGACCACGTCGACCTCCAGCCGAAGCCACTTGGGGCACCAGCAATAACATTTGAGCCGCAAGGGCTACGCTTAAGATCTTTTTCATAAATTAAATTCCTCCGACTGCAGACAATTGCAATGGAGTGGCCCGCTGAGCTGCATATATATAGAGGTTGAGCGCGAGGTTTTGCGTAAGCTTTAGTACAGACCTCTTATGTGTTACGTAAAATATAGTAATTTCAAGCACTTAAGACTGCCCATTTTCTAACATGGCCCGGGACCAGTAAGGCGCATTTTACGGGCTCGCGAGTTGTCGAGGGCCGCCTCCAGCGTTACGATCACCAAAGAAGTGGGGGAGAGCATGAAAAGCATTTTGGGTATTCTACTGCTCGTTGTGGTCGGTTGCAGTGATGGAAGTCCGGCCAAGCATAAACGCGGTCCGGAATTTTTCACCCGTTTCGTCAACCCCGCCAAGGACTACGACCAAGCCGGGCAGAAGCTAAACGAATTGAATCTACTGGTCTCGAATCAAAAATATAAAATGCGTTACGCGCTCTTCGACAACGGCAAATTTTATTACGAAGTGGACAATTTGGGACATGGAAACGGAAAGTGGTCCTACCATGAGGGCGCGCTCAATCTCTTCGCCAACCGCACGATGTTCGACCTCGATTTAAATCTGGTCGCGACCGAAGCCGAAGGGGACGCGATTTCCATGCAGTTCCTGGATCGCTTCGGCAACAATACAGTCCAAATCCAGTTCAGACCAGCGTCCGTAAAACCGTTGCGACGTTTTTCATCGCATGGCTCAGGTTCTCTTTAAAGCTAGTCACCGCGTGGGCGTCGGCTGAGTCAGTCACTCCGCGAATTTCCACAAAAGGCGTGCCGTTCAAAGTCGCGGCCCGGGCTCCTCCAGCGCCTTCCCACGCCACGGCCAGAGCTTGGGTTTGCTGGCGCAGCTCGCGGGCGCGCTCCAAGTCGATAATATCTTCGTCCCCACTCGCGACCACGCCGAAGTGAATGGCGAAGTCGCCCGCTCGAATGGCAAATTCTTTTTTAAGGCGGGCCACAGTGGCGCCATCGCCGTCGAAGGTGGGTTCGGGTTTTTGAATAAAGCGCAGTTTGAAATCGTGTTCGATCGTGCGTTCGGCGACCACCACGTCCATATTGCGTACATCCGGTGACAGGGATCCGCAGGCGCCAGCACAGACTACGAGCTTCGGCTTGTGCTCTAGAATCAGGGCCTGAGTTCGCAGCGCGAAGTGAACTTTGCCATGGCCGCCGAGCGCGAGGCGCAGTTGGGCGTTGTCGCGCAGGCCCTGCGCGCGCAGAGCTTCGAGTTCCAGCGGAAGCGGGGTGATGATCAAAATCATGGTGGCCTATATATTTAGCACAGCTATTCTTGACCTGTGCCCATCGACTCGTTACATCATCGGCCATGGAAATGGATATCGTCATACTGCTCGGGGGGCTAGCTGTCGGCGTCGGCACGCTCGCTTCAGCGGGCTACTACTTTGCCCGCTACTTGATCAAAACAGATGACGAGAAGGCCATCGAGCAGGCGCGTGAAGCCGCCGCGATTGAAGCCGCTAAGGAGGTTGAGAAGACTCCCGCGACGGTAATCCCTCTCCGTGCAGAACCCGCGATTGTGCCCGAGCCACCCCCCACGCTCGACCATACACTGCGTGGCACCCGCGACAGCTTCTGGGGCAAAATTCAAAAAAGCCTGCTCGGAGCGGGCGAGATCGAAGGCTCGCAACTCGAAACCCTCGAAGAAATCCTCTACACCAGCGATCTCGGCACCACCACGGTCAGCCGTCTTTTAGATTCCGTGGAGTCGCAGCTCTCGCGCCAAGAAAAAAAATCCCTCGATGTGGTGAAGTCCTCGTTGAAGAGCGAAGTGGAAGCGATTCTGACTTCAGTCCCCAAAATGGGACGCTCCCCATTTGAAAACTTCGCCACTCGCACCAAACCGCAGGTCTGGATGGTGGTCGGTGTGAACGGCGCCGGCAAAACCACCACGATCGGCAAGCTGGCGCACTTGGCCGCGCAACAAGGCGCGAAAGTCCTGGTCGCCGCGGGCGATACGTTTCGTGCAGCGGCGCAAGCGCAGCTGCGGGTTTGGTCGGAACGGGCGCAGGTGGAGATTTTCGCACCCGAAGGCGTGACCGACCCCGGAGCGGTGGCGTTTGACGCCGTAAAAATGGCCGCGGCCCGAGGCTATGACCTCGTACTGATCGACACCGCGGGACGCCTTCACACTCAAGAAAATCTTATGGAAGAGCTCAAAAAAGTGAAGCGCGTGATGCAGAAGTTGAACCCAGAAGCGCCTC
This sequence comes from Bdellovibrionales bacterium, assembly GCA_022842925.1. Taxonomy (GTDB): domain Bacteria; phylum Bdellovibrionota; class Bdellovibrionia; order Bdellovibrionales; family UBA1609; genus JALHOQ01. The sequence continues at coordinate 3,610 of JALHOQ010000225.1, forward strand.
ATGAAACATTGATTGTGCTCGATGCCAATTCCGGCCAAAACGCGCTGGTTCAGGCGCAAAAGTTTCACGACACACTCAAACTCTCGGGAGCGATTTTCACCAAAATGGACGGCACCGCAAAAGGCGGTGTGGTACTAGGTCTGGCTTCGCAGTTGCAAATTCCCACCGTTTTTCTAGGTGTGGGCGAAAGCATGGATGCCCTGACCAGTTTCAAGCCTCAGGAATTCGCGGAAGCGCTTTTTCACTAGCGAAAGCAATCCGAAAGCACTTAGAATTATCTAGATGTCCGGTACCCATTCAGCACTCGTGTTAACCATCGGTGGCGTCGCTCTGTTCATGCTCGGGATGAAGATCGCCGCCGAGCACCTGCAAATCATCGCGTCCGATCGAATCCGCGATATTGTCACCACTCTGGCTCGCAAACCTCTATGGGGAATTGGACTCGGCATCGGCCTTACGATGATTCTCCAGAGCTCAGGCGCGGTCACCACGCTGTTGGTGGGCCTGGGCGCGGCCGGCGTGATCACGCTTCCGCAGGTGATGAGTGTGATTCTGGGGTCCGCCATCGGCTCCACGCTGACCGTTCAGGTTTTGAGCTTCGATATCGCCAAGTTCGGCTTGCCGGTCTTTGGGATGTTCTTCTTCGTGCACTTTATCTCCAGGAATCGCACGGTAAAAAACGCCTCGGCCGCCATTATGGGCTTCGGTCTGATCTTCTACGGGCTCGAAGTGATCAAACTGGGTACCATGAGTCTTCAGGATGCCGAACACTTCAAGTCCGCCATTCAGGTTTTAAATGAAAATCCACTCTACGCCTTGTTGGTCACGGCCTTCTTTACCGCCATTGTTCACTCGAGCGCGGTGACGATTTCGATTGGCATGTCTCTCGCCGCCCACGGTTTGATCGGCATGGATGATGCGGTTTGGTGGATTTTTGGCGCCAACATAGGAACCACGGCCACGGCCCTAATCGCGGCGACGGGTGGCAACTATGTCGGACGACAGGTGGCGTGGGCCCATACGTTTTATAAAATCGCGGGAGTCGCAATCTTTGTTCCGCTCGCGCAACTGACGATCGATCTGATCTCGATGGGTGAAATCCAGCGCGACATTGCGAACTTTAATACGATCTACAATCTTTTTACCGCGGCCCTTTTTCTACCTTTCGTAAAAAAGGGTGCCGGCATTGTCGAGCAGCTCTTTCCGCCGTCGAAAGAGGAACGTCAGTTTTCGGTAAAGTACTTAAGCAAAAAGGACTGGGAGTCACCGAGTGTGGTGGTGGCCCACGCCGAGCGCGAGGCGCTTCGCATGGGCGATATCGTAAACAGCATGATCGAGGACTCCTTGAGGCTCTTTGAAAAAGACGATCCAGAGTTGATCGAGAACATGCGCCGGCGCGATGACCGGACCGATTTGTTGTTTCGCGAACTCAATCTTTACTTGGCCCAACAGATCGAGCGGGCGCCCGAAGGCATGCGCACTCAGATGCTGAAGC
>JALHOQ010000226.1 GCA_022842925.1 Bdellovibrionales bacterium
TTCAGCGGTGGGCAAACGCTCGAGATCCGGCTTTTTCCCCACGGAGCCAATGTGATCGCTCGGGCCGGTGAGAAGAGCGTCTCTTTTGCCAAAGTCGAGGAGTTAACCGCGCCGCCCCCGGCCACCAGCGAAGTCCTTTTAAATCGCGATCTGGATGCCTTGCGTGAGGAGTGGCTTCGACTTCGAGGAGGAGGGGGCAGCGGTAGGAAAAAGAACGCGCAATCCGATCCGGTGGCCCGGGTCCGCATGGAGCTCGAGCGCAAGGAGAAGGCCCTGCGTAAAGTGGATGAAGAGTTGCAGCGCAAGAGCGACCTCCCGTGGCGCGTAGTGGGCGAATGGCTGAAAGAGAAGCAAGCGCTCGACGTGCCTGAGGAATGGATTCCGTTTGTGGATAAGCGCCGCAAGCTTGCGTGGAATATTGATCAGTGTTTTGGCAAGGCCCGCGATGTTGAAGGAAAGATTTTTGGAACGGAACAGCGCCGCCGCCTACTACTTGAAGAAATCGAAGGTTTAAAACGGGAGCTGGAAAAGCCGCCCGGGGAAATGTCCATCAAACCCAAAACTCCCTCCCTCCAACCGCTCAAAGACAGCGAGGCGTCGGGCCGCACGCTCAGGATCAATGAGGAGCTTGTGGCAGTCGCGGGTAAGAACGCCGCCGACAATCTTAAACTTTTACGCAAAGCGCGAGCGTGGGACTACTGGCTGCACCTCCAAGACCAACCCGGCAGCCATGTGATACTGTTCCGCAACAAGTCGACAACGGTCAGTGACGCCGTGCTAAGACAGGTGATCGGCTGGTTTGTCAAAATCCAGTTCGGGAAAAAAATTTCGGATTACGCCGGCGATAAGTTGCGGGTCATTGTAACAGAATGTCGGCATGTGCGGCCGATCAAGGGCGATCGTCTGGGGCGGGTCAATTACCAAGATGAACGGATCTTAATTTATCAGGTTCCGACTTGACTGGTTGAACAAAGAAACTAATCTTTGTTTCCTATGATAGAAATCAAAAATCTCTGCAAGAATTACGGCGATCGTCCGGCCATTCGCAATTTGAATTTCTCCGTGAAGAAGGGCGAAGTCGTTGGGTTTTTAGGACCAAACGGCGCGGGGAAATCCACAACCATGAAAATCATCACCGGTTACATGGCGCCGTCCTCTGGCGAAGTGCGCGTGGCGGGCTTTGATGTGTTTGAAAGCCCCCTCGAGGTCAAACGCCGGATCGGTTACTTGCCCGAGACGCCGCCCGTATATAGCGACATGTATGTGCTCGACTATTTGCGCTTTGTCGCCAACCTGAAAGGCGTGCCGCGGGAACGGGTCGAGAGCGCGGCCGCGGGTGCGATTGAGAAGACCGGCCTCGGCGACGTGCGCAAGCGTATGATCGGCAACTTGTCGAAAGGTTATCGGCAACGGGTCGGCTTGGCGCAGGCGTTAGTTTCGGATCCGGAAATTTTGATTTTAGATGAGCCGACCGTCGGCTTAGATCCCAAGCAGATGGCGGAGATTCGCCAACTGATCCGCCAGCTCAAGGGCCAGCACACGATCGTGCTGTCGACCCATATTCTGCCCGAAGTGCAGGCGAGCTGCGAGAAGGTGATTATCATCAACGCAGGTCAAATTGTGGCCGAAGACTCCCTTTCGGGTCTGTCGAAGCGGATGTCGGGCGGTGGCCATTCGGTCACGGTTAAAGTTTTGCGCAATCAGGACGCGGTGGCCAAGAGCCTCGCGTCAGTCGGAGGCGTGCTCAAAGTCCGCAACACGGGGAATTTTATCGAACTCGAATGCGACGGTAGTGAAACGACGATCGAGAAGGTCGCGGCCCATGTGGTGCAATCCGGCGCGGGTTTGATCGAGCTGCAGGTGCAGTCGTTGGCCCTCGAAGATATCTTTATTAAACTGACATCTAAAGAATTAACTCATTGAGGAGAGAGCGATGAGAGCGGTACTCACACTGGCGGGAAAAGATCTGCGCAACCTCCTGACCAGTCCGATGTTTTATGTGATCTCGGGCCTGTGCTCGGTGTTGTGGACCTATGCGTACCTGCGCGCGTTCTTAAGTTTCGCCGAACGCACGCGGGCCTTTATGCAACCGGGAATGGAGGGCGGCATGAATCTGCAGCGGGAAGTCTTCCTGATGCATATTTCACAGATCAACCTCCTGTATGTTTTCGTAGTCCCGGCGCTGACCATGCGGCTCTTGGCCGAGGAGAAGCGTTTTCGCACCTTCGACTTGCTACTGACCTCGCCGATCACATCGACTCATATCGCGCTCGGTAAATTTTTGGCGGGAATGGGTGCCGTCACCGCTTTGACAGCCATCTCCTTTATCTACCCGCTGGCGACACGAGGTGTGGCCGAATTTCCGATGGCACCGCTGCTCGCCGCCTATGCGGGCGTGTTTCTCGTATCAGGCGCTTATGTGGCCGTCGGCCTCTTTGCGTCGTCGCTGACGGAATCGGTGATGTTGAGTGTGATCCTGGGACTGATTTTCAACATCTCGCTGTGGTTTATTTCGCAGGGTATGGCGGGAGACGCCTCACCCATGGTGGCGGCGGTTTTGGAGTATCTATCACTCGGGCAGCACTTTCTGGGCTTTATTATGGGCTCGGTCAAGCTGGCGTCGGTGGTCTTTTTGTGCAGCGTGATCGGCTTGTTCGTTTTTCTCACTCAACGCGTGGTTGAGTCGGCGCGCTGGAGGTAGAGCATGAGCAAATTCGCGAAGATTTGTTTTCTAGGTGCGTTTCTTTGTTTGGTGGTGCTGGCGGCGTTTCAGGTGATGGCCGGCGGCTGGGTGTTTTTCAATTATTTCTTGCTGGGTGGAGCGGCGGTTTTGATCGGCGTCGCGATCTTTAAAGATGTTCGCCTCTATTGGGAATTCTTCACCATGCGCACGACCAAGCATGGGATGAATATGGGCGTGATGATTCTGCTCACGGTCACCCTGCTCGTGTGCGTGAACTACCTGGCGAACAAGAATAACAAAACATGGGATCTGACGGCGGAGAGGCTGAATTCTTTGTCGGAGCAGACGACCAAACTTCTGGACGGACTGAAAGACGATTTGCTGGTTAAGGTTTTCTACAAAGGACCTGAGGCGGCCGAGATGCGCGCCAAGATCAAGCAGAGCCTCACCATGTATCAGGAATACTCGAGCAGGGTGAAGGTTCAGTTCGTGAATATGTACGTGGAAGACAAGATGGCGCTCGAGTACATGCGGGGTCAGAATGATTTGGAATCGGCCCAGGTCATGGTGTTCTTTGAGCATAAGGGTAAGAAGATCCGCATCGACGAGTTTGACGAGTCGGGTCTGACCGCGGGGATTATTAAGATCACGCGCGAAGGGGCGACCAAGGTTTACTTTGTTCAAGGGCATGGCGAGAAGGATCTGAGTTCGGACGACGATCAGGGCCTTATGCAGTTTGTAAAAGCTTTGAAGGATTCCTCATTTGAGGCTGTTCCGCTGAATCTGCTCGACAAAAAAGACGTTCCCGAAGACGCGGCGGCGATTGCGATTATCGGCCCGTCGATGCCGTATCTCGAGAATGAAATGCAGGCCTTGCGCGCCTATGTGGCCCGCGGCGGACGGGTATTTATGGCGTTGGATCCGGGAACCCGTCACAACCTGGCCAATTTTGCCAAAACCATGGGTGTGGAGTTCTCGAACAATTATATTTTCTCGCTTCTACAGATTCCGGGTCAGGGGCCAGCCACTGTGGTGGGGCGCCGCTTTGATCCCTCATCCGAAGTCACCAAGAGCATTCCCACCGGTACGGGTTACGCCGTATTTCCGTTGGCGAGCGAGCTTAAGTCCGCGGGCGAGAAGACCTTTGAAATTAAAGAAATCGTCAAATCCGACGAGCGCAGTTTCACGGTGACCGACCCAAGTAAGCCGGTCACGACTCAGCCAAAGACCGAAGCCATCACCATCGGTCTGGACGTAAAGGGTACAGTTGAACCTTTGACCAAGGACGCGAAGGCAGACTCCAAGGATAAAAAACCCGAAGATTCTCCTAAATCGGAAAGCAAACCTTTTCAGGCCGTGATTTTCGGCGACAGCGATTTCGTTTCCAATCGCGCGCTCTTTATCGGCGTGAATCGCGATCTGGCTTTGAACGCTTTCGCCGAACTCACCAATCAAAAAGACTTGATCAGCATAAAACCGAAGCTGCCCAAGGGCACGATGGTGATGCTGACCCAGTATTCGCGACTAGCCATCATTTTAATCTTAATGGCCTTGCCCGTAGTGCTGCTGGTCGCCAGTGGTGTGATGTGGTTTCGTCGGCGGGGCGCTTAACTTAAGAGGTCCAGGTCATGGGTAAATTTAAATCGACGTGGCTTATGGCGATCGGAGTGGCGGTTTTAGCGGCCTACACTCTTTACGATTTCAAGCAGTCGGAAGGTGAAGGCATTACCGCCAAAGGTCAGCGTCGTCTGTTTTATCTTCTGCGCGATGATCTTGAGGAAATCGAACTCACAACCAAAGGCGTCACCACGCTGGTCAAGAAAGACGGCGACGGCTGGAAACTGGTCAAACCGGTCGACGATTTAGCGGAGTCTTCGGCGATCGAGGGCTTTGTTTTTTCTTTGCTGACCCAAAAGGGAAAAGAGTTTCAGTCGGATGACGATCGCAAAAACGTCAAGGCCGCGGAATATGGCCTAGATCCGGTTGAGAACAAAATCACGATCCGCGGCAAAGGTAAAACCGAGCTGCTCGAGATCAGCAGCAAGAATACTTTTGACGGCAACTTCTACGTGCGCAGCAATAGTCAGAGCGAAATCCTAGTTGGCGACCGTGCGCTGGCCCAGCTGATTGAGCGTGAGCCGGCCAGTTTCCGTTCGCGCCGAATTTATCGGGAAACAGAGGATGTGAAGCAGATCGAAGTGCGCGTCGACGGGGATTTCAAAGACAGCTATGTCTTTAAGCGCGAGAACGACAAGTGGGTCATGGTTCCGGATCCGGGCTTTCCCATCGACACTGTGAAAACGAATCAGTGGATGCAGAAGGTGCAGGGCTTAACTCCTTCGCTGGTCGTGGCGGAAACGGTGAGTGAAGAGGATCGATCGCAGTACTTACTCAAAAAGCC
>JALHOQ010000227.1 GCA_022842925.1 Bdellovibrionales bacterium
ACACCCGTGGTCGCGAATTGGATTTCGGCCTTGCTCCAGTCGTCGATAATACGGACTTCGCCGTCAACCGAGGCTTCGGGTGCGACTGCAGGCGCGCAATTTTGAAAATTGAGTAAGATAGTGGCCATCATGAAACTGATGAGGAGGACGTTCCGTTGTTTCATCCTTTACAGTTTACTGAAAACGACCTGTATCTCTTAGTTAAAATTTATTTACTTCTCACTCTGAGACAGAGATTTTTATAGCCGCTCCAAGACTGAAACATAGAAGCCATCCGGGCCGTTCGATTCCGGAAACAGCGTCTCAGAAGAGAGCAGTTTCCAAGTGTCCGCATGTTCGCCCACGAAGCGCTCCACCTGGCGTTCGTTTTCCGCGGGCATAATTGAGCAGGTGGCGTAAACCATACGGCCGCCTTTTTTGACCAGGCGCGAATAGCCCCACAGGATCTCGCGCTGCAGCCCCTGCAGGCGCTCCACTTCCTCGAGCGTCAACTTCCATTTGGCGTCGGGGTTACGGCGTAAAACGCCAAGGCCCGAGCAGGGTACATCCAGCAGCAATCGGTCGGCCGAGTCGTCGAGCCGCTTAATGACTTTTGTAGAGTCGATTAGTCGTGTCTCAATACAAGTCGCCCCTGCCCGATTCGAGCGCTCACGCAATTCGCCGAGCTTTTTCTCGGTCACATCGAGCGAAATCAGCTTGCCCTTGTTTTGCATCAAAGCCGCGATATGCAGCGACTTGCCGCCCGCCCCGGCGCAGGCGTCGATTACGCGCTCGCCCGGTTTCGGATCCAGCGCCACGGCCACTTTCTGTGAATTTAAATCCTGAACTTCGAACAGGCCTTCTTTAAAAGCCTTGGTCAAAAACACATTCGCCCGCTGATCGAGCTTGACCCCGTCGGCGCCCACCATCGAGGCCGGGATTTTTTCTTCAGCTAAACGCGATACCAATTTAGCCGCCGTGGTCTTCAGCCGGTTGGCGCGCAGGAACACCGGCGCCTCTTCGTTCAGAGCCGGTAAAATCTGATCCCACTTCTCGCCCAGCTGTTCGTAGGCCCAAGTGTCCAACCAACTGGGTAGGGACTGGCGCACGGCCCTGGGCAAGCCCGGGTCGTTCCAGCGCTCCCGCATCCGCGCCCAATCGCAGCTCGGCTTCTCCACGCCCTTGCCGATTTCCACTCCGTGCAGTTCGCACCACGCCGCCACCACCAAGGGATACGCCTCGCCACTTGTCTCCATGGCGTGGAGCAGTCGTCGCCACCAGCGAACCACGTCGTACACGCATTCGGCAAAAAGCCGGCGGTCGTGGGAGCCCCACTTGCGGTTCGCCTTCATATGCTTCTGAATAACTTTGTCGGCCCGGTAACCTTCAGAGAAAATATCGCGGAGGGCGGTCAGCACCCCATCCCACACCGGTTTGTACATTAATTTCATATATTAAAACGCGAACACGCAGCCGACGTTCACGTAAACGCCGTTGAACTGTCCATCGCTGAACAGATGCAGGTGGTTTTTAAGGCCCGATTCGATCATAAATCCGGTCGACTCGATCACGTCGTGAAAGCGGGCGCCAACCAGAATCGAGTAGTCAAAGGTCATTGGCGACTCATTGTCGATCTGCTTGATAAAGAAGCCGGGGCCGATGCCGCCGCCGAAGTAGAGCGGAAAGCGGCTATTGGAGTCGGGAAAGGTGATCAGAGCCGAGAAGCTGAGCTTACGGGCGTCTTCTTCGGCGAAGTCCTTGGTGACCTTGTAGCTCATAAAGTCGACCCGGAGCGACCAGTCCATGGAATTGATCCATTCGCCCATTCGGTAGGTCACGCCCGCGTTGAAGCGGCCGATATTGGTCTCGCTGCCATCGCCCCATTTAAAGCCCTGGTCGGAGACAAAAGTTCCGGCGTGAATCATCAGGTGCCGGGGGGTCGCGCCCTGGCTGGCGCGGGGGGCTTTAGCGTCGGCGGCTTTGCGTTCCTTAAAATACTCCGTGGCGCGCTCCTTGCCGACGGCGGGAGGCGTTTCATCTGGCACTTCAACTATTTGCGCCAAGGCCGGTTGCGCGCAGATTAAGGCGGCCAAGAGCGAAATTCGAATTTTCATACCGATCCTCCCGAAAAGGCTTGGAATATCCACCTCTAACACTGGTTTTGCATCGTGACAATGGCCCCGAACTGGCTTAACAAGATAGACCCTATGAAATGCCCACAATGTGGCCACCTAGAACATCGCGTGCTGGAGACTCGCCTGCACCGCGAAGAGGAGATCCGCCGTCGGCGGGAATGCATGAGCTGCAAGCTTCGTTTTTCAACCGTGGAAACCATTTTGGTTCACTACCCGCAAGTCATAAAAAAAGATGCGCGCCGTGAGCCGTTTTCCCGTGAGAAGCTGCGCCGTGGGATTCAAATCGCCTGTAAGAAGCGGCCGGTCAGCGTGGCCCAGATCGAGGCCATCGTGAACCGCATCGCCCGCGGCGTCCAGGCCTCGCCCGATAAGGAGCTTTCGGCCCATCGAATCGGCCAAGCCGTGGTGGAAGAGCTGAAAGCCTTGGACGACGTGGCCTATGTCCGTTTTGCGTCCGTTTACCGTTCGTTTCGCGATGTGAATGAGTTTCTGCAGACTCTGGAGGCGGAGAAGCCGCCTCGGGCGGAAGCATGAGTGGCGCGCGCCGCTTGAGCCGGGAGCTCGCGTTGCAAGTTTTGTTTCAACGGGAATTTGCGCCCTCCGCCGATATCAATTCGAACCTGAACGCGTTTCGCGAAAGCTTTGCCGCCTCCGACGAGGTTTGGGACTACACGCGTGAGCTGCTGGCCGGCGTGGATCAGAATTTTAAAGAGATCGACGCTTTGATTCAAAAAAGCAGCGCCCATTGGTCGCTGCCGCGAATGGCGCTGGTCGACCGCAATATTATGCGGATCGCGGTTTTCGAAGCTAAGTTCGCTGCCGAACCCCTGCCGCCCGCGGTGGCCATTAACGAAGCGGTCGAGATCTCTAAAAAATTCGGCACCAATGATTCGCCCGCATTTGTGAATGGCATCCTCGATCAAATCGTGAAACAATAACTTTCCATGAGCGACACTGACGTCGATCCTTTCGCCAATCCCTGCGATTTATGGGTTTTACCGCCCCCACGCGTGTCCGCGTGGTTCGCCCGCGTCGACTGGTATTTAAATTTTCAAATGTCAAAAGGCGTAGCCTACCCGGGTCTACACCTGCCCAATGAGACTCTACGTTTGAGCGAAGAGTACGAAGTTCCGCTCCCACCGCCGGCTGAACCGGATCCTTCGGCACCTTTGCTGGTGTTGTCGATGGGTCGGCTGCCCTCGCGGAAATGCGTGGTGGTGGAAGCCAAGACCTTCGGTGGCAGCTGGCTTGAGAAAGTGCATGAAATCGCATTGAACCTGGACGCCAAGAGCGTTCACGTATTTTTACCGGCGAAGATGTCGGTGAGCGAGGCGAAGAAGGTCTGGGACGGCCGATTTGCTTCGCACACAGCCCACTTCACCGCCGACGCGGAGGCCGCACTGTGAGATGGAGTTTGCAGCGCCTAAAATTTCTTTTAGGCCATATCGGGGACTTTATCGACAATGACTGGGAAGAGGTGCAAAAGCGCGCCCGCGATTTTGCGCCGCAAACCGGTTTATCGAATGTAACCTCACTGGTCGAACCACCGGTCGATGGGCCAGAACAGATTTTGGAGCGGCTGACGCCGTTTTTTGATAGCGGTCTTCTGCTCCGCGATTGGCGTGTGACCGATGTGTTCTGGCGCGGCTCGGTTTTTCGGCTTGAGCCGGGCGAGCAGGCCCCGGCCTCGCATCTGACGTTTTCGTCAACGCCGCTGCAAGTGCAACGGGCGCCGGCCGAAAAGATTTTGTCGTCTTTGAAAATGGAATTTTTAAATCCGGCGGCCGACGCCCACGGATACCTGGTGCAACCCACCCCGCAGGTCGGCTTTGTTTTATTTAGCAATCTGGCCGACCCTTGGGCTCTCGAGCATGTAAGCGAGGCACACCGGCTGATTAACAAAGCCTTCGTGTATTGATATTATGACGGATCAAGCGACGATTTACATTTTAAGCGACGGCACCGGCGAAACCGCGAGCACCATGATTCGCGCGGCACTGGTTCAGTACGCCGACGTGCCGATCAATATCGTGCGCTGTAAAAATATTCGCACAGAAGAGCAAATTGACTCCTTAATCGAAGACGTGGCCGAGAAAAAGGGCATGATCGCCTTTACGATGGTGTCGCCCGCGATGGTCAAGAAGGTCGTTGAGGCCTGCGGACAGAAGGGAATTGCCTACGTGGATCTGATGGGTCCATTGTTGCGCGTGCTCGATCAATATTTCGGCAAGAGCGAAGGGCATCAGGCCGGCTTGTTACGCGCAGTCGACGATCAGTACTTCAAGCGCATCGAGGCCATTGAATATACGGTGAAACACGACGACGGCAAAACTGTGGCCGACCTCGAACAGGCCGATATTGTTTTAGTGGGAATCTCGCGCACTTCTAAAACGCCGCTTTCGATTTTTTTATCGCATAAGGGTTGGAAAGTGGCCAACGTCCCCTTGGTTTTAGGTCAGCAACCACCCAAGGAATTATTCGAGATCGACCAGCGTCGCATTGTCGGGTTAACGATTAATCCCGATTCTTTAAATCGTATTCGTAAAAAACGTTTAGAAAAATTCGGTCAAGACCCAGGCGGCGAGTACGCCAATATGGGCCATATCCAAGCCGAACTCGAAATGGCCAAGCAGCTTTTTAAAGCCAACCGCCGCTGGCCCGTTTTCGACGTTACCGACCGCGCTCTAGAAGAAACCGCGGCCGAAATCGTGCGCGTCGTCGCCTCACGTCTCGATATTCCATTTCAATCGATTTTATAAGCCTCAAGCACTGAGTTAGAAATGGGCTAGTAGGGGATCGTGCACTTCTGAGTATCCGGATGTTCATAAATCCGCGATTTTAGAACCTGCTGGCTCTGACCGGCGCAGCGGGTTTGCATCAAATAGTACTTTCCACCCCACCAGTCGCGCTTCTCCTCGCTGACTTCCAGAATT
>JALHOQ010000228.1 GCA_022842925.1 Bdellovibrionales bacterium
TGCGCACCCGGGTCGAGCGCGTCACCAATCGGATTCAAACCAAACTCGAATGGACCACACGTAAAACCACATTTCACTATCACAGCACGCCCGAAAGCTACACCGCCGCGCAAAGCCTCGGGCCATTCGCCCTCGCGGTCACGTCCACCAAAGATGGCGTCTCGACCGTGCACCTAGGACCGATGGTCACCAATAAAAACTTTGATCAGGTGTTTGCCCACGAGCTGGTGCATGTGATCTCGGCGCAAAAGTACAAGGGTTCGATTCCCAGCTGGCTTGAAGAGGGATTGGCCAATCATCTGGCCAAGCACGAAAAGGTCGATTACCGCTGGCTGGCGAAGCAGTCGTTCCCGCAGAATGTGACCGAGCTCGCGCATCCGTTTCGCGGTGTCGTTTCGCAAATCTCCTACCGCTACAAGGCCTCGCAGGCGCTCGCCGAAATGCTCGACAAAAAGTGTAACCTTGAACGTCTAATCCAACTCAGCGTCGAGCGCAAAATGGAAGACTACATCAAGACCTACTGTGAGATTCCAGATCTCAATCAAGCGTTTAAGGATTGGGTGAAGAAGAAGGCCAGTTATTAAGGATTAGCAGAAGGTCCGGGCGGGAGCGATTCCGCATGAGCTTCCCGTGGAGAGAAAGCGCGAATCAGCGTGTTTCTCACGCTGCTCGGATTTCGCGAAGCGATGTCGAGTTCGCCCCAGGCGGGCAACGACGTGAACTGGGTGGCGGCGTGCGCTTGAAAGCGGGCCAGCTCCAACTTAGGCACGGGATCGGCGCTGGGGAATTTTTGTTTTAAGGGGTCGAGAACGCGGCCGTTGTGGTGGAACTCAAAGTGGAGATGCGGACCTGTTGAGGCGCCGGTCGAGCCGACGTAGCCGATCGTTTGCCCTTGGCGTACCCGCGTGCCGGAGCGCACGCCTTTTTCAAAACGACTTAAGTGTAAGTAGGCTGTCAGATAGCTGGCATTGTGGCGAATCTTAATCGTGTTTCCGCCACCGCCGTGCCACTTGGCCATCATCACGACGCCGTCTCCGACCGCTCGGATTGGCGTGCCGGTCGGAGCCGCGTAGTCCACGCCTAAGTGCGGACGGCGAACTTTATGAATCGGATGAAAGCGCCGCATATTAAAGCGCGAAGAAATTCGGCCGAACTTAATCGGGCTCTTTAAAAACATCCGACGTAGGCTTTCGCCGTCGGCTGAGTAGTATCCCGATTGCTCGCCTGAGCGATACAGCACCGCCGTGTGCAGCTCCCCTGCATTGTCATACTCAGCAGCGAGAATGGCGCCCCAGCCCGCAACTTGCCCATTGACTGACTTTTGCTCCACGGTCAAACGCCAACGGTCGTTGACCCGCACCTCGCGAGCAAAGTCGACTTCCCAGGCAAAAATTTCGGCGAGCTGAACAATCAGTTCAGGGTTCATTTGTGCGGCTTCAGCCGACTCCCAAAGCGTGCTCGTAACCCGACCTTTAAAGGTCACAATATTGGTGTCAATCGTGGCGATCTTTTTTTCTGCCTTCCACTCGTCGTCGACTTTCTCGATCGAGAGTTTCTCAATTGTCGAAAGCTGAAACTCGATCCCCGTCAGATCCGAAGAGGGATCGGTCAGATGAATTAAGCGAAAGCGGGTTCCCGAATTCAACCGACCGAGATCCATCACCGGCTTGGCCGCTTGAACGAGGGCATGAATCGTGGGTGACGTGACGTTGAGCTCGCGCAAAGTAGCGTAAAGCGATGACCGCGGCGGCAAGATATGCGGAAAAATCGGCTCCTCGATCAGAACCTCATCGGAAACCTCGGCCAGTGTTTCCCGTGGCTCCTGACTGAACTCCGAGCGTACGACTAAAATGGCCGCTAAAGCGGTTACGGCCAGAATCACTGGAACAAACCATGTTATAAAGCGTGAATTCACAAAGATAATCATACATTGGTCGAGGTGATTTTCAGCTAGAATTTCGCTGAAACGGTCGCGTCTGAGACAATAAATTAATATTTAACCTGAGCGCTCCGCTGCGTTAGCATTAAATTCGTGAGACTCATCGCCCTTCCCATTCTACTCTTCACCGGCGCCCTCGCCTTTGGTCTAGACACAGTGTCCACCGGCTACCGCCTGAACAATGGCGGCAACGTGCGCATCGATGCTTGGGGCAAATGTCGTGATGTGACCAATGCCTCGGGCGGTGATCATTTTATAGCGACGCGCACACAGCCCGAATGGTGGAGTTTTATTACCAATACGCCGACGGGACTCACGGATACAATTTGCCCGATTCTGCCCGAGTATACGACCTCGGCCCAAAAAACCGCGCCAAGCGGAGCCAACATGGTCGGCGTCGCGGGCAGCGGCGTCGCCTGGGGCAATTCTGCGTGGGTGCAAATGATCGCGTCGACTACGGCCGCGATCGTAGTCACCGGTGTTGTGGTGGACGCTACTGTTACAGCCGAATTTGAAATCGATATCGGTCGAGGGGCGATGGGATCGGAAGTCGTAGTTGCAACTATTCCCGGCACACGCAAGAGCGCTGCGGGTGGTCCATGGTGGTTGCAATTTCCAATTGCCATAGACAATATCGGCGCCGGCCAACGCGTGGCGATCCGCTTTAGGCGCGCCACCACCACGACTACCGCTTGGAACTTCAGACTCACCTATTATGACAAGCCTCTCACCGGCGGCACGATTCCCGTGACTGCGCAGGCGAGCAAAGTCATGCCCTCAGCCGCGGCCGGAACTAACGTAACTCCGACAGGCACCGCTTGGCAGAACAGCGCTTGGGCGCAAGTCACGGCGGCCACCGCCAACGCAATTGTTCTCGGAGGAATTTCAGTGCAGCCGCCGACCGCAGGCGAATATGAGATCGATGTCGGAACCGGCGCGGCGGGCGCCGAAACCGTGGTCGCCACATTTCGCGATTACACCGGTAACGCGAATGGTGGGCCGTATTTTAAGCTGCTGAAACCGGCACTCGACAATATCGCCTCGGGCGCGCGAGTCGCGATTCGAATTCGCACCAGTCATACGGGCGTCGGCGCATATCCAGTCAAGCTGATGTACTACGACTCACCGGTGGGTGTGACATTACACAATCGAGCGCTGAAATGGGTGCCGGCGGGAGCGAACGGAGTATCCGTAACTCCCAACGCCGCCGCCTGGGCCGATTCAAACTGGGTGGAGTTGATCGCGAACGCGCCGAGCGATCTGCAGCTGGCCGGACTGAACCTCTTTGTGGGAACCGGGGTCAATTATGAAGTGGAATTCGGCGTGGGAGCGGCCGGGGCCGAAGTGCCAATCGCCTTTTTTAAAGGCCGACCCAGCAATGCAAACTTGGTGGATTTTAGTCCGTTTTTCGTGCCTTTGGTCAACTCAGTACCGGTTGGCTCTCGTTTGGCGGTCCGCCTTCGTCGCGAAGGAACGGTTATGACCGCGTGGCGAGTGGCGGCGGCCTACTATGAAGATTCGACTTCGGCCAACAAAGCGAGCGCTTATCATAAAGGCCTACCCGCAGGGGCGAACGCGCTCAATATCACGCCGATTAATATAGCGTGGACCAACTCCGCCTATGTTCAGTTTACCGCCGGGATTACGGAAGATGTTCTGATCACCAGCATCGGTTTCGACCCGCCCACAAATGCGGAATTCGAAGTCGATATCGCCACCGGCGCGGCCGGGGCCGAAACCGTGCGCACAACCCTTTCGGGCATCGTGCAAAATGGCGGCGGTCAACAGATGCTCGCGCTTTCACATCCACTCCTGGTGACGGCCGGCACGCGCATAGCCCTGCGCCTGCGTAAAGAGGCCATCAATACCAGCGCCTGGCCGTTCGTCATGAACTACGTGCATATGCAGTGAACACGGCTACCCGTGTTTCGAAGATGCATCACATTTGCATTTAGTAAATTGATGCGTTATCAACATTTACCTATGGCCAATTTATTAAGCTCGAAAGAGATCGCGCGAGCGGATCAGGTTTTAAAGAGACACTCTTTAAAGAAAACGGCTCTGCGCCGATCCATTTTGCTGGCTTTTTTAAAAGCCAAAGGACCGTTAACTCAAGCCGATCTTATCGAAACTTTATCTGACCTGATCGCAACCTTTGACCGAGTTTCGGTTTATCGAAATCTCGCGCACTTAAAGGAGGCGGGCATCCTGCACGAGCTGGAAACCAATAAGTATGTTTTTTGCTCTCACGAATGTGACTCTCATGGCCACCTTTTGCTTTACTGCCTGCGGTGCCAAAAACATCAGGAAATCACTGACCACCCGAGCATCGCCCAACTTATGACGGCGGTGGGTCGGTTTGGATTTTTCAGCAAAGGGCGCTCACTCTTTTTAAAAGGTGTCTGCAGCTCTTGCTCGCCACGATCTCAGTGAGCTCGAATCGCCGACGCGATTTGTGAGCATGGAGTATACCCGCTAAACCGTTGTTCGAGCTCACCTTGCGGACCGATATAAAGAATTGTCGGCGTGGCCGCCGTGCCGAACAATTTTGCGGCTGATGGTGAGGCCGCCACGGCTTTACCACTATACTTTATAAATTTAAGCTCGGCCGCTAAGCGTTCGCGCGTCCCTTGAATCCCAACCGCGATTTTTTCAACCCCGGCGGGCAAGCAGTTCAGGCCGCCAAGCTGGCGCTTACAGCTACCGCACTCCGGCTGAAAGAGTATCCATACCGACGAGCGGCCCGCCAGCTCGCGAGTTTCGTAATAGGAGTAGGACCGTAAATTTTCGAGTTTCAGATCATGGAATTGGGCCCATGCGGGCAACAAAAAGGCAGCGAATATTGACAACACGTAATAGGCTTAATACTAATGCAACGTAGTTGCAAATAAAAACCAAGGAGGGACAATGCTCCGGACATCCATGGCTCTTTCGTTTTTCATCTTATTATCGGCCTCATCCGCGTCGTGGGCGGAACTCACACCCGGCGCCAAGTCCTTTATAGGCCGGGCCGGAGCTCACTCCACCTCAACAGCAAAATGTTACGTTGAACTTCTTTACTCCGCGAACTTGGCCGAGGTATCGGCGCGATTGATCAGCCC
>JALHOQ010000229.1 GCA_022842925.1 Bdellovibrionales bacterium
GGTCGGCAAAGCCGAGGGCGTCGCTTCCTTTTTTTCGGTTGCGTTTTGCGCCTTCGGTTGGCTGCGGTCTTCTTTGGCGAGCGGCCGAGCGGGCGCCTTGGACTCTTTCGTTTCGGTCTGACTCTGACCCAATACGTCCTCGAAGGATTTTCCTTCTTTTGACGTGGCAGTTCCCTGACCCCTCGGCTGGGGCGGTGCTGCGGCCAGTTTGTTCAAACCGACGATATTCACTAGGATCCTTTCTGATCCGAAGCCAATGAACGGCGGTACCCGGTGTACTTCTCGCTCAAGACTTTTGCCTTATCTGGCGGAAGGAGATTCATAATTTCAGCGGCGTTCTTCTTCTTCATTTTAGCCAGCACTTCCACCGCCAGATCTTCATTGATCGACCCGATCACTTCGGCGGCTTGCTTGGGCTTCATGTTCGAGTAAAGATCCACCAACTTATTCACCTTCTCCTGGTCCACATCCACCCGATCTTTGAGAACCTGGGCGATTTGCCCGCGCATTTCTTCTAGCTGCACAATTCTCTTATCGAGCTCGACCTTCTGCCTTTGCAATTCCTCTTCCAACTGCGCGAGTTCCTTCTCGCGCATATCTAGTTCCTCTTTGCGCTGTCTCAACTTGTCGAAATGGTTCAGCTCTTCGCTGCGCAGAAGCGGATCGTCGGGATTCTTTCCCTTGCTTTCGCCTTTGCCCGCTTCGGCAGCTTTTTCCGCTCCGGCCGCTTTGGTCTTGGATTTTTCTGCCGGGCCGGCGTCTTTAGCGGAGGCCTGTCCAAACACCCCGATCTCGACTTTGTGATAGAGGTTCTCGGCGTACTCCGGCGCGGAGAGATAGAAGCCGAGCACGGCCAGAGTGAATCCAAGGCCCGCGAAGGCCTTCCACGGAATCGGCGCACGCTGCCGACGAGGCTTCACCAAAGCCTGTCGAAGGATCTGTTCGCTTTCCGTCTTCGGTTTGACGGCGAATTTTTTTTTGGCGGCCGCCGACCGAGCTGGTGCGGCCTCCCCTCGTTTTACATCCTGAGCGGTTTTAAAAAACTGTTTGTAGCCGCTGCTCATAGTTTCCTCCGAGCGGTCCGCATTTGCGTCAAGTCGTCCAATTCCTTGAGCTCAATCCGGTTCAGTCGATCTTTGTATTCAGCAAAACGCTTCTCTTTTAATTTGACCAAAATCTTCTTCTCCTTGGCCGCTTCGATCAAAGCCTCATGTTTGATTTCGGCGACCACGAGGAGTTCGCGGGCCTTGAGCCGCAAGCGATCAATCCGCACTTTCTGACCATTAAGAAAGCCTTCCATCTCCACAATCTGGTGAAGATGATGGGCATCGCCCTCTTTCTGCGCGAGGAGGATTTCCTCGCGAACCTCGTCCATGCGCTGGTACATGGCTTCGATGGCGCGCAGGCACTCGTCCACGGCGCCCTGAGCTTCGGCGAATTCTCTTTGCGCGACCTCTTCCATCCTCTGGCGATGTTTTAGAACCGTGCTTAAACCAAAGCGGAACGCCATCTATCAAACCCCCAGGCCCATCAGCATGGCCTCGGCCTCCTGCAAGTTCGTGTTCTCGTCCATGGTCTGCTTGAGCAAGTGTTCAATCGAATCGTTGAGCTTGATCGCCATATCGATCTTCGGATTCGACCCGGCTTTATAAGCTCCGATGTTGATCAGATCTTCCGCGTCCTTGTAGACCGCCATCATTTCCCGGGTGAAGTGGGATTGGCGGAAATGTTCCGGACTGACCACGTTGCGCATAACCCGGGACGTGCTTTGCAGAACATCAATCGAGGGGAAGTGACCGCGCTGAGCCAGCTGCCGAGTGAGGACGATATGCCCGTCGACAATGGCCCGTACGGAATCGCCAATAGGATCATTCATGTCATCGCCTTCGACCAACACCGTGTAAAGTCCGGTGATGCTGCCCTTGCCGTCGAATGTCCCCGCCCGCTCGAGGAGCTTGGGGAGAAGCGCGAAAGTGCTCGGGGTATATCCCTTGGTGGCCGGCGGTTCGCCCACGTTCAATCCGATTTCACGCTGAGCCATCGCGAAGCGGGTCACTGAATCCATAATCAGCATCACGTCTTTGCCGATAGAGCAGAAGTATTCGGCGATCGTGGTGGCAACGAAAGCCGCCCGCGTGCGCAAGAGAGCGCTTTGATCGCTAGTCGCCACGACAAGAACTGATTTTTTCAATCCCTCCTCGCCCAAAGTGTGCTCAATAAATTCACGAACCTCGCGACCCCGCTCACCCACCATGGCGATCACATTGACATCCGCCTGCGAGTTGCGGGCCATCATTCCCATCAAGACCGACTTGCCCACCCCGCTACCGGCCATAATCCCAACCCGCTGGCCCTTGCCTAGCGTAATCAACGAATCGATCGCCCGCACGCCCAGACTCAGTGGGGTGCGAATCGGCGGACGATTGAGCGGGTTACCCGCCTCAGAGTAAAGCGGCATCTCTTCGGTTAAAAAAACATCACCTTTACTGTCAATCGGGTCGCCAAGACCATTGATCACACGACCCAGTAGCCCCTCGCCGACGGCGATACTGGCGAGATTGCGGCGAACAAGAATCGTGGATCCAAGACCGAGGCCACGCATCTCTCCGAGCGGCATCAAAAGGACTTCGCGGTCCCGAAAGCCGACGACTTCGGCCAAGAAACTCGGCGCCCCGCTATTGGGAAAGATTTCGCAGGTCGAGCCTACGGAGACCTCGGGGATAAATCCTGAAATCAGAAATCCGGTCACGTGCGTGACTTTTCCGATATCGCGGGTCAGCTGCGCATTGGCCAGGGCACGTCCGTATTTTTGTAGGTTTAGCACCGACATTGGTTACTCTGTCTTACTTTTGGGCGCATCATGATTTTGCGGAACACGAGATTGGAGTGTGGCCCAGGTCCGCTCCACACGCTCGTCCACGCTGGCATCGACGCTGCCATATTCCGTTTCGATCAGACAGCCACCCGATTTCACTTTTTCATCCGCTGAGAATTGAATGCGTTCGAAATTTTGGATGCGTTCTTTCACCTTGTCTTGCAGGCCTTCTAAGAAAAAGAGATCCTCGGGAGAAAGTTTGACTGTGATCCGTTCGTCGGTTTGCATTTCTCCAACCACGTGCTTGAGAATTTCCACCACTGCTTCCCGGTTCTGTTCGAGGTCTCGAAGGGCCATCTTCTTGGCCACGAGATACACCAGGCGCACCAGTTCGGCCTCGTTGTCGACGAGCAGACGGGATTTGAGTGATTCGATGTTTTGCAGCAGGGAGTCCATCGCCTTTAAGCGTTCGTGCAAGTCGGACTTGGCCTCTTGCAAGGCTTTTTCGGTCCCTTCGATTAGCCCAAGATCGTGGCCCTCTTTATAGGCCTGCTCTTGAACTTCTTTGAGCTTTTCCAGTACCTGGGCGTTAATCTTGTCTTGTTGGGCGTCACTTTCGAGTTGCGAAATCCCCGCCTGCTGCGCGATCAGCTCCGAAATTTTGAAGTCGGTCGATCGAAAGGCATCGACCTCGACAAAATCGCGGGCCACCATTGAGGTCTCGGTTCCGATTTCACGCGGCTTGAAATCGAAGGTTGTTTTCTCGGCCACTGCCGCTTTAATAATCGACTTCTCAAGCGCCATTTCGCATCCTTACGATTAAACCAGCGCGTCTTCCGACCCGCCACGAGCGATCAGGATCTTGCCTTCTTGCTCGAGTCGGCGCGCGGTGTTGACGATCTCGACCTGCGCCGATTCTACGTCTGACAGACGGGCCGGACCCATGTTTTGTAAATCTTCTTGTAAAAGCTTGGCCGCGCGCTGAGAGATATTCTTGAAAATCTTGACGCGGATCTCTTCGTTCGCCGTTTTAAGGGCCAGAAGGAGCTTGTCGTTCGCAACTTCTTTAAGAAGAGTCTGAATTCCTTTGTCGTCAATCTTAACGATATCTTCGAACACGAACATCAGTTTGCGGATTTCTTCAGCCAAAATCGGATCTTTTTCTTCGATCCGCGACATAATCGCGGTTTCGGTGTTCTTATCCATGACGTTGAGCATTTCGGCGACGGGTTGCACTCCGCCCAGCGAGGCCTGCTCGACTGTCCCGAGGGTCGAGAGCTCCTGCTTCAATACGCGATCGACCTCCGCAATCAACTCCGGAGCCACGTGTTCAAGATTGCTCAAGCGCAGGACCACTTCGGCCTGAAGCGACTCAGGTAGGCGTTTCAGCACCTCGCCTTTTTTCTCTGGCTCCAAATGGGCTAGAATCACTGCGATGGTTTGCGGATGTTCATTGATCAAGAAATTCGATAGCGATTTGGCATCGACCAATTCAAGACTCTCTAGATTCCGGGCGGCCGGCGATGCGGCCGACAAGTGACCGAGAATCCCCCGGGCGCGTTCTTCACCAACGGCGTCGACCACTGTTTCCTTGGCCGTGACCGCCTCTGAGAAGATGTACTCGGCTGATTCGCTGACCATTTCGTAGTACTCTTCCAATACGCGCTTGGTGACCTCGACCGGCACGATCCGGTACTTCTGCATCACACCCAGCAGCTTCCGTATATCGCCGTCGTCGATAAACTTGAGCAACTTCTTGGCGCCATCAGGACCGAGATAGTTGAGGAGGATGGCGGCTTTCTCGAATCCGCGAAGGTCCTCGTATTTCAGATTTTCAAGCCGTTGCAGTCTTAAGGCACCGGTCATAGATCTCTCCTAGACAACCACAAGCTGAAGGCGCCTGCGGCCTTTTCGCCGTCGAGCTCCATCAGATTCATAATGCGTTCTTTAAGGAGCTCACTCTCGGCCTTGTCGGGATCAAGCGATTCCTCGAGCACAGGCAACGCTCCGGTCATGCCCGGCAGCGAGTTGTCTACGCTCTGTAGCTCCTCGAGCTCTTCGATCGTTTTCGGCAGCATGTCCTCCACCGAATCTTGGAAGCTGTCGGTAATCCAGCGCATAAAGGGGCGCACAACTACGAAG
>JALHOQ010000230.1 GCA_022842925.1 Bdellovibrionales bacterium
TCTCCACTTTAACCTGACCCATCAGGCCCGACGGCTTAAAGAGCAAAATAAAAATGAGCAATCCGAAGGCCAGGGCATCGCGGTAGGTGCTGGACAAATATGCCACCACCATTTCTTCGCTCAAGCCCATCAGCAGACCGCCGATAATGGCCCCAGGTAAACTGCCAATACCGCCAAAAACAGCCGCCACAAAGGCCTTAAGACCGATCAGCGTGCCCATCAGCGGTTCAATCTTCGGATATTTCAATCCGACCAGCATCGCGCCGACCGCCGCCAGCGAGCTGCCGACAATAAAAGTGACCATGATCATCGTGTTGACGTTGATCCCCATTAGGGTGGCTGATCGCGGAGAGTAGCTCACCGCGCGTATGCCCAATCCAGTCTTGGTATTTTGAATAAACCAGTTCAGCAAAAACATAACCGCCAGGGCGACGGTCAGAATGGTGACGTCAAAGAGCTGTACTTGAATTTCACCGTATGTGAATAGCGGCTGATCTTGCAGCACTTCGGGAAATAATTTGGGATCGGCGCCGAATACGACCTGCCCGCTAAACTGAAGAAAAAGACTGACCCCGATCGCGGTGATCAAAGTGTTGAGCTTGGGCGCATTCCGGAGGGGACGATAGGCGAAGCGCTCGATGCAGAGGCCTAAAATTGAACAAACCACGATCGCAATCATCAAGGCGATAAAGAAGGAACCCCATCCGGGATTCTCACTCAGCCTGAAATGCGCCGAACCATAGTAGGCTGCGAAGGCGCCCACCATATAAACTTCTGAATGGGCGAAGTTGATCAATTGCAAAACACCATAGACCATGGTGTAGCCGAGGGCGATCAAGGCGTAGATCGCTCCCAGATTTAGGCCATTAATAATATGCTGAATCAGCTCCTGCATTGTTCAGCTTACGGCTTGAGCAGAGTTACAAACTTAAGCGCCTTGCCGTCGACCTTCACGATAAAGGCATCCTTATCGGCATTGCGGTCCTTGTTGATGGTGATTTTGCCCGTGGCGCCGTCAAAGTCTGCGGTCTTTGCCATTTCATCGCGGATCGCGGTCGGCGACATGTCGGATGAACGCTCAATCGCTTGAATCAGGATCATAGCCGCATCGTATCCGGCGGCGGCCAATCCATCCGGCGTCTCGTTGAATTTTTCGCGGAAGCGTTTAATAAAATCCACAGTAGCGGGATTGGTGCTCTCACTGGTGTAGTGGTTAGAGAAATACGAACCTTGAACCGCGGCCTGACCGATTTCAAACAGCTTGGGCGAATCCCAACCGTCGCCGCCGAGGAGTATGGCCTTCAGCCCGAGCTGGCGGGCTTGCCGAGCGATGAGACCGACTTCGGTGTAATAAGCAGGAATGAAAATCGCATCCGGGGACGAGCTGCGAATCTGAGTCAGCTGAGCCTTGAAATCCGAGTCACCCGTTTGAAAGTTCTGTTCGGCCACAATCGTCCCGCCCAGCTCAGTGAATTTCTTTACGAAATATTCAGCCAGTCCAAGACTGTAATCGGACTTAAGGTCTTTTAGGATCGCGACCTTTTTCAGTTTCAGATTTTCGTGAGTGAACTTGGCCATAACGGCCCCTTGGAAGGGGTCGATAAAGCAGACGCGAAAAATATAATCACCCTTCTGCGTGACCTGCGGATTGGTGGAGCTTGGACTGACCATTGGAATTTTATAGGTTTGCGCGATGGGGGCCGCAGCTAGCGAACGCGTGCTGGCAACTTCCCCTAAGACCGCGACGACCTTATCTTGAGTGATGAGCTTCTTCACAACGGCGGCCGCTTCTTCGGGCTTGCCCTGGTTGTCAGCGGTGATGAGCTTAATCATTCGACCCTTGATTCCGCCGGCGGCGTTTCGGGCGTCGATGGCCAAGCGGACGCCTTTGTCGGTCGAAATTCCAAAGGTGGCCTCGCCTCCCGTCATCGAGCCGAACTGGCCTATGCGAATTTCGCTATCCGCGGCGGAAGTACCGCCAGTGGCATCGGCTGAATCTTTTTTCTTGGTGCAGGCCGCGGCCATGATCACGACGGCCGATAGGATGACGAGCTTAAAACCGCGCATTCTGAAACCCCCTTAAATGCATTCCAAGGGCTACCTGAAGGCGCCCAAGTTGGTCAATCGGTGATGATCCGGCCGTGCACCAAATCATTGAGAACTCTAGGGTAATGCTTATGTTCCAGGTCTCGCACCCGGGCCGCCAACGAGGCCGCCGTATCGTGGGATTCCACCGCCACGGAAACTTGAGCCAGAATGCGGCCGCGATCGTACTCGGCGCTGACGAGGTGGATGGTAATGCCGGATTTTTTCGCCCCGGCCGCGATCACGGCCTCATGAACTCTCCGCCCGTACATTCCCTCGCCGCCAAAATCCGGAAGCAGAGCCGGATGAATATTCACCACCCGGCCGGAGAAGGCCTCGAGCACCTTGGGACCGATCAAAGTCAGAAATCCGGCGAGCACAACCCATTCGGCCCCCCAAGCTTGTAAGGCCTTCAAAACAGCAGCGTCCCACTCCGCTCGTTGACTGAAGGTCTTCGGAGTGATCGCGGCGGCGGGAATACCAAGGCGCTCGGCCTTATCCAGCGCAGGAATTTGAGTCCGGTTGGTGATGAGTCCGCAGATCTCCGCGTCGAGAGCTCCGTTGCGGGAGGCGCGGACAAGAGCTTCGAAGTTGGATCCCTCGCCCGAGGCGAGAACGGCGACTTTAATCATGATTCGGCTCGACTTTTATCACTCCCCTGACAGGACTGAAATATTTTTCTCCCTCAAGATGCCAATTGAACTCAGACGGCGTTTAGGTGGCACCGCGAGTGCAGTTCTTCCTTGCGAAATCATACTTATATTGGGATTTGGGTGGTCATGCGTTGGGGTTTTGGACTTTTCATCGCGCTGCTCGCAGCGCCCCTCTGGGCGAGCGCGGGTGAGGCGCGCCGGTGGACGGAAAAGCTGCGCCAGTTCGACCGGTTCGCGCGGGTGCTGACCCTGGAGGCCTGGGAGCATCGACACGGAATGGATGAGACCAATGTTCTCCTCAGGATGGTAGGAAAACTCGCCCACATAAAGGTTCGCTCTTTCGACCCCAGTGAAACTTGTCGCGATGTTCGAGTGTCCATTCTGGAGGCCGAGAAACAGGGCGCGGGTCTTATAGAACTGGATTTGACCGGAAATCTCGGCGGACAAAGAATGATGGCCGTTTGTGTAGTCGGCCTGTTTGTCGGCCCCAGGGTGGTCATGGGGGCACAGGATGTTCCATCGCCTATCCCCGATATATCTGAGTTAGTCGAAACGATGCCCGATCCCGGGAGCCACTCCCTCACGTGGCAGTCCTCGGTGACCGACCAGGTGACGACACTGCCGCTCACGATCCGAATCGACCGGCAAACGGCCAGTGCCGCCGAGCTCGTGGCGGGCGTTTTAAAGGAATATGGGCGGGGCCGAGTGGTGGGAGAAAAATCCTTTGGTAAAGGCACCTCCCAGGACTGCTCCCCTATGTTGAAGCAGCCTAATTTAATGGTTTGCTACACCTCGCAAAGGGTTTACCTTCCGTCAGGTCGGCCGCTGGATGAGGGCGTAACCCCTAACGATTTCGGGCCAGTGCAGCCGTAAATCCGCACCCGAAAAAACGCCAGCCCGTTGTTAAATGGCTTTTAGGATGGTCTATATCTTGCTCTTCAGGGCCCCGGAGGATTCCATGTTGAACGTTCGTGCGTCTATTTGCATTATTGCTGGTCTCTCTGTGCTCGTTTCCGCCTGCGGCGGCGGTGCCGCTGGCAAGAAAGTCGCGATCCGTAAAGGCGATCGCGGCGGGGCTAGCAGCTGGATCAAAGATTCCGACATCCGCGAAGAGCAGGTCACCGCCACCGAAACCGTTCAGGGCAAGGGTGGCACTCAGACCGTTAAAAATCGCAAGTCCTTTTGCCTAAGCCTACCCAAATTGGTCGAAAAACTGCAGGCCCGGAATGCCAAGGATGATGTCGCCAAAAGAGAAATGATCGCGCTCTATACGTTTGATTTGGATTTTGTCGAGCTGGATTCTGACAATCGCTCGATCGTGCGCGCGCTTGTATCTACGGACACCAAGCAGAAGCGAAAATATTTTTTTGGTCTTCAGCCGGGCCTGATGCAAGTCGAAACTGTTCCCGCCCAATCCCTGGCCACTGGCGACACTCTGGCTAAAAACCTGTTTGCCGTAGACAAACAGGTTGAGTGCAAGATGGTTACATTTTCCAATGGGCGCGTTTATGAAATCCTTCCGGGCTATACTCCCCGACGAATTGTTTTAAAGGGGCGGACTGAGTACCGGATTTACGAGCGTGACGGTCGGGACATGTTTCGCGTGGCCATTGTCGATGCAAAACCCACTCCGGTCTGCACCACCGGCGACAGAGCCCAGCAGCTGGTCAAAGAAGAATACATGGTAGCCCGGTCCCGTGATCTCAACCGCATCGCCATCGGCCGCAACCTGGGTGCGCTGTTGCACGAGTCCGTTAAGGATAAAGTTCCCGAGTTGGAGCAACAGCTCAATGGTGGAAACAAACTTCGCGCGGGAGCCTCACGTATTTTTTTAAGCGCCCACACCTATGAGGTTTTCTCTGGACTTGTGCGCGCGGGAAAAGCGGACAATGTGACCGATTGTGCTCCCAAGGCGCAGAACTAATTCGGGCTCATGGCAAATGTAGCCAGCTTTTTAATTCTGCTCTTGTTTCTCTACGGTCGATCGCTCCGCTTTACCAATCTGCGCTGGCATATCCGGCTAATGCTGATCGCATTCGCTGCGGATATGGTTTTAATCGCGGGACTTGTCTTCGGTCGGCAGGCCCTCGGCAAAGTCAGCATGGAGATGTCTTTCGCTCTGAAAATTCATGTGCCCATCGCCATTTTCACCGTCGTTCTTTATTTCGCCGCAATCTGGTGCGGGTATA
>JALHOQ010000231.1 GCA_022842925.1 Bdellovibrionales bacterium
TCATAAACGTCGCGGGCATAACCATCCTGGGCGCTCAAAGGGCTGAAGTTTTCGGATTCAGGACCGGCGTTGCGGTAGAAGGTCCCGTTAACGGGCGCGTCGGCTTTACCGAGTGGTGTGATCTTCATCGGCGGAACAGCGGCCGTGGCCGAGCTGACAAATATAAGTGCAACCACGGCGAGTGATGAGCGAAGCATATGGGATCTCCTCATTTTGCAATGCATTAATAAGCCTTGCGTTTTGGCGCCCCCACTTTATACAAGTCGTTCGTTATTTCAAGCTTGAGTTAGGAGATCTTCATGGCCGCATTCGATCCTTCTGGTACCGGTACTTATCGGGATGGACTCTTCGGCATCAAAACCTCCGCCGATACGGCCAAAATCGTGATCATCCCCGTGCCCTGGGAAGTCACCACATCCTACGGTGGCGGCACCGCCGGCGGACCAGACGCCATACTCAAAGCCTCGCCGCAGATCGATCTCTTCGACCTCGAAGTCGGTGCCGCCTATGAGAAGGGCTATCACATGCTGCCGATTCCGCCGGAAGTGTTAAACCTAAATTTAAAGTTAAGACCGTTTGCCCTTAAGGTGCGCGAGGCGCTCGAAAACAGCGACGAGCTTTCTCCGGACCTGATCCAAACGCGAGACGAAATCAATGCCGCTTGTAAAATCATGTGTGACTTTGTCTATTCGCACGCGAAGGCGATCCTCCTTAAGGGACAAATTCCAGCCGTGCTGGGTGGCGACCACTCCTCGCCCGAAGGAAATATTCGCGCGGTCAGCGAGTCGGTCAAAGGCGATTTCGGCATCCTTCATATTGATGCTCATGCCGATCTCCGCTCTCAATATCAGGGCTTTCACCGTAGCCACGCCTCGATCATGAACAATGTGATGATGGCTCCGTGGAAGCCAAAGAAGCTCGTACAGGTTGGGATCCGCGACTTCAGCCGCGAGGAGCACTCTCTAATTATGGAGCGCGAGGATATTACGACGTTCTTCGATGCCGATTTGAAGCGCTCTTTATTTGAAGGCGGCTCGTGGAAAAATCTTTGTGATGCCATGATGGAGCAGCTGCCCACGAACGTTTACGTCAGTTTCGACATCGATGGCTTAAGCCCCGAATATTGTCCGGGCACGGGAACACCGGTTCCGGGTGGACTGTCTTTCGATCAGGCCACCTACCTGCTAGCCAGCCTCAAACGGACTGGCAAACGGATTGTCGGGTTTGATTTGAACGAGGTCTCGCCGAGCGGCGACGATGAGTGGGATGGAAACGTCGGCGCTCGCCTACTTTATAAGATGTGCGGCTGGACCGTTTTAACCACGACCTAGCGAGCGTATTTCTTGCCGATGCTTTCGCGAA
Organism: Bdellovibrionales bacterium; assembly: GCA_022842925.1. Classification (GTDB taxonomy): domain Bacteria; phylum Bdellovibrionota; class Bdellovibrionia; order Bdellovibrionales; family UBA1609; genus JALHOQ01. The sequence goes on from JALHOQ010000231.1 coordinate 1,363, forward strand.
TTTCAGCACCTTCGATGCTGAGGCGCGTCCAAGGGATGGCGAGAAGACGATCGGGTTCGATCATTTCCTCTGTTTCCTCGCAAATTCCGTAAAGACCTTTTTCGATGCGGGCAAGCGCGGACTCGATTTCCATCAGTTGCTTGCGCAGTCGCTCGTGCATGCTCAGGAATTCGCTCTCAGCCAGCGCACGTAGGGTTTGATCCCCTTCATCGCCGCCTTTCGCGTCCTCACTGTTATACAAGTCCGCTCGCGACTCGCGAACGCGGTTGAGAATCTCCGCCTTGGCTGTGATCAGCTTGGCTTTGCACTTCTCGATGAGATCCCTAGAAAGAGTCGTAGTCGACATGTCTAATTCCCCCCTAAACATGTTTCATCCCCTTTGCCGCAATTTCCCCTGCAGCAGCTCCAAATTAGACAGTGCCAATTTGGAACTGAACTATTTACACATTAATGGGAACCTTTTTGCAAGAAGATCTTCTTAAAGAGTCTGTCAGGATTAATGCAACGCGACCAACGGCGAGGATGTCTCAAAATGAAAAGCTATTCACAATGACCGGCTTCCATACATAATTCTCATGTATATAGGCCTTCATGCCGGTCTCATCCACTACCGGTAGCCATTCACTCGGATCTTCATCCGTTTCGATACGCTTAAAAGGGGTGTAGCGATCGACTGTTCTTAAGTCCGGGGGTGGCGGCGCGGTTTTGGACGGAGCGCTTTTTAGCGAAGCCATATTTACTTTTACCACCACGCAACGGTCCTTCGAATTCAAGTCCGTCAGCTTACCCCAATGAATTTCGCCCTCGAGATCCTGGAGTTTGCCCCAACCGTTCTTCTTTTCGAGCATCAGAAACGGCATGTACTTGGCCACTTTCCAAGTGAGCGGAAAATTCGTGCCCGGGCCTTTGCGCAGGCTTATGTAACCTCTCGCGCACACCGGCTGCGCCCACGTCGGAATCGTGAGGGCCAAAAGCAGCACGAGGGCGAAAAGCTTCATAGATCGATCTCCAACATCACGGGGCAGTGATCGCTGCCGCCTTGGTCAGAGAAAATTTTAACGGACTTAAGCGCCTCCGCCAAGCCGCGGGAGACGCAAATATGATCGATTCTCCACCCGCGATTGGTGACCTTCGCATTCTCGTAATAGGCCCACCACGTATAAGCCTCCTCGACCTTCGGATGGAAGTAGCGGTAGGAGTCGATAAATCCGCCTTCTAAAAAATCCACCATCCACTTGCGTTCTTCGGGCAGAAAGCCGCTCTCGCGACTGAGTTTCTTGGGATCGTAAACGTCGATATCGAGGTAGGCGACATTGAAATCGCCAACTACGATCACGGCTTCGCCCCGCTTCACCAGGCGGTGAAGGTGCTGTCCGAACCGTTTCAGAAACTCCTGCTTAAACAGATGACGCTCCTCGCCCGAAGCGCCATTGGGAAAGTACACATTGAACAGGGTGAATTTCGGGAAGCGCGTGACGACCATGCGCCCTTCCGCGTCAAATTTCGGAATTCCAAAACCGTAATCGACCCTTTCAGGCGCCGTCTTGGTGAAAATCGCCGTCCCCGAATATCCCGCACGCCGAGCCGCGGACCAATAGCCGGTCCACCCGGGCAGCGCGCAGGCCAACTCTTCCATTTGGTCGGGATGCGCCTTTGTTTCCTGGAGGCATAAAATGTCGGGCTGCTCCCGCCGCCAGAAATCGTGAAAGTCTTTTTGCAAGATGGAGCGGATGCCGTTGACGTTCCAAGTGACGATTTTCATGTCTCCGGCATCTTAAAGCCCGCCTTGATGAACGGTCAATTCCGTGGCACTCCTTGATCTTTAACTAAGGAGATTTAAATGCCGATGATAGGTCAACCCGCTCCGCAGTTCGTGACTCCCGCAGTCGTCGATGGTGGCGATTTTAAAGACATTAATTTGGCCGATTTTAAAGGTAAGTGGGTGTGCTTGTTCTTTTACCCGCTCGACTTCACATTTGTTTGCCCGACTGAGCTCACTCAGTTTCGCGATCACCTTAAAGATTTTCGCAATGAAGGTTGTGAAGTTCTCGGCTGCAGCATCGACAGCGTTCACTCGCACCGCCGCTGGGTCAAAGATGACCTCGGCAACCTCGGTTATCCGCTTCTCGGTGACGTGACCAAGCGCGTGGCTCGCGATTACGGCGTTCTTCTCGAAGACAAAGGCATCGCCACCCGCGGTACCTTTCTGATCGATCCCGAAGGCCGCATCCAGTACATGGGCATTCACAACCTCAACGTGGGCCGTGACGCCAAAGAAATCCTGCGCGTATTGCAAGGTCTAAAGACCGGCGATCTTTGCGGTGCAGGCTGGAAAAAAGGCGAAAAATTCGTACAGCCTAAATAGTTTTTTGTCTTACCATCAGTTTTATAAACAGATTGAAGCGACCGCCCGCGAGCTTTTTCCGAGCTTGGGCGGTGTCGAAGTGGCGTGGGAGCATCTGATATCTCCATTGGAGTTGAAGCTCCCCACTGCCGTTCGCGCCACTGCAGAAAAGGCGATTCGAGCTTTTTACCGAGTCTCGCGGCGGCCGGCGTACTCGGGCGAGCTGCCGAACAACCCTGTCGGCTCGCATTCGGGGGGCCATAATTCCGTATTGATGGCTTACGATTTTCACACCACAGAAGACGGCCGTTGTTTTCTGGTGGAAATCAACACCAATGGCGCCGGCTACCTGCTTTCGAGCGTGATGGAGATGGTGAAACTCGGACAAAATGCCCAAGCCTACAAACCCCTAGCCGATCTGCGCGAGAGCTTCGAAACCGAACTGCACTTGTCGGGTTTGCGCCCGACGGGTCGGCCCAAAGTCGCCATCTGCGACGACAACGTTCTTGAACAGAAAATGTATCCGGAATTCTTGATGTACCGGGATTGGTTTCGCAGCTTCGGCTGGGACGCCGAGATCGTTGAAACCAGCGATATTCAAGGGGCGGATGTGATTTACAACCGCTCGACAGATTTCTATCTGGAGTCCGAAAGCTCCGCCGCTCTTAAGGAAGCGCATCTTCAGGGCCGCGCCTGCGTCACCCCGAATCCCCATGAATACTGGCTTCTGGCCGATAAGGAGCGCTTGATTCAGTTCGGAAGTGATTCATTTTGGAGCAAGATCGGCGGCACGCAAGAAGATCGGGAGGCCATCTCTCAGGTGCTCATTCCGACCTTCGAAAAATCCCAGTTCAGTTCGCTTGACGAGATTTGGGAACAGCGAAAATCGCTGTTTTTTAAACCAAAACGTTCACACGGCGGCAAATCCGTTTATCGTGGCGAAAGTGTTTCGCGCAAAGTTTTCGAGCGCCTCATGCTCGAGGATATTCTCATTCAAAAGTTCCAACCGGCGCAGAAGGTTCCCACCGATGACGAGCGCAGCGTCTTGAACAACTGGAAATTCGATCTGCGTTTCTACGTCTACCAAGACCGAATTCAGATGTGCGTGGCGCGCGCCTACCAGGGACAGGTGACGAATTTCGCGTCGCCACTCGGCGGCTTCACGTTTGTCCAGTTTTGAGTCGTAAAGGTGCCCGTCGACTTTTTTAAGGGC
>JALHOQ010000232.1 GCA_022842925.1 Bdellovibrionales bacterium
TAATGGCCTGCGCGGTCTTTTGCGCCATATTCGACTCGGACATGATGTCGAGCTTGTAACCCGTGAGTTTGGCCGCAAGTCTCACGTTCTGGCCTTTTTTGCCGATCGCCAGGCTCAACTGATTGTCCGGCACGATGACTTCCATTTCTCTGTTGCCCTCATCGAGGAACACCTTCGAGATTTCGGCCGGGGCCAGAGCGTTACACACAAAACGCGCGGAATCTTCGTCGTAGTTTACGATATCAATTTTTTCTCCGCGCAGTTCCTGCACGATGGTTTGCACCCGTGAACCCTTCATGCCCACGCAGGCGCCGACCGGATCGACCGCGGCGTCTTTCGATCGCACGGCGATTTTAGCCCGGGCGCCCGGCTCACGCGCGGCGGCCACGATTTCGACGATGCCGTCATAAATTTCTGGAACTTCCACTTCAAAAAGCTTCATCAAATAGCGCTCATCGGCGCGCGACATAATGATCTGCGGGCCGCGAGTTGTGGCGCGCACATCGGAAATATACCCCTGAATTCGATCACCCGGTTTGTAGACTTCGCCCGGAATCTGCTCGCGCGGCGGAATGTAGGCTTCCGTGCGGCCCAGGTCGACCACGATCGCGCCTCTCTCCACCCGGCGGGCGATACCCGAGGCGACTTCGCCTTTACGCTGTTCGAATTCGGCAAATATAATGTCGCGCTCGGCTTCGCGCACTTTCTGCATAATAATTTGTTTAGCGGTCTGCGCGGCGATACGGCCCAGGTCGCCCGATTCCAGTTTGCGGCCGATCGAATCGGCGAGCTGAGCTTCGGGATCGAGCTCCAGAGCTTCTGTCAGCTTGATCTCGACTTCTTCGTCAATAAAGTCTTCGTCTTTTACTACTTCTTTGAATTCGTAGAGTTCAACTTCGCCGGCCTCTTCATTATACTTGGCTTCGATTTCCCGATAGGTCCCGTACTTCTTACGAGCGGCGAGTTCCATGCCTTGCTCGATGGCTTCGATCACGACAGCGCGGTCAATTCCCTTGTCCTTACCGAGCTGTTCGATCAAGCGCCCTAAATCGGAAAACATATTTTCTGCCATGACCACTTACCTCTTCTTTTTGCCGGGAGCCGGCTTTTTAGCAAATTCATCACCCAATAAAATCCGGGCCTTTTCCACACTCGCGAATTCCACCGCGAACGGCCCTTTGTTATTCTCAAACTTCAACTGCGTCCCTTCCACGGCGCTCAAACGCCCTTCCGAAGTCCGCATGGCTCCCGTCTCTTCACGGAAACGCACCTGCACGTTGCGTCCCACCGCGCCCTCATAGTGCCACAGCTGTGTCAGCTTGCGGTCGAGGCCTGGAGACGAAACCTCCAGCTCGTAGCGGCCGCCCGGAATGATGTCTTCGACATCCAGACGCAGGTTCAGGCCCCGGGAGACATTGGCGCAGTCATCGATGCTGACTCCGCCGGGGGCTTTGTCGATGTAGACTCTTAAGGTTCGTCCACCGCCATCGACAAATTCGAGATCGTATAGGCGACACCCTTCGCGTAATGCGACTTCTTCCGCGAACTGGCGGATTTGTTCCATCTGCAAGGGCGAAAGCAACCGATCTCCCGTTATACCCAAAAAAAAGAGGGCTCTGCGCCCTCATTGAAGTCAGGTATTTATCAATGTTTTTGTGGGCTTGTCTAGAACTTATCCGAGGGTCAATAGCACAGCGTCGCCGCCATCTCGATAATATTTTGGTCTTTGCCCCACTTTAATAAAGCCCAGCTGGCCATAAAGATCGAGGGCCGGGTGGTTCTGGGCGTGGACTTCCAACCATATCCGCTCACTTGGGCTGCGCCGCTCCAACATATAAGACAGAAGGTGCTTCATATTGCCCTTGCGTTGGCGGTCGGGATGCGTGGCAAGTACTGTGATTTCGCGATGTTGGTCGTATAAGCGAAACAAAATAAAGGCCGCCACGCCGAACTTTTCTTCGACTAGCCCGACCCCCTGCCCGATCTCAAGCTCTTGCTTAAGAATGTCCCGGGTCCAAATGCCGCCAATCGGGGTGGTGGTTCGCTGATATACGGACTCCATGATTGCCACGAGGTGCGGCAGATGACGGAGGGTTAAAACCTCTATTTCACCTGAATCTTCCAAAACATGATCTCCAACTTGGCGCCTTAAATTTCGGCGATCAGATTCTTCACCTGATATTTATTAAGCAAAACCTCGTACCAATCTTTGAGTCGACGGTCGACCTGGGTTCGGCCCAAATAGCTTTTAATATTTTCCTTGAAGTTTTCGTACGGAAGGTCCCCAAATTTCAAGCGGTTTTCGTTGAAATATTTTTGAGCTTCGGCGTCCGTTACCGGCAGAACCGAGGACTGCGCCCGAAACTGCACGAACTTTTTCGCCTGTAGTTTGCGGGTTAACCCCCGCACCAATTCCTTGTGGGTCACTTTAAGCCCTTTCCAGGCCACGGCATCGCGGACCTGGGCTAGGGCCCTCTTTTCGGCTGCGGCCACTTCCTCGGCCGTCACTTGGACGACATTGAAGCTATCGGCCTCAAGCGCGATGGCAGTTTCGAGCAGTGAATCCTGCACGACCTTGGCAAAGGCCTTTGAATCGAGCGGCAGAAGGCGCAGCTGGCTTTTGGGTTCTTTGCTGTAGAGGGCGGTTTCGAGCAGATTCTGAATCTGGACCTCGCGGCTGGTGACGGCCATCCCTTTCACAAAACCCACTCCAGTGGATTTGATTTCGGCGGCAGTTAGGGAGAGACAGAGGAGCGCGGCGATCCAAGCGAACATAGACTTATTTTTACAGGAGCTGTGCGGACGCGACAAACAAAAAAGCCGGGTTTCGACAAACCCGGCTTTTACAGAGGGAAACACTTGAGGGAATGAGAGCCGCGAAACGGGCGGCCCCCAACAGTTTTTTCGAATATTAGAACGTCATCTTGGCGGTGACCTTGGTCGTGAAGAAATCGATTTCTTCAAGAGCCTTGGTACCTTCGGGCAGAGCGTAGTTCTGGAAATTCAACTCGCTGCGATTCATGACGTTGGTGTTGTAATCCACACCCGCGCCGATCGAGAGGTTGTCCGAGATCTGGAAGTCCGCGCCGGCCATCAAGACGAAGTTGATGGAGTCGGTTTGATCTTCGTTCGGTCCAGCCACCGATACGATCTGGCCGTTGATATTCTGCGTCCAGATACGTTGTTGGTAGTTGCGGATAATGTAAGCGGCACCGGCGCCCACGTAGGGACGGATTCGGCCGGTCAAGAAATTGTACTTACCCGACAGGCTGATATCGTACTGATCCATCTCACGATACAGCGGGGATTCCCAAAAAGTATCGATGAAGTGGTTCGAGTACAGGAAGCCGAGTTCCATGCTGGTGCGCTCGTTGACGAGCATTCCGACCGCGACACCGCCGCCGAAATTGCCCTTCACATTCGAAGCGTCATAGCTGACGGCGCCGAGCGAGGCATTCACATAAAACTTCTGTGACTCCTCTTCTTCCGCCTCTACGTCTTCGGCCTGAACCGAGAGCGAAGCCGCAGCCTTAGGAGCGGCGACGGGAGCGGGAGCTTCTTCCTGAACCGACTTGATTTCAGGAGGAGCAAGTGGAGCTGGAGCGGGTTGAATAATTTCAACCTTTTCGATCGTCACCTGTGTCGGCTGCACGAGGGGCTTTTCAGCCGGAACGAGTTCCACTTTTTGGGCGGGAGCGTTCATCGCTTCGTTCAGCTGTTGCTGAGCAGTGGCGTCGAGCTTGGTGCCGAATAAACGATCGGCGCGCTGTTGCTCTTCTTTCAGACGCGATTCTTCGAGCTTCTCCACGATTTTTTGTTCCGTGTTGACCTCGGCGTTCTGACGAGCTTTGCGCAGCTGTTCAGCCTTCGACTCCACAAGAGGAGCGGCTTCAACCACAGTGGCGGGCTGCTGTACGGCCTGCGGGGCCGACTGCTGCACGCTTTGCGGAGCTACGGTGGCGGTGTTGACCTCAGTCGTGACGGTGGTCACTTGAGTGTCGTTTTGGGCGAAACGGCGTAAGGTGCCGTCGGCTTGCGCGTTCACTTGTACGGTGAATGCGGTGATCGCGATAAGGGCGACCAGGTTATTGAACTTCATGTTCTACTCCCTCTGATTAAGAGTTTTTAAATTACGATCCTTCGTAACGCTGTAAGCCTTTCAGCAAGCCATGTGCCGAGCCGGGGCCAAAGTGGCCATTGGAGGGTTAAGTCCATGAATTTTAGGTTATTTTAGAGGTGCCGATGAGCGGCGCGGGGGTGACGTGCTGGACCGGCTGTAGCGCTTTTGTGTCGAGGAGGCCGACAGTTCGTGAAAAAAGGTAAAGGTTTAGGCGGTCGCTGCCACAAGCGGCCAGGGCTTGAGTCGGCGGCGGCTCTCCTATATGGTCTCGCTCTCTTATATTTTGTCTTTAATTGGCCTCTTGGTGGAATTGGTAGACGCGCTGGATTCAAAATCCAGTGCCCGTAAGGGTGTCCGAGTTCGAGTCTCGGAGAGGCCACCATTTCGAAAGGCGACCTCTGGTCGCCTTTTCTGGCTCCCCAGTTTCTCCATTTTGTTTGTTGGCTCGCTGGCGCGAGCAGCCTGCGGCGCGCGTTTTGTTTGGAATGACCATCGATTCCCTGATACCTCCGCGGGGAATTCACTCACAATAGTGGTACAGGGATGCGGCATTCACTCATCCTCTATACAAAGTAGACATTGCGACTGGGGCTCGGCATGAGACCCAGTGGCTCAAAGTTCCAAGATCAAAGAACCTCGATTGGAAATCCGTAGCCCGCATCAAGGCAGAGGTTTTTGAAAACTGCCCGGTGCCGTTTATCCATGAGACCGAGTATTTTGACGGGATGAAGCCCACTATCATGTCCTT
>JALHOQ010000233.1 GCA_022842925.1 Bdellovibrionales bacterium
TGTTGCGCACTTTCTCGAAAATATTCGCCATCATCTTCTCGACGTCTTTCACGTCCTTATCAAGAAGGTAGAGCTTCGAGCCGTCGAGTCGTTTGACAAACTGCTCAACCGTGCGAGCCTCCAGATTCTTTTGCATCTTGGAATAGTTCACATGCTTTTCCAGATACTTCATCTGAACCGGGTAGAGGTGCACGCAGCCGAGCTCGAGAGAATTCGAACGCGTGAACTGGGCCTCTACGGATACGGCGGGAAGAAGGAGCAAGAGGGAGACAAGAAAGTTGCGCATATTAAGTTGTCCTCAGCTTAAGAAAGTCTGATTTCTATTCGGCATATCCTCATAGCAAACTGACCTACACTCAGGATTTTCTCATTTTTGAACGAAAAAAACTAGACCGCGATCCTGCGTTATTCGTCAAACAGGGTCATTTGCGCCTCAAGTTGCAACAGTTCGTCCTCGACATGGTCGCGGAAAACCTCATGCTTGGTCGCTTGCTCGCCATGTGTCTGGATAATAAAAAACGACATTGAGGGATTTTCACGTTTCAATTCTTTCATCTCCTGGATGATCCATTCAATGTTGCGGGGGTCATCATCCGACATTCCAAATCGATGGTGGGGATTGTTGCCATAAACACGCTTGGCCTCATCCACGGCGGTTCTTAAAGCTTTTTGCTTGAGATGGGGAATGGAGTGACTGGTGGGTAAGCCTAAACTCTTTTTAACCTCGGGATGGCTGACTGGATACAGTGCCAGATAATTGGGCTCACATGGAAGGTGCCCTTCCTCGACCCAGAGCCGTATACCTTGCCTCATGGTGCTGGGGTGGTGGCCCCGTGCCGTGATCAACGCCACCGGCCTTTGATTGAATACGGCATGGTAGAAGCAGTTCCACGATGGACCTTTCCAATGCAAGTCCGGTGCGCCGAGCGCGGCGGCCAGATCTTGTTCGAAAACCTGGCGGCGGCCGACTAAGCGCTCAAGCCAACTGAGATCGCGATCACGAAAATTGCGAAATGAACCGGCGTCGTCGGGATTTACTACATAGTCGGCGAACGGCCCGGTCCGGCCGATAAACTGACTGTGTTGAGCGAACTCGCGACTGCTGATCTGGACCTCGCGGGCAGTTTCACGATGAAAGACGTAGATCGGAGTGGTCAGAAAGGCGATATTGTCATCGAAGTCGAAAAAATAAAAGCTGCGCCCACCCCGCTCGAAATTGCGGTCGGGCTCTTTTTGCCGAGATAACGGCAGCTCCAATTGCGTGCTGTGCTGGCCTTGCGACATTCACCCCTCGCCTGGCCTCTTCCATGGCCCATGCAATGCGGCATGTCAAGGGGCGGCTGTTTTTACGGCCTTCTTTGTAACTGTTTTGACCGGCGGCTTGGCTGGGGCGGCAGCTACGGGCTTGGCCTTCGCCGCTTTGGTGGCCTTGCCACCCGGCTTTTTGGCCCCGCCGCCTTTTTTGCCGCTGACTAGCTTATCGCGGATCAACGGCAGCACGGCGTCCAAAGTCAGCTCTTCGATCTTCATATCGTCGGTCAGCGAAATATTCTTAGCGCCAACCTTAATATAGGGACCGTACTTCCCAGTGTGGACGTGCACGGGCTCCTGTGTATCGGGAAAAATGCCAAGATCTCTGAGCGGTGCCGAACGACCACGCATCCGCTTGGGCTGCGCAAATAATTCCAACGCCCGCTGCAAATCCACCGCGAAAATATTCTCGGTCTTCGGTATCGAACGATAGTCACCCTCATGGACCACATAGGGACCGAAGCGGCCGAGACCTTTTTTTATATCTTTGCCACTGTCCGGATGTGGTCCCAAGGTTTTGGGAAGTTCCAGAAGGGACAGAGCTTGGTCGAGTTTAACGGTTTCAGGCGGCAGTGTGGGCGGAATGGCCATGCGCTTGAGTTGGTCGGAATCATTATCGCCGAGCTGCACATAAGGTCCGTAGCGGCCGGCCAATACATAAACCGGAAGACCGGTCTTCGGATCCTTACCGAGCGCATCGGTGCCGTTGATTTTCTGATCGATCAATTTATTGGCGACATCGGCGGTCATATCGCCAGGAACCTGCGTCTCTGGAAGTGAGGCGCAGATTTCCTTCTCGCCTTCCTCGCGGCATACGTAGGCGCCGTACTTGCCAATGCGAAAGCTTAAATTCTTTAACCCTTCGAGTTCGATCGAACGCGACTCGTCCGCATTGATGCTCTTCTCTTGGGTTTCAATCTGCGCTTTTAAGCCCTTTGATCCGAAGTAAACAGAGCCGAGGTACTTGACCAAGTCCATATCGCCTTCGGCGATTTCATCGAGCTTGCGCTCCATTTCACTAGTAAAACCTAAGTCGACAAAGTCAGGCAGATGGTTTTTCAAGAGCTTCGAAACGACCAAAGCCGTAAACGTCGGCACCAGGGCATTGCCGACCTTGCGCACGTAGCCGCGGTCTTGAATGGTTCCAATAATAGTGGCGTAGGTCGAGGGACGGCCGATGCCTTCTCTCTCCATTGTCTGAACCAGACTCGCTTCCGTGAAGCGTGCCGGTGGTTTGGTTTCGTGCTCGTTGCTGCTGATCTTAACGCATTCGACCTTATCGCCAGTCTTCAGCTTCGGCAGACGAATTTCCTTCTCGTCCGCCGCATCTTCTTCTTGATCTTCAACATAGACCTTTAAAAAGCCCGGAAATTCCACGGTCAAACCGCTAGAAGAAAAGACGGCGTCGCCGACTTTGAACTTCACGCTGACCTGCTTCTGCTCGGAATTCTTCATCTGGCTGGCCACGGTTCGCTTCCAAATCAATTCATAAAGTCGGATGAGACCACCGCTAAGTCCGGTCTCCTCAGGATGCTGAAACGCAGTCCCAGCGGGACGAATGGCTTCGTGCGCTTCCTGCGCGCCCTTTGATTTCTTGCCTGAATACTCGCGGGGCTCGGCCGGAAGATAGTCTTTGCCGTACAACTTTTGAATCGCTTCCCGGGAGGCGGCGATGGCCTGGGTCGAAAGGTTTGGCGAATCGGTACGCATATAGGTGATAAATCCGCGTTCGTACAGCTTCTGCGCCAATTCCATGGTTTCGCGCGAGGAGAATCCGAGTTTGCGGTTGGACTCCTGCTGCAAGGTCGAGGTGATAAAGGGAGGCGCAGGCTTGCGCGACAGCGGTTTCTCTTCCACTTCGTCGACAACCCACTCTTTGCCTTTAAGCGTCTCTGTCCACTGCTTGGCCTCGTCTTCCTTCAGCCAAACGATTTGGTTTTTCTTCTCAGTCGAAAGCTGTCCTGTTTCGCTCTCAAAATCTTTACCGGTGGCGACCCGCATGCCCTTCAACGTGAAGGATCGACTCTCAAACTGTGAGCCATCTTTTTGGTTATCGGCGGTCAGACTCCAATACTTAGCGCGACGGAAACGCAGGCGCTCATGTTCCCGCTCGGAAATCAACCGCACCGCCACCGATTGCACGCGGCCGGCAGATAATCCATAGGTGACTTTTTTCCATAGCAGAGGGGAGATCGAGTATCCGACGAGACGATCCAAAATGCGGCGCGCCTCTTGCGCGCGAACAAGATGTTCGTCGATCGTGCGGAATTTCTTTAAAGCGTCTTGAATCGCCTCTTTGGTGATCTCATGGAACACCATTCGCTTTACCGGTACGCGGGGCTTAAGAACTTCGGTCAGATGCCACGAAATGCTTTCTCCTTCGCGGTCTTCGTCCGTCGCCAGAATGAGTTCCTCGGCCTCAGCCAATTTCTCTTTCAGGGTTTTCACGATGCGAGTTTTAGTTTTGGGCACACAATATATAGGAGTAAATTCATCATCGACGTTCACGCCGAGATTCGCCCACTTCTCTTTTTTGTATTTCTCCGGCACGTCCTTCGCGGATTGCGGCAGATCGCGAACATGACCCATGCACGATTCCACTGTGTACTCTTTGCCGAGGAACTTGCGGATTGTCTTGGCTTTGGTCGGGGACTCGACGATAACTAATTTCTTACCTGTGGCTTTGGACATATGGTTTAAGAAATGGACTCATTGCGCCTATCTTTCAATCCTTTTCTATTGACTCAATGCTTCTGTCTCGGGTCCGAGGAGCGGGCTTGAAGGCCCTACAAGAGTTCCAGGATGGCTCAGTTCGCGTGCTTCTCACCGACATCGACGGGACCCTAACCGACAATGGGCGCCTACCATCGCGCAGTTACGACCGAATTAGCCGCTTAACCGAGTCCGGGATTTTCGTCATTCCGGTTACTGGACGTCCGGCCGGGTGGTGTGAACTGATTGCTCGACTTTGGCCCGTACACGGAGTGGTCGGAGAGAACGGTGCCTTTTATTTCCGCTTCGACGGCACCCAGATGCGCCGACACTTCGCCCGCTCAAAAGAAGACCGGACCGAAGATCGCAAGAAGCTGCGAACAATTCAAAAAGAAATCCTCGGCAAAGTCCGCGGCGCCGATATCGCCTCCGATCAGTTCTGCCGCCTCTATGACCTCGCGATTGATTTTCGCGAAGACGTTAAACCGCTCGGCGAAGATGAGATCAAGAGAATTGTAGAAATTTTCCGCTCCCATGGCGCGCAAGCGAAAGTCTCCAACATCCACGTCAACGGCTGGTTCGGAAAACACAACAAAGTCTCGACTTGCAAAGTGTACCTGGAGAAGGAGTTTGGATACTCACCCGCCGAAATGAAAAAGTTCTGCGCGTTTGTTGGCGACTCACCGAACGACGAGCCGATGTTTGAATTTTTCCCACACTCTTTCGCGGTGGCGAACATCGGGGAATACCTGGATCAACTGATTACAAAACCGGCCTACATCACTCCGGAATCCGAAGC
>JALHOQ010000234.1 GCA_022842925.1 Bdellovibrionales bacterium
TTATAGGCGCCGGTGCCATGTTCATCAGCTTTTAACGAGACTCCGAGTCGGGTCAATTTTTCGTCTGATATTTCAACGGGAGCCAACAACGCCTCTAACCAAATGTTTTCGACCTGTTGACTCAGATGCTTGGCCTTGGCCTTAACGGTGGGGTTTGGTGATCGCGTTTGCGCCAACTCATCTGCCACCTTGCCGAGACTTCTTATGGAATCCTTAAGGGGGTGAGCGCTGGCGCCTACGGTCCATCCAGCCATTAACAGAACAGTCAGATTTTTAAATGTCATAAAGGGTCCTTTCCTGCCGGGTGACTTTGCAAAGGCGTGCCAAACCTGAAAAGCGCTCCTATCCCCCGAGACAGCTGCAAAATCCTAAGCCTCAGACAAATCAATCCTGAATCGGAGACGATATAGCTCCGTTGCGGTTTAAAACGCCCCGGGCCACGGCACCCGACTTGCTCTAGGCCCAAGCGTCTTTTTGAAAGGAGATCTAAAATGACAAATGGAATTAAAAAACTATGGATGGTCGCGGCTCTCATGGCCGTTGGGCCAACGGCCTTTGCGGATTTGGATTTGAGCGAAAACAAGCGCGTACAAATTGAAAGCCGCGATCGCGCGGTCGTAATTCGCGCTTACCCGGCCTTGGACAATTGCAAAGTCTGGCAATACTTCCCGGGAAGCCTAACGGCGTCGGGAGATATTGATCACCAAGTCAACCGTGTCCGAGTCAAGGCTGGGACGGGTGTCGGACTCGTCAACTCGTTTTCTTTCTCGGCTGATCCCGCCATTAGCCCTCAGGATGTGGAGCTGCTGCGCGCCAAAATTTTTGAATTCGCCAGGAGTTCAGTGGATTGCAAGGCCTTGGAAGAAAAAATCAATATGAAAGGTGGAGCACAGATCTCCGATCATATCCGCCCGAAGACTATAAACGAAGTCTCTCTTGTGGCGGCCGAGGTCAAGATCGCCAATTTTCGCCCGGTCCATTCTGAATCAAGCGAAAAGTCGACTGAGATCGGATTGGATACCGCGGAATCCTATGAATACCTGGCCACGGCTCGCTCACGTTCGTCTAGTGACAGCTGGGACAGCTCGATCGAAAAGCCCAGGCTGACCTATTACAACGACGCAACTGAACCGGGAGCCGTCTCGCGAGCCCGCAGAAAGCTGATCTCGTCTGGTCGAAGTGAAGTGGGCACAATCGGCTTTGTGCTTGATGGTGTGATCGCCAATATGAATGGCTCGATTCAAATTCGCGCCGAAATGGTCGCGCAGTTCTTTTCGTTTATGAAAACGGAATGTAGCGAAGTCTCGAAGAAAGGGGACGGGGGCGCCATGCTGATTGGTTACGCGGCCGCGGGGATCCCCGGGGCCATTGTCGGCGGATTGATGGAGCAAAAGACTAAATCATGTGTTGAGAAGTTGGTGTCCTTTTTTAAAGGTGGCGATCTGAGCGGGGTGTTTATTCTCGATCTGTCGCAGATTCGAAGCAAAGATCAAGACGGTAATCCCATTATGGTTGAAACCTGCAATGACAAAGGTCAATGCGGAAAACCAATCGGCCTTGAAACTTATGTGAAAGCGGAACTAGTTTATCTGTTTGTGGCCTCTGGCTTTTTGCGAATGGTGAACGAGACCATGGATGCGACACTTAGACCGGAAGACGGTAAAAGTGGAGAGATCAAATCTAAGTTCAACCTCATTACTGCCTCAAAACGAGCCCTTCGCGCGCGCCGCACGTTTACCGTGCCCGTTTATGCCTTAGGACTCAATGGGCGTACGGTTCAAGACCATTACGAGAAAGATCCGCTGATCGCTTGTGCCCAAGCGAATTTTGATAAGCAGATCGGCACCGAGTCGATTAGCAAGCTCCTCGGAGTCAGCCCATTGCCGATTCACACTCAGTGTTTGAACGGAGGCCAGTAATGAAAGCCCTATTGGCCTTTCTTCTCGTCCTCTCACAGGTGGCTGAAGGCAAAGCCCTCGCTTCGATCTATAACGGTGAGCAATACAACCTGGGCGGGATTCTACTCGCCCAAGGTTCGGATCAGCCAAACGACTTCTACGTGATGCCCACCATGTACTATCTGGAATCGGGTCGCTACTACGATTCAAAACTCAAAAAGTATGTCGACTTCGCGGGCTTTACTCACACTGTGACCAAAGACGAAAAGTCCGGTATCGAATATTCGGTTTACGGTTTTCGTTTTCGTCTTGCGACGCCATCGGACCTCGAGCTTTTGGTGGCCAACCAGAAGCTGCGCATGAACAAAACCACTCGCCAAGCCGAAATCAAAGGGCCGGCGCCCGTCTGTGGCGTGGATCTGAAAGTGCTCGGATTTGAATCGGGGCAAAAGATCTCAGCCGTTCCTATTGATCCGAATGCGACCCTGATTCAGTATTCGATCGAGTCTTCGGATGGAAAATGCAATTCCATCATGGACGTAAACGAACTGAGTATATTGTATCGCGTCCCATTGAGCCAAGAGCCCGGAGTAGCGAAAAGCTTGATGAGCGAAGAGGGGCTGTTTCTGCCCAATGTGGAATTAATTTTTCCGTACAAGTACAAAGACACGGTCAAACTGACTCTGGATGCCGAGTCGACAATCGAGCAGATTAAAGCTCTCGCCGGTTTCACTGGGACATTCAAGCAGGTCACGGCTGAGGTGGGTGCTACGATGCAAAACCTGGTCAATCGCCTTAAGGTCTCGAGCGGTATCACAGTCGATTGCCAGAATCCCGACAAGACGGTTTTCAATAAGTTTATCGACCAAGCCCAAGATATGATGGCCAAGCTCCTGCTCGTCTATACGCCGGAAGCAAGCAAAGGGGACACAAACCCACTCGTAGTTGCGGACAAAGAGAAACAGGCTTCCGCCTTTCGCGTCAATCTGGCCTATGACTCGCAAAGCGCCAAGCGCATCGGCAAATTCGTGTTCGATTTTAGCAATATGGTCTATGACTCCGTCCGCTCACAAGCGCGTTTCGTCGCGAATGGCGTCGAAGTCAGCGCCTTTCACCCCAAAGTGCAGGCGAAAATTGCCGAGGATCAAAAGTAAATGGGAAAGCCTCGGACGACCGTAAAGGCAGTTTTCCGAATTTCGACTTTGTGCGCGCTCTCCGAAAGGCGCGACCCAGTTATCCACATACGCACCGTGCCGACGGTCGCTAGCCTGGATAGGCGCGGGGCAACCTTCAATCTCTGACCCTTAAGGTTGAAATTCAGCCTTTTTCTGTAAGAAGTTTAGGAATCCAATGTCAACGCCTCCTGTTGGTGCTCCGCGCGATGCCCTGCTCCGCAACCGCAAGAGGGAAGTGCTTGGTTTTTTTTAAAACACGGTTAACAATAGGCCTAATCGAAACGAACCATGCCATTTTTAAGGTAGGAGCATATGCAAACAGGCAAAGTAAAGTTTTTCAACGCAGGTAAGGGTTTTGGATTTATCACTCCGGACAATGGTGGCAAGGATGTCTTCGTTCACGCCAATGACACCGGCGGAACCCAGCTGAATGAAGGCGACAAAGTTGAATTTGAAGTCGTCCAAGGCAAAAAAGGCCCGCAAGCCAGCAACGTTCGCGTAGTCTAAGAACTTGCCCGCGCCACGGCGCTTTAATTCAAGAAACATAATCTTTAAAATCAGAAAATGCGCCAGGAGCTGAAATCGGCACCTGGCCAAACGCGTCTGGATAGACGCCGCTTTACATTAGCGCGATCAGCCCCAATCCGATTGCCGCAGGCAGCGCTTGAATCAGAGCGATATTCTTACTGACCGTCCACCCACCAAAAAGACCAGCAACGACCACACAGCCCAAAAAGAAAATCTGCAGCTGCACGCCCACATCGGGCGCCGGATGGAGCAAGCTCCACAACAATCCAGCGGCGAGAAAGAGATTATACAACCCCTGATTCTGCGCCAGCTTGGCCGAAGCGCGGGCCTGCTCCTTTGATTGGCGAAAAGCCTTTAGGCCGAACGGTTTTGTCCACAACACCATCTCCATGTACGCGAATACGATGTGAAGAACTCCAACAAGGGCCACGATTAGATTTATGGTTGTGGTCATTCAGTGACCTTAGCACAATGTCTTTTGAGACACGAGCATAGCTACAAGGTGAGCCGTTCGATCTGCGCCCGCTCAGCTTCGCTTAATTGAAATGGAAACGGCGGCATCTGCCCTTTCTGGGTGAGGAATTTAATCGTTCCGAGATGCTCGAAGGTCAGCGCGGCACGGATTCCGGTTTCACTATGACATTTTGTACATGAGGATAGGTTCAGCGGACTTTGCAAAAGCCCGAGAGGCGACTTAAAATGGACTCCGCCTGCCAGGTCCACGCCGGCCTCGCTTTGCAATCTGCCGTACGACTTAATTCTTAAATTCATCACTGCTACGGTTAGCCAATCGGCTAAGCCAAGGCCCGAAGTCGGACGAACCGCCCGCGGCCCGTTGGAATGACAGGCATAGCACCTGGCTTTTAACGGCACGGCCTGATCTAGATCGGCCGCCAATTCTCCGCTCTTAAGCTGATAAAATTTGGCATTATGACTATTTTTATCCACCACAATAGCGAGCCTGTCCCAACTGTTCTTTTTGGTGTCGGGCCCGCTATGACTTTGGCGCATAATCCAGATGTCTTTTGTCGTGCCAGGTAAAAATTGAACCTGATTAAAGACGGGCGCACCGGACTCAGTCACAGATTCAAGAGATTGAAATGTGACCGGCCGGTGCGCGAAAAAGAAGACAAGGCCCAGAAGGAAACCCAGGCCGGCGAGGCTAGTGAGCCAATTCATTTTTTTCGACATAAA
>JALHOQ010000235.1 GCA_022842925.1 Bdellovibrionales bacterium
GAATATCGGATCGATGCTTTTTCCGCTGAATGGATTCGATCGCCTGACACCTTCGAGAGATCTGATGAATGAAATCGAGAGGAGAGGCGCTTGGAAGATGGATGGAAGTTCCTGAAAAGCGCCACCGCTGAGAACCTATCTTTTGCACCAGCCCCTGCTCCTCCAGCCAATCCAGTTCCGCGGCGACTCGCTCTGTCGGCAAGTTGAACCGCTGCGCCAGGGCTTTGACAGTTTGGTAATTTTCGGAACTTGTCGCGACGTGGAGAGTAGAGGGTACCCAATCGACAAAGTATCTCGTGATGAAGGTTTCATTCTCCGCTATGGTTTTCGAATCCGACCGGTGTTTTAAATCCTGCGCCTCGCCCCGTAATCTCTCTCTATCTTCTTTGAGATAGTTTTTGAGGTCGGGCGAAGAGGCCTTTGCTTCGC
Organism: Bdellovibrionales bacterium; assembly: GCA_022842925.1. Classification (GTDB taxonomy): domain Bacteria; phylum Bdellovibrionota; class Bdellovibrionia; order Bdellovibrionales; family UBA1609; genus JALHOQ01. The sequence goes on from JALHOQ010000235.1 coordinate 430, forward strand.
GAATAAGTAACAGAAAATACTCGGCTTCCATTCTGGAAAACTTCAGGTATTTGGCGAGCCTTAATCCGTGCACCTCGGTCAGGTCGGCTTTTGCCTTAAGGACCTGAGTGAGATAAGCCGCCTGACAGCCCATCGCTTTGGCCAACTCGGTTCGAAGCCCTCGGTAGCCGCGTTCTCCTGATACCAAATCAAAGAGAAAGTCTTTGTAACTATCAAATCGAAAAACCCTATGCATGCCGGTTTGATACTTTATTTAAAATAAACAAACAATAGAGATAATTTATTTTAAAAATATAGCACTCGAGGTCAGCCGGAGTTATAGACTCTCACATCGAGAGGGAGCCTTGTTTATGAAATACCTTATTTTATGGATGTTGGTGGCCGTGCCGGCTTTTGCAGGTCCAAGTGTCAGCGGTGGCGGCGACCCGGAAGCTATTCAGTTTGTTGAGATCATGAAAGAGCTGCCGGAGCTCGTGCGATCCATGGATATCCTGCGTGACAAGGTGTCCGCCGAAAAGTTCAGTCAATTGGCCACTCGCTTTGAGGACAGTTTAAACGATGCCAACCCTGCCAACGATTTAATTGCGTTCGTGGATGAACCGGTATTGGTGGCAGGCACACCCAAAGCCGCCAAGTTTGAAGGCGGAAAGGCCTTCGTTCATCGCAGTGCCTGGCTCGCTTATCAAGCGGCGGGATTGAAATATCGACAACAGGCGATTGTGCTTCTCGAGGGACTTGTAGCGCTCGGTGTTTCGCTCGACCGTTATGCGGCGGTGACCACGGTGATGGCGATAGAGCTTCAAGATATCGAACTCTATGCCAAGCTCGCCCAGTTATCCGCCTCACATCTCGCGTTCAAACGTGATTGCGACTGGTTTGGCGATACGGGTGGAAAAGAGCTGTATGCCCATACGTCGTCCTTCGAGTTTCTGTGGAAGCTTGGGGAAAAGGGCTATGGCTTGCAGTACCTGGTCAATGCCGACTCGTTCGAAGGCAGCCTGCCGCTGGCCAGCCTGCAAGCGTTGAGTTTTAAAACGGGCTCAGATTCACGAGATCGAATCGTGACTTCTGATCGGACCCACCTGGTGTTGATACATGGGGGAAGAAAGTTGTTACGGGACAAGGACGAAACCCTGATTCGCCGCCTTTCGGATCATGAAACTGAGTATTGGAGTGTGAAGGATGGGGCTCCCCTCGAGTTCTTGGGAAAGTCGAACACGCAGTCTGTAAAAATCTACCGGGAAAATGCTTTAGTGCAAAACTCCGAACGCCTCGATGGTGCCACCAAGCTCACCAATGTTTGCACGGAAAAAAATGTATCTACCGAATGGAAAGACCTATTAGTTCAATCTGAGCTTAAAGCGTCTCTGAATGCGTTCGACGATTACGCCCGAAGGGTGACCAATGCGCAAATCGCCCATGAGGCGTGCGTATCACGGGGTGGCGAATGCGACAAATTAACAAAAATCCGTAACCAGCTGTTGGCGGGTACGGACCTTAGATGGAAATCGTTCCTTGACGGTTTTCAGGCTGTAAACAAGAAGCATGTGCCCAGGCCTCGGGCGGGCCAAGCCGCCAGTTCACGCCTGCGCTACACGCGCGAGGGTTGGGTTGAGATTATTCAAGAGACGCTCGAGGCCATGCGCAAGAGTGAGAGACGGAGTGGGCGAGACCGTTTTCTACGAGAGATAGAAGAGCTGCGTGAAGAGCGTAAGGACTGGGGCTACGGAAAAGGCGCCGCTAGACGCTGAAAGCAGTGATGGTTATTGCGTACCCGGCGCGGGTTCCCAGCTAGCTGTTGCGAAGTCTTCGATACAGTGACAGGTCACTTGTGCCATGCAGGAGCAATGGAGGAACCTCTAAAACTTACGACGAATTCGCTTTTTGGCGCGCGCTTTCACGGCTCGAACAGCGACCATTTTGAATCCGAACTGGGACCAACTTCCAGGAGTTTCATACCAAGCTTTGGCCTCATTCAGCATCTTTAAACGGTCGTATTTCTCTCCAAACAACGGCGCAATAATCTGCACTTGAAAGCAAAAGCAGGCGAATTGCGCATGCCTCTGAACTTCAGTGAAGGTTCGTGCATTGTCGCTTCGTGGAGCTGCTTCTCAGCCTCCGCCTGCTCGGCGACCTTTCGCTTCAGTTCTTCTTCTTCACGTCTCATCGCAGCCCGCTCTGGAATTAACGATTAAATTTTGAATTTGGGCAGCGTTGACTTATGTAGCGGCGAATCGGCGCTATGTTTCGATAGTGATGGTTCAGAAGCCGAAGCGGTAGTTTCGGCTTCAATTCAATGATCTGAGTTGGACGGCTCGTAACGAAGTGATTTTGACCAGGATAGGAATGGACTCGCAAACCAATGAATACCAGGCGAGTACTCAGAGATCTACGAATTCTCACCTCAGACGCTTAAAAGTAGATTTCAGGCTAGCACCTGCAGGACATGAACCGCCCGATCCAAAATCCGAGGAAGTAATCGTTAAAAGGTCTAACGTCGAATCATACGAAGCCGAAGAAACACCATTCTCATGGCGGAACTCATACCTTCCGGGACCAGATATTAAGATCTCGCCTTTCAATATTACGACTTGACCATTCGGGAGAATGGCAGAGGTCTTAACTTCTGGAGTCTTGATCCGCAAACTAAGTGAATTAGAGGTATCCATTCTACCATTGTTATTTAAGGCATCCTTCGGCGATTCTAAATTCGAGCAAATTCTTTGTGTCATAAGCCACGTGCCATCGATTACGTCTGCGGAAAACGCCGACGCGCCAGCCAATGACATTGTAATCAAGACGAAGACCGAAAAAATCGAATTCATAAAGGCCTCTTTCTTTGTGAGTCATTCCAAAACTCAGTACACCTGCAAGGTCGGTGCCGTCAATTGAGCAGCTGAGGACCACGTGATTTCTAATTGATGAAAATCAGGTGCCGCTGATTGTTGTTTTCGGGTGTCAGGCTGTGACGAATTGGGGCTGGTTTTTGAAGGCTTGGCCTCCGTTAATGTTAATTTGAAGGTCCAAATAAGAATCCTTCTCGTCTTTAAAGCCGCCAACTGCCAATTGGCTTTAAATCGCATTGGGGCGACCTGACTAATAGGCATTGGCTATTGAAGGGCGGCTGAAGTGCGTCCCGCCGCCGGTAGCGCCTGGCGCTTCAAAATGGCGGGGCCGGGGTTTTTAGAACTCGTCGGTAGCGACTGGTGGGGGATCTGTCCAAGTCGACTTGACCAGGAAAGCCAGCGATCTCGGCCGGCGAACTTGGGCCAACCGCTTGGCCCGCGTAATCACTCAGGCCAGACAAGCATGATCGTAGTGAATTATGGTCAGTTGTCGAACTGGCTCGGACACTCCTGTGAAACCTGGCGAAATTGCCGCATGGCCGCGGAACGACTATCCTACTGATCGGCGACGCACCGGACAGCCACGAAAATTACGCCAGGTGCAGTCCACGCAACGTCGCCACTGGCGCCATCGAGTACGAAGCTGTAACCACTAACTCCTAATCTCTCGGACGACGACCAGAACGAACTGTGACCTAAATCACCAGAAGGGCGCACGTAGTCTGCACTGCTGAAATTGAACTCGTCCCTTGCTCCATTGGCATTGACGGCAGAAACTCTTTTATATCGATACGGAGTCGAAAAAGGATCCGACGGATCCACTTCTAAAATTCCTTTTGCTCCACTCGCCTGGCTGAGGCTAGCCAATTCTCGAATGGTGGGCAAATGGGTCCCTGGAGGACACGATTTTAATGCATCGGATTGGTTCATAAGACTAAACCTGCCATCATCCTTTCTAAGGATTCCATCCGAGTCCAACCAATCGGCATAAGCTCCCGAGCTCGCTAAAAAAATAATTGCGGCTAACAGTGACAGATATTTGGATTTCATATGGGAACCAACCTCATTCTTTATCTAGATATTGAATTAGTCGAGTCGGAGAATACTGGTATTTTGGAGTAAATTCAAGAAACGGCCAACCAACCATGGCTGTGCGACGAAAAACGGTCTTGAACAATCTACTTTATTTAAGCGCACCCAAGGGAGCCGGCGAAATACCGCAATCGCGGCGCTCAAGGCGCCGCCGGTTCGGATTTTTATTTTGTCGATGGTTCGAACAGCTTTGACGACTCCACGCGAAGAGACCCGAGTCAGGCGAGGCGAGGCGAGGCGCGACGACCGAGCGAACTGAGGCGTACATGAGTACGCCGCAAGGAAGCGAGCGAGAAGCAACGAAGCATGACGAAGGGGATCTGAAGCGTGGTAGGGGCTGCGCCAAGGTAGTCGAACCAGCGGGGCTCACCGTTTCGAGAGAATACGAGGTTCCCTGGAAAAAGCAATCCTACGATATTGCGG
>JALHOQ010000236.1:0-4113 GCA_022842925.1 Bdellovibrionales bacterium
CAGTTTGAGCACGGCAATCTTATTTCCTTCTTTCGCCGTCTCGAGATACTTTTCCTTCATGTGGCGGTCGCGGAGTTTGATGCCGGTATTGAATTGATCCAAATCGGCTTTGAGTTCACCTTTGAGGTTGCCGCCTTCCACCTGCAAGCGGCCTTCGGGCTTTCCGCCTTCGCCTTTGATTTTTAGCGCGCTTGGGCTGCCGATGGCGAGAAATTCAACCGCACTTTTCTCGGGATTAACTGAAACCGCTGTCGCAATTGCGGAGCGTGCCGGAAACGAGGTTAAAGCAAATGCCAGTGTAAATGCGAGATTAATCCAAAGCGCCATTGTTGATCCACTCCTTAATTATTGAAATTTCGTCGGGTGAAAGGGGGCTAATGCCTGAATCGAGCGGCGGCATTTTTTTGCGCGCACCTTCCACCAACACAAGAATCAATCCACTGCCATCCGCATTGCCCGGAAGGACTAAGTCGTAAGGCGAATTGAGCAAATCCGACTTCGTCAGCAGCGGAATGTTTTCCGCCTTTTTGCCTGGCGCGTGGCAAACTACGCACTTCGGTTGCAAGACCATTGTTTGAATAGAATCGAACTTGGGCAGCAACTTTTCGGGTTCTTCAATGGGGCCTCCATCAAGAGGATGCTCAGGCCCGCCGGCCTCAATCCATGCTGCGAGCAAAGTCAATTGCTCTTGGTTCAAAGGCGGATAGGGAGACTGAGGCATACGCCGTTCAACGATTGTGGATCTGTGAATACGCTCCAGATTCATCTTCGCTTGAGCGTGGCTCTCCAAATTCACCCCGCCCGAACTGCCGTGGCAGCCCGTGCAATGCATCCGAAAGATTTTGTACACATCCTGAAAGGACACTTTGTTGATGAGATCTCGTGATGGACGTATGTCACCAGCGCCAGGCTGTTTGTCTATTCTGAAGTTGCAGCTGGCTACCGCCAACTGCAATGTACATAAAGGGACAATCAACTTGCGGACAAAGCCGTGCACATTGCACCTCTACGGATTGACGAGCCGAAATCCGAGCACCGCATTGGTCAGATCGATGTCGACTTCAAGTAACGTTGTGCTGTTGATCGCGCTGATCGTAACTCGACCGATCTTGTTGCCGCCCAACTCGACTTGTTCGATAGTGACCGTCTCTGCACCTGTCTTGAAGGGCTGAATGCTAACCTCCTTAGAGTCGGTTACGAAATGTAATACTATCTCGGTCAGGGTGAGTGGATCCGTAGGTTGCCAAATAGGAGCATTGGCGCTGTCTTGCCCGCGCGTCTCCTTGTCACTAAGCGTTTTCCCGGTATCGCTCATCAGCAGTTCCACGCTGTGCGCGATTCCGGTCGCCGGCGGCACTTGGCTTGTGACAACGCGGAAAGCGGGATCTGTCGGCGCTACTTTGGTGAGAGTGGTGAGTTGAAACTTATGGATCCGGCTGACGTAATTCTCTTCGATCGCAAGGGTGTCGACCATACGGCCGATGCGATGGGCTGCCAATTCGACGACCTTCGCATGCGTAAGGGCGGCGTAGGCCGCGCTGGCATTCAAAAACACCACGGCCTGCGTGGCAAGAATTAAACCTTTGAACATATATCCCCCCATTTTTATTTAGTGACTGGTTTAAAAAACGCTCTTCACAATTTCCTCTATTTTACGTTCGGCATCGAGTTCATCAGAAGCATTAAAAGCCTGATTCACGCAACCACGCAAATGCGTACGGAAAATCTCCGCTTCAATCGCTTTCAGCGCTGCGCCAGCCGCCTTCAATTGTGTCATGATGTCTGGGCAATAGCGCTTATCGATAATCATTCGCTCGATACCGTTAATTTGTCCGCTGACGCGGCTGAGCCGCTTAAGATGCCGGGTATGATCGGGATGCGCGCGTTGCGCCGATCCCGCGCGCCGTGGCTTTGCGCCTTGGTTTCGTTCGGATTTTGCCAAAGACCCTCTCCTAACTCTGCTTTACTCGGTACGCTTCAGATACCCTACCGGGGGTATGGCTCCGTGTCAATCTCGGGACCTGCATGACCCGATGCGACTCGCTCGAACGGCTATTTTACAGCACGCAGGGATGTGATATTTAAACTACAGGTACATATACCAAAGGGGGAAATTATGAAATCGATAGGAGTGTTGTTGTCATTGATCGTTAGCGCGAGCGCGGGAAGCAGCGCTTTTGGGCAGTCGTGGGACCAATCTTATGCCCCGACCTCCGACTACGGCGTGGCTGTCCTACAGCCGTCCAATAATCATCCGAAAGTGAACGGAGTCGTGCGCCGGGTGGATATGGCCTCGCAGAAAATCACTCTAAAACATGACGAAATCCCGAATCTCGGCATGGGCGAAATGACCATGACCTTCGCGGTTCCCGAGATGTCGATGATCCACGGACTTTCGCGCGGCGATCGCGTTCAATTCCAGGCGGACGAAGTCGAGGGAGTATTGACCGTGATTTGGATCGAAAAACAGTAACTATATTAAGGGGGGAGAAATGTTAAATCTATTAACAGCCACGTTGATTTGCGTTGGCCAAGCGCCGACTCAGCCTGCAACCGAGATTGAACTGGAAGTGAAGCAAACCGACCGGATCAGCACGATCCGTTATGAAATTGTTGAAGGCTCGCTATCGGGTACGGCTTACATCCAATCGGTGGGTTACTTGCAACGCTCAAAAAAGGGCAACACTTATATATATAAGTCGGGTGAAAGCCCCAATTCCACAGTCTTGACCGTAACTGCCCATGGGGAACACCTAATGGGTGAGCTATCACATTATATCAGTGGAGTGAAAGATGAGCCGGTGGAATGCCGAACCGAAGAAGATTCAGGTGATGGAGACCACGACGGCCACTAAAACAGTTGGGACACGACCCTCCTCGCTCATTGACCGCATACCCCACGGGGGGTATGCCGCGGGGCAAGGGTAAATCTCTCGTTTTCTAAAGGGGTTCAAAATGTTGATTTCAATTCGCTCGGTCGCGCTTTGTGCGCTCGGGCTTTTTCTTTTGACCGGCGGCCTCACTGCGCATGCGCAGTTAAAGTACGGAAAATATTTTGGAACGCTTCAAATCGAGGGACGGCCACAACCGTTAGCTGTCTCGTTGGACGCTTTTTTGGTTCAGCTCAGTGGACCCACGATTTACCCTGCACTCAATGTCATCGTGCGCACAAATCTGGGTGGCTATCATGGAGCGGAATACGCCGGATACAACTTCTACAACCCGACTTATAACTTTGAGAAGAAAATTCTTCAGCTCAATGACCCAAAAAGTGATCTAACGGCCACACTTCAAGTCACTCAAACGGCGACGACTGTCCTCCTCGAGGGGCCGGCCGCTTATCGGCCCACAAACGCCAAAGGCCACATGCGACTTGAATTAAACATGAACAGTTTAACCACAAGTCCTGTCGCCTCAGGGTTGAATTTGCAGCCAGAGCTAAGCGGAGAGTACTCAGGGATGTGCGGGCGTGACGCCGCAAAACTTCAGATCGAAACGGCACTCGTGGGTGAAGCGAATCCCACGGGTAACGCGCTCACTGGATTTACGATAACTGGGAGGCTGGGCTACATGAATGGGCCGAATTGCTTCGGCAACCAGGCCAAAAAGTTTTGCTCTCTCTATCCTTATGGTACCGGCACTTACTCACCTTACACTGGGCGCCTGACGATGCGCGGACCGCGCGGTACCATTGAGTGTAATGCCGGCGCGGATTCTCTTCAGTGCACAGTTTATGGTTACGACAAAAACGGGCCTTGTACGTTCAAAAAGAATTCTGTAGACGCCTCAGGCCCCACAGAAATTGCTGCCGGATTTAGATTAAATGTTCCCGCGGAGAAAATGAAGGCGCTGCCGGACCCAAGTCCGCCAGGTAATGAGGAACTCCTAGCGGCTCTCAATGGTGAATATTTTGGTTTTCTTCACTATGAAAACCGCGACATTTATCAGCTAGCCGAGATGAGCGTTGTAGCCACCACCTCCACAGAAAATGAACATATCCCAAACCAGGTATTCGTTGAACCGACGCTTTCGCTCCGCCTGGGATCTTCTTGGCAATCGGCTGTAGCATTGAGCATTGCGTATCCACAAAGGGTGTTCTGGCTGAATACCGGG
>JALHOQ010000236.1:4123-4789 GCA_022842925.1 Bdellovibrionales bacterium
CGGGTTCGCATTCCAGATGGATACAAACGAATATTTGGTTGTGGTTGGAACTTGGCGTACCGGATATATTCGTGGCGTAGTCTATTCCAAGGGATATGGACGAGTCGGCACTTTTGAAATGATCAAGGGTGAAAAGCCACAATTTTCGACGGATCTTAGTTTTATTGCGAATCCAGCTGGATCATATCTTGGCCCTAAAGAAAAAATCAATGTACCGAAAGACTCTAGAACGATCTCTGTCGAGATTCCAACTCGGGTCGACACCGGAGGAATGTATGGGATACCGTTATTGGCCAGATATGCAAGTCCCGGTCATATGACCAACTTTGATTTCGCCATGACTGATCTAAATACGGGCCGCGTCGCTTTTCTTATCAAAGAGAGCGATAGCGAACGCCTGCTTGTTGGTCAGCCAGAGAACGGAAATCTGAAAGTACTGTGGCCCACCGGCCCCGTGCTCGGTGCGCCTATGGAATTTTATCAACCTTTTACCTACGTCCGAGACACTAGAAATTGAGGGGTACCAATGTCAGACGAAACTGGAAGACGTAATTTTTTATTATCGCTTAGCTCGTTAGCGGCTGCCGGTATGTTTTGGAACAAGAAAAGCGTGGCTGAGCCGCTTTTGAAATCTCCTGCTCAAAGCCCAAGGCCTGAGGCGGCTTC
>JALHOQ010000237.1 GCA_022842925.1 Bdellovibrionales bacterium
CCCTGCGGGCGCGGTTAGAAGAGCGACTCGACGCTTTCGCTCCTCACCAAAAAGACCCTGCTTATGATTGACCAACATCTTGTAGGCTTGATCGATTTGCGCGAGTTTAGTGCGAGTGGCGTCCAATTCCTTTTCCACCTTGGCTTGGGCCTGGTCGTCCTGCCACTTGAACTTCTCTCCGCGTTTTTCGGCCTCGGCCTTGGCCGCGGCTTTCACGGCCGCTTTCTTCCCTTTTCGTAATTTGTCGGCCTCGTTCATTGTGTCCACTACAGCTCGAACGCCACCGAGTTCGCTGACCCCCGCGCGCTGCAAAACGTCGGCATTGTCGCTCTTCAACTTGGCGATCTGGATGTCAGTCGCTTCGTCCATGAAATTTTCGAGCATGTCTTTTTCGATTGCGGCCACGGCGGCCAAGTAGTCGGTCAGCTCTTTCTCGCGTTCCGCAGTCATTGGCGGAGTCGCCAATTCATTTAAGGCGTACTCGATCGTCAGCTTCTCGTGAGCCCCAATTCGCACGCGCATCTCTTGAATGGCCGCCGCCACATAGGCGTCGATTTCCTTTGCGCCCTTATTTCGACGATCTGCCACGCGCGACAAGTAGCTATCTAAGGCCTTCTTTTCCGCGGCCATCGGCTTCGTCCACTCGGTGTCGGACTCCGCATACTCAATCGAATTTGCGGTATAGATGCGAAAGCCAAAGAAGTTGGCGTAATTGCGAGTCATGGAATCGATAATTGAGGAGGGTGACGCCACGGATTCGGCCGCCTCGGGTAACTGAGCTCCTCCCGCCTGCTCCACAGCCAGGTTCCCGATCATCTGATACACCTGATAGGTATCCTTGCCTTCGACGTAACCCTCTTCACCCGGCATCACCTCGCGGTCGAAGACCTGGTGCCCTGTAGCTTTAAGCTTGGTCTTATCGGTATTGTGAAAAGTGGGTCCAGGACCAAGTTTTATGTAACGCGAACCCAAACCCGCGAAGAGTTTTTCGAACTGCTCTTCAAAGCCCACATACACCACGCCGTCGGCTGTTCCCACGATCACGGTCATCGGCGTGAGCTCGGCGTACTCTTCGGCCGTTAAGACCGGAAGCGAATAGTCAAGATTGAACAGCCCTGTGAACCAGGCGCCTTTATCGGAGTCCTTACCGTTAGCCAGAACGTTCTCTTGGAATTCAAAGTCCGAATCGGCAATCCGGCTTTTGAAATTACGGAAGTTGTCTTGATACCACTGCTCAAATTTATTGCGATCCTCAGCCGAGCCGCCGAGCGTGGGGTCGATTCCCGGCGCAATGGCGAGAATGTGCACAATCCGCTGATACTTAGGATCAATGCGCTTTAAGCGCTGCAGGTACACACCAAACATGGCGCCCCAGCTATGACCGCTCAACACAATCTTGGTATTCGCGTGAAGCATTTTGTCGGCCACTGCTAAAACCCAGTCGAGTTGCTCTTTGGCGCCTTCAAAACCTTCGACCTGACCTGGACCGCGGCCGTGACCTGCCATGTCGGGAGAGAGATTGGGGATATCGTAGCGGAGAAGATTTTCGGCGACCTTATCGAAGTTTACCCCGCCGGCTGTGGGCGTGCCGCCGCCGTGCAAGTGCAAAACCGCGAGCGGTAGATCGGCGCGTTTCAAAACTCCCTTTGCGGCCGGCGAACCCAGATGCCAGGGCACCGAAGTGTAAACCGTGGTGCTGGTGCGCTGACCCGCCCACTGCACGTCCACGTGATTCGGAAATCCATGCTTGGCCGGCTCGATCAGACTGACGGTGATCGGATCTTTGGCGGTGGGTGCGGGCGAGGCCACGAAAGACAAGTCCATGCCGATTGCCTGTTGCAATGCGAGCGGACCGGTTTCACCGACGGGATTGATTTTGACTTGTTCTTCGAGATTATCGAAACCGGGAATCGGAGCGAATTTTAAATTCTTTTGTACGTAATCCACCGACAGTTCGCGCAGCAGATCGAGAGTGAAAGCGCGGTGTCCGCCGAGGGACTGTTCGCAGGAGGGAAGATTTAAACTTTGATGTGCGTAGGAAAAGGACGGTAAGAAGGAAAGTGCAACCCATACTAAGGTGGAAAAAATACGCATTCTGCCGAGCCCCTTTGGCTAAAATCGTTAAATGTCGTTGGTTTAACGCTTTTGGTTGTCCCCGTTTTGGCACCACCGAGCAATGGAAGAGATTTCAAAACATCTTAGACACGGAGCCAGCCATGAAAAGGCTGCTCGCTCGCCCCGGGGGCGCATAATGCCTCGGTAAACCTAGGCTAATGCCGCACCGGCTGAAACACGGATTCAACTAGAGAGTGGGTCAATTCAGCCAGTTTGGCTGAGTCCGCGTCCTTTTCGGGAATCACAGCGGGCAAAATATGAAGATCCACATCGACGCCGCCCGTTCCGGCCAAGCGCCACAGATGCGTTACAAAATCCATCTCGCCATACCAAAAAATAGAATCCCGATTCGCCATGTTGATCGGCTGGCCGCCTACGGTGTGATAGTTCAGGCAAAAAGAGATGATCGGCCTCTCCGCTTGAATCGCCGACGTGTAGAGGGGCCGCTTGAAACGCAGGACTTGCTCCCCGTTGGAGCTCGTGGCCTCGGGAAAGATGGCGACATTCAGTCCGTACTTTAACCCCTCGGTTATATCTTCCACTTCTTTGACAATGTTCTTCTTGCTCCGCCGCTCTACAAAAAGGCAGCCGGCCATCTGAACAATCTGACCGAGACCGGGCGTTTCCTTAACCTCCACTGACGTTACAAAACAAACCTCTCGCTGGCTGGCGAACGCGAGCACGTCAACGTAGGAGACGTGGTTGCCCACATAGAGGGCATTCTTATGGATAAGGGCGTTTTCCATCCCCACCACGCGCACCCGCACGCTGAGCAGCCACAAGGCGAAACGACAATAGGAAGTCAGGATACGATTCGACAAGCGCGTCCGCGGCCAGCGGGGCCAATAGAGCATCCGCACTAAACCCATAAAGATAAGATAGGACGCGATCATTAAAAACACCGCGACAACGCGGACTGGCTGCATCATTTTTCGCATGATCTGCCAAACTACCTTTCAGGGGGGGTGCAGATCAAGAATTTCTCCGGCGGCACCCGGGTTGCTCTACTGGGTCGAGGGGGGAGGCCAAATCGAATAAAGGAGAGACTGTGCCCATGTTATCTCAATTCTCGGTCCGATCCGTCGGATTCGTCGTTCTGTGGTTTGCGACTTGGAATTTGACCGTCGCCCATGCGGTGCCCGGCTTTCCTATGGGTCGGCCTCACGGCGAAGACAGAACGGCCATTGCAAAAATCAAGGAAGCGCGCGCTTCGGGTGCGACTTTATTTGAACGAATGGCCGCCAATTCGCACTACCGGATCGCGCTGGCCGAAGTTTTGAACCGGCTGATTCAGGACCCGAGTGGGGATCTGAGAGCCGACCTCGAAACCGTGGACGCCGATCTTCTGACGGTCTTGGAGCCGGTACTCGAGCCCGATCGCCGTACCCGTACGACTCCTGCCGATATCGCCGTTATTTTATTGCAGGGCACGCAAGCCCGGAATCTCCGCGATATTCAAACCGCCTTTCAAAACTTCGAACTCTCCTACGATGATCTCGAGCGGGTTTTGGGCAATAGTGTCTTCACCAAGGTTCAGGGTTCCGGCATTCGAATCCATCCCGAATTCGGCGACGATGCGAGCGGCCACAACCCCCTTGCTCCGAAAACGCCGGAACTGAAACCGATTTTTGAGAAGCTGGCCTCGGCCCGTCCCCGTTCTTCGCAACAAGAGTCGGCGCGAAATTTCGGTCTTCGCGCGATTCAAATCGCCGATCAAGCCTATCAGACGGGCGACTCCGAGACCGGCAACTTTTATAAAACCGTTGCCACGGCCTTTGCCGATATCGCGATTGGATTTGTTCCGGTCGTCGGTGTTTCGCGCGACATTTACGAGTTGTTCGTCGGCAAGAGTTTGCTCACCGGCGAAGACCTGTCTTGGCCTGAGCGCGGTCTTGCGGCCGTGGGAATTGTAACTGGAGGCGTGGTTAGTTCAATCGGCAAGATGGCCAAGGCCGGAGTCAAGATCAGCCGCCACGCCGACGAGATGACGAAAGTCGCCAAGGCGGGCGGCGAAATCCTCGACGACATGACCAAGATGGGCGTGGCGAATTCCGACTCAGTCAATGCGCTTAAGAAAATCGCCAAGGCTGAACGCAAGTCACCCACGGACATTCTGAACGACACCAAAGTCGCGCTTATTTTTCGGGCTCAGCATTTGGGGCTGAAGTTTAAGGCGAGCAAAGTCGGGTTTGCGGATGATTTGAACACGCTGGATCGGGCAAACCGCTCCGCCGATTTCAAAGACAGTTTCCGCCACGGTTCAAAGTACATTGAGGCTGAGTTAGTGGAGCCTTCGAAAAATCTAGTTCGCACCTTCTCAAGCGCTCTGAACAATGCGGAACGCAGTTTTGTCGTTCATAAAGATGTGATTAAGGGAATGACCCCGTCGGAAATCCAAAAGACTCTGAATCTGACCTACATTCCGGACGTCATAGTGGACGTGGCAGTTAAGTCGGGTTCGTCCATCCGGCTTTCGCAAACGGCTCCTATCCGGCAAGGCTTTAAGGAGGGCATTGTACAAATTGAAATTCGATCGCAAAATATCGGTCAGGTCGCTACTTTTTCGAACCGTCGTGCTATAGGAGCCTCTTATGACGGAAAGTAAGGGCACAAATCGATTCTTGAACATCGGCGGTACAATCATTCACCTGCCAGGTGAAGTTCTCGA
>JALHOQ010000238.1 GCA_022842925.1 Bdellovibrionales bacterium
GAATGGCGCCGCAACGGGTTCGCCTACGGCACCGGCGATGCCTTCGATCTTGCGGCCAATGGCGCCAGCGGTATCGTGATCGAAGATGTGATGATTGAAGGGAACTACAACGGCTTTGAGATCAAAGAAGCGATTGGAGCGGGTAGCGCGGGAATTCCCGAGAACATGACCCTGCGCCGGGTCACAATCCGCAATTCCTACGTCGGGGGAATTAGCATCAACAGTGGCGCAAATCACCTGCTCGTGGAGGACAGCCTCATCGAGAACAATCCGCAGGCTTTTTCCATCAACGGAACCCTGACCGGCCCGCAAACCCACGCCGTGACGGTGCGCCGCAGCCTTATCCGAAACAACTCCGTCGGCGGCGTGTTTGTGGGCAATACCGCCACCGATGTGACCATCGAAGGTTCTCACCTGGAGGGAAACGGCTTCTACTCGACCAGTGCCTTCACGACCCAAGTCGTTTTGAGTGATGCGGCAAATATTACCCTCAAAGACTCCTACCTTTCGACCGGGGGCATTCCCATTTTCAATCGCTACGTCATTCAGGCCCAACGCACCAATGGCTTGGTTCTGGACAACGTCACTCTGCCCGCCGGCGACAGTTACTTCCTCGCGGCGAGCGTCACCGGGGTTTCTTTGCTAAACGGTGGTATCCACGCACCGTAACTGCCTCGGCGATGGAAGGACCCGCTATCTTTCAAACGTCATGCGAATTTTGGGGATGGGCACGACCGTTGAGCTCGAGGCGCCAGGCGGCGCAGCGAAACACCCGAAAAGACTCTCAAGCGACGTCGACTCGGGAATCGTAACAATGGTCACCGAGCTGGGCGTCCTAGCAATCACTTCGCTGCCCGCTCGCCCCACGGCAAATGTCGTCAAGCGCGTATAAGCTTGGTCCGGCATGGGCGGGCATGTTCCCTGAACACACTGCCACTGATCGATACGTTGGCGCTCAGCTTCCCCCACCCAAAAAGAGCAGTTGGCTCCTGCTCGCCCCATCCATTTGCGAACCGTGGCTCCCGCAGAATTCAGCTCGTAGTTCGAAAAGGCGATGAGGGGCGACTCAGCTTGAAGAACATGCGAAGAGTTTCGACTGACCTCGTACTCGTTCGCAGCCGCAAAGTTGGGGGCTGGATTGGCGAGGACGGTTGAGAGTCCTGCGGCCGGAACCAGCTCCGCCGTCGTCGGGATAGTGGAACAAATCCGCTGAGTGGAGGCTCGCGTCGTCGTTAAGATTGAGGTCACGGTATTGGTATTCTGGGGGGCAAACACCAGAGGGGCGCCCACTTCCAGCTCGACCTTCACGCGCTTCAGTCCAGTTAAGTCGGTACAAGATAAACCCGGTAAGAATATTCGAGTCGCCGAACCAGAAATGGCCCATCGATTGGTTTGAAGACGCTCGCAGCCCTTCATGGGGGTCGCTCTCAGCTCGTAGGCAAATCCACCCTCCCGGATTACCGCTGAATGCTCACCCGAGGTTTTCTCAAGACAATTGCCGACACGGATCGAATTACCCGACGCATCAACTTGAAAGACATCGCAAGTGTCGTAATACAATTCGTTTAGGACAGACCATCTGCCGTTGCCGCTCGTAGAACTCGCACCCACGGGTAGGTTCCCGGCAATTTGAGCAGGGAAAGGCGTCGCATTGTTAGCCGTTCGGGACTTGCCCAGAGCGCTGAAAGTGTATGAGCCTTCAAGCCTTTTGCAGGAGGGAATGAGAGGAATCGAAGCGACACGATTCCAAGGCCGCAGCTGTTTCGTCGCACAATCCAGATTCTCCACTTGAAGGACAATATTCAAAGGTTCGGAGTAAGACAGTGCAAGCTCCCTCTTGATCGCGGCTTCGCACGAAGTAGCAAGTATTAGGGTCTGAGTTCCCTTCTCGTAAATCACCCGGCACTTGGGTTTCAGTTTTTCCGTCGTACGGGGTACGAAAGACCACCCCGCTTCCACCCACCCCTTAACGCGCGCAGACCGAGGCACTTCAATGGGTGAGCCGAAAGATTCCGAAGGATTGGACGGGAATATTTGAGGGGCAACGGTGGCAGTCCTCGTTTCGGATCCGACCGTAACCCTTAGACTGCCGATGAACTCAGACTTGCTCCGAATGTTGCAGCAGCCGCTTGGGATCTTGCACACTCCGAGACCGTCGCCGCACATCTCATAACCGGGCGGGAAAGTCGGCGACGCCGTCGAAAGAGACACGGTTGCGAAATCGAAGTTAGAGGCCGGGGACGATTGCGACGTGAGATCGGAGCGCGCACCGAGACCCGACGCACCCGTTGGGATCGAGATGGGCTGCATCACAACAAGCTGAAAGCTATCCACCGGTCCCGCCGCCGGAGGTGTTTCGAAGTACTCTATGAACTGCGCCTGAGGCCCTCGGTAGCTCTCAATGGGTTCGTAAGAGTCGAAAGAAGAGTTGAGAACGTATAGTTTCCCGGCTCTGAAAATCTGCGTGGGGCCGCCAAAGCAATTCTCTCCCCTGGGCAAACGAACCGTGTCTCCAGGAGTTACCTGGAACTCAAAAAACGAAATAGCGCCATGACCGGTGGCGAAGTTGCCGTGGCACTTAAACCCGTACTTGAGAAGCAACTGCCCCGCGTCCTGGGCGTTTCCAATTGTAATGGAATCCAGGTTTGCGCAAGTCCTAGCGAAAACGTTTGCCGCCAACGCGGCATCGACGATTGATCCGGCTTCACGGAACTCCGGAGGTAATTTCTCAGCAATCGAACCGGGAAGTGCCTCAACCGGCCTGCCTAGAAGGGATGAAACATATGACCAGTCAGAGTCGGAAAAACACGTTAGGCTTAGGGAGTTATTGCAGGCCCTTTGGGTAACAACCGTCACGACCTCAGACGTGATTATCCCATCTGATTGGGAAACCACTTTAGCGGGTAGCCGGGTCACTAGGCTCTGTGAAAGAGCGGCGAGATCCTTACCCTGGTTGCTTTGCACTTCAGCGACATCACTTTCTGAAAAACACGACTCCCCCATGGGGACGATACTTCGCCTCCCCTCCAAACCCGGACCAGCGCCATTGGGCACGTGACGGTCGGTACTGCAGCCTGCCAGCAAAACAACGGTGAAAACGCAAAGGACTAGTTTCGGCATGCGCCAAACCTTTCGTACCAATCAACGAAAGCTCGTCGAATCGGGTAGTTTTCATTCCTAAGTCGGTCGCTAACGATATCGAACCCGTTCTCGATGAGAAAAGCTAAGATGTCGGCCTCCAGGATCGTATCCGTAGGATCGGCCAGCCTTTCCGGCTTGAAGCCATAGGCGGTTAAATCGGTTTTCGGTAGGTTTTTCAGCCAGCACGCAAACTCAACGGTGAGATCGGAAAACGGATAGTAGTATTTATCCCCAAACTGATAGTAACCCTTTTGGCCAAATTTCTGGCCCGCAAGGTGTAGCACTTCCTCGATCGAAGCTTGTGCGGAGATCGTTGCGAGCATTCGTTCCGCGGGGTCTGCGAGGTTCAGCTCGCGCGGCGCTCCATTTTGGCCTCGCATCTTGAACTTTCCAATCTCTGCGACGCCCGTTCGGGAGGAGTAAGCGCTCATGGCAGAGCTGCCTACGTTGAAGTAGGCATCCGAAAAACCGGGGAAGGTGAAGTTAGGTTTCGCGAAGCTGAATGCAACAAGGCGGGCAACGGCTTCGCTATGCGAGAGCCCGTCAACGAGTAAATCCTTTTCGTCAATGAGGACCTGGGCAACCTGTCGTATGTCATTAAAGTCATCAAGGGTCGGTTGTCCCTGCACCAAATCTGTTTCCGTTATTCGAATTCCGTGGAGTTGGTCGCCGTCTGCGAGTTGCCGGAGCATCTGCTGTGCCTTCGCCGGATCTCCTTCGCGGGCTTCTTTAATGACGGACTTTAGCTTGACGGCCAAATCCCGAAACACGATCTGCTCCTGCTCGCTCAGCCGAGCGAACTGGCGGATGGACGAGGCAGCGCACTTTCCTGGGCAAGTCGGTGGATCCATTCGCTTGAGCGGACTTTTCCTAGTGCTAAGTTCGATCGCTGGGCAGGTTTCGGCGAGCGTTCTTCCCAATCGAACGGAAGTGATTTGACGAATTCCATATTCGACGAAACCGGCGTCTACCGAGCCTCCTACCGCGCTCCCGAGGGCCTTGAGATAGTCTTCTCGAGACAGATAAATTGCGGACGCGGTCAGTTGCGCGGCACCAATTCCATAGTTTACGACCCGCGCGGCTCCCACCAAATTATTAGCACGAGCAACTGACTCGCTCAGCATGGCGCTGGACTGGAGCACCTGGCCACCTTTCCGGGCGGCACTTATCGCGCCCGGGACCTTGGCCAAACCGAAGGTGAAGAAGATAGCGACATCTCCCGCCACCGTCGCACTTGCGTCAAGCCAACACGCCAAATCCCTAGAGTTCGCACACTCACTTATCGAAAATACCGAACCCGTTCCGGGAGCGATATTGCGAACAAAGCGCATCGCTTCAATCGATGTACTTAAACGGCTGATTCTGTCTTCAATTTCGCTGGAGGAAGCGGCCAGATATCCCCAGAAAACCGGAGTGTCGTTGGGGCCATAGTAGACGTCTCGAATCGCCGTCGATCCCGTCCACCGATGGAAGATCTCACGAGTCTTCCCGGGGCCGCCAAACCAACTCCAGGTCTCTTCCTGACCGGCCAAGTCGTTTGGAGAAAAAGTGTGAGAGGGCAGAAAGAAGTCGGCCTTGGTGCAGTTCTCATAAACCATTTTGGTTCGGTACTCGACGCGCCCCGGGACGTAGGTATTGT
>JALHOQ010000239.1 GCA_022842925.1 Bdellovibrionales bacterium
GACGTACGATTGCGGTTTTCGGTTAGGCACTCCACGATGATCGGAACCTTGTGCGGGCTAAAGCCTTCAAAGGTGACTGTTTCGTAGTTAACGGGCTCCAAAAGGCCTGCACCCTTTTTAATCGCGCGCTCGATATTATCGCGCGGCACAGAGGCCTTGCGAGCTGCTTCCACCGCAGCTCTCAAGCGGGCGTTATTTGCTGGGTCGGGATCTCCAGACTTCGTAGCAACGATGATTTCCTTCACCATTTTGCTAATAAGCTGACCACGTTTGGCGGCGTTCTCAACCCGCCCACTATGCTTCCACTGAGCTCCCATTTTCTTTACCTCGTTCAAATAAACTACGACTGAACGGGACAAAATTCAAATCGCCGTCTTTACGGATATCGGAGGATATGGGAGGCAAGGCCACATGAAACACCTACTATGCGCTCTCGCTTTTATTACCCAAATCACCCTTAGCCTCACGGCTACCGCCGCACTTCCCGAGACTATCTACTACTGGGGAATGGCAGACCACACGCCGAAAGGCGGCCCGGTCGTAAAAGTCTGGATTCTGGGTACCCGGGTGGAAGACCGCAAGGCACAGTCTATTTCCGACACCCAACTCTACGTCGGCGAAAGCGGCTCGGTTTCGGAAACAAAGTTTGTTTTTGATTTCAAGGCCAAGACACTCACTGCATTTGAAGGCGAAAAAACGGTGGGCCACGGTACTATCGACTGCAACGGCACGGTCGAAAAGCACACAAACTGTAACTACAAATACGAGACGACTGGCTCGGATAGTTACAAAGCGGTAGGAAAAGACACTTTGGGAAAAAACGGCGTGCTCTATCGCGAGCAAAGCGACATCACCTACGCCTCGTCGCCAAAAGCGATTCCTTACGTCGTCGATTATTTCGCGATTAAACCAGAGGCCTACACAACCCTGCGCACCAAACTCTTAGCCAAGTAGGCCTAAAAGGTGTCAGTCTCCCTGGGGGCCCCAAAGGTCGCGGTCACCGAGTCCTATCACGCCGGTTGATCCTCGTGCCGACGGCCGCGATCAAATCGGGTAAAGAGCGAATACACGCAAGGCACCACTACAAGCGTCAGCACTGTAGAGACAATCACGCCGCCAATGACCGCGATGGCCATGGGCTTGCGCGTCTCAGCACCAGGCCCGATGGCAAATGCGGCCGGCAAGGCGCCCGCAATCGTCGCTAGCGTCGTCATGAGAATCGGGCGCAAACGCGTAGGGCACGCGTCCATCAAGGCATCGTGCGTATCCATCCCCTCTTCGTCGCGCCGGTTATTCGTGAAATCCACTAGCAAGATGGAATTCTTTTTCACAATACCCATCAGGAGAATCAAACCAATCATACTAAACATGTTCATGGTCTGACCGGTAAGCACAAGCGCTAGGAATGCACCTGAGAAGCTAAAAGGCATCGCCATAAAAACGGTCACCGGATGCAGGAAGCTATTAAATTGCGACGCTAAGATCATGTACGCCACGATGAATCCCATCACGAGAGCGACCAAGAAGCTGATAAAACCCGCCTTGAATTCTTCCGCCGAACCGGCGAGGTAGAAACCATATCCCTCTGGCATGATCTTCTTGGCGGTGGCTTCAGCGCGAGTCAGCACCTCCTGCTGCGCCAGTCCCTTGCCCAAGTTGCCGTAGATCATGATGGCGCGGTTGCGGTTTTTGCGCGAAATCATCGATGGCACTGTGGACTCTTGTACGTCGACAAGACCCGCCAGCGGCACCAACTGCCCACGGTTATTGCGCACGCTGAAATCCTTAATCCGATCCATTGGGCTGCGGCCATCTTCAATCGCTTTCACGCGGATATCATAACGGTGGCCACCCTTGGGAAACGACCCGGCAATCGTGCCGCCGATAAGAGTATTGATCACAGTACCAATGGCCTGTACTTCTACACCGCTCTCGGAGGCGCGTTTGCGATTAGGCACAATGTGAACTTCGGGGGCCCCGTCCAAAAGATCGGAATCCACATCGGTCATTGTTCCGTCTTTCTTCAATTGCTCGATAATCTGGCGAGAGTATTCGCCGAGCTTTTTCCAGTCAGGCCCCTGAATGGTGAACTCCGCCGGGAAGCCCTTGCTGCCGCCGCCACCAAAACCCTGCGTCGACGGATCCTGCACAATCGGTTTGGATTCCGGAACGTTTTTATTGAGAAACTCTCGGGCAACTTCAATGAATTCAGCCTGCGTGAGTTCGCGACCTTTCTCAGCTGATTTACCGCGACTCCCCGGGCGTTTTAACTCCAGGAAAATCATCGCGGCATGGGGCTCACCACCGGAGAAACCGCCGGCGGCCACAAAGTACGCACTCACTTCCGAACGCTTGGCCAAGAAATCCTCGATTTTTCGTACACGCTCCTCGGTAAAACTCACGCCGGACCCAGGGGGGTTATTGAGCAAAATAGTCGCAGCACTCATATCCTGAGCGGGCTGGAACTCGCCTTTTAGGAACATCACGGAGCCAAAGCTCAGAATGAAAAATACGAGTGACGCCAAAAGCGTCTTCCAGCGATTGTCCAGCACTCGCGAGAGAATAGATTTATACCGTCCCTTGAGCCGTTCGAAGCCCGATTCAAAGGCTTGCCCGACTTTCCCCCGCCCACCCTCCGCGTCGCTAAAGTAGGCCGCCCGCATAGGAGTCAGCGTGAGGGCTTCCACCAATGAAATCATAACGGCGGCACTCATGGTGACACCGAATTGGTAGAGAAATTTTCCAATCAGGCCTTCCATGAACGCGATAGGCAAAAAGATAGCGACGAGAGAGACAGAAGTAGCCACGGCAGCAAAGGTAATCTCTCGAGCGCCAATCAGCGCCGCATCTCGGCGCTTCTTCCCCTTCTCGCGATAACGAATGATGTTTTCCAACACCATGATGGCATCATCCACGACGATACCAATCGCGAGACTTAAACCTAACAAGGTAAAAGTATTAAGAGTGAAATTGCAGAAATAGAGGACGATAAAACTACCCAACACAGAGGTCGGAATAGCTAGGAGCACGTTAAATGTGGACGCCCATGAGCCAAGAAACAGCCAACATACAAAGGAAGTAAGCACTGCCGACAAGGCCAACGTCAGCAATAACTCTCCAATAGAATCTTCCACAAACTTAGTTCCGTCGTAGTTGACGACGAAAGTAGTGCCTTCAGGCAAAGTTTTTTGCACTGCCGCCAGACGCGATTTTACGGCGCGCGCCACGGATACGGCATTGGCTCCGCGCTGCTTCACAATCCCTAAGCCCACAGCCGGCTGCCCATTGCTGCGAGCAAACTGAATCGCATCGGCAACGCCTTCTTCCACCTTCGCAACTGCCGAAATAGGAATGGGGTTGTAGTTAGGTCCGCCGCCGCGGGAGTTGATGAGGATCTTAGAAAACGCATCCACTGTTTTCTCTTCACCTAAGGTGCGCAGGCTATACTCACGCTGCTTAAATTCCGTACGGCCCGACGGTGGCTCGGTGTGCTCGTTTCGAATCGCCGAAACAATGTCGGTCGCGGAGAGTGCGTACCGCTTAAGCGCTACGGGATCCACCCAGACCCGCAAATTGGGCTCCAGATATCCCGGCATCCAAACGTTGCCCACGCCCGGCACCGTCGTTAAACGATCTCGGATGTCGTCCTTTACGAACAACATCAGCTCCTGCATCGACATCTTGGTACTCGCTACCGAGAGCCACATGATGGGGAAATCCTCTGGGTTGATCTTCATCACCGTCAGAGGATCGAGCTGCTGCGGCAGCATGGCTTGAGTCGCTGCAATCTTGGCCTGCACGTCTTGAAACGCTTGATCGATATTGCGCTCAACGCCAAATTCGAGAGTGATATCGGCCGAGCCAGCACGCGTCGTCGACATCAGGTTCTTCACACCCTGAATACTTATCAGCGCGTCTTCCAGCGGATCGATCACCTCCGCTTCCATTACCTCAGGAGCGGCACCTTCGTACTTGGCCGAAATCGCAATGACCGGAAAATCGACATCGGGAAGTTCGCTCACTCCCATGCGACTAAAGCTAATAGCGCCAAAAACAATCAATCCAAACATGAGCATCCAGGCAAAGACTGGACGCCGAATCGACAGATCCGAGAGTGTCATTTAACGAGCTTCTTTCTCCGAAACCGGAACCATGGCGGCCGCGGCTTGCAGTTGCAGATAATCCATTTGGGCTGTGAATCTTGCCTGGTCAAAGCTGCGCTGCGCGACGCGGAACTCGGTCAACGCCAACTGCACGTCGATACTGCGAGTCAGTCCACGGCGATAATCGCGTTGAACAACTTGGCTGTTTTTGCGCGAAAGCTCCGCCGACCGCTTCAAGCGCGTCATGTGATCCAGCCGAGCAGCGAGACGTTGGTGCGACGAGCGGATTTCAACCAGTGCCGCACGCCTGGTTTTCTCGAGTTCCAATTCGGCTTCCTTGCGCTTGGAGATTGCCTCGCGCACTTTGGAATGGGTGGCTCCGCCTTCAAAAAGCGGCACTTTCAAACGCAGCCCAATATCCCACTTCACGTCCTGAAGAAATCCGGGGCGAGTAAGGTAGTAATTGCCGACGGCATCGACCTCGGGCCAATGAGCGCCCCATGCTACGGAGACCGCCTCTCTGGCGGCTTCGTAATTATGCACAGCCGCTTTCACGTCCGGACGGTCTTCGACACGTTGGATATATTTTTCTAAGTTCTGTGGCCCGCCTAGCTTCGTAATCATTGCCGGATCCGTAAGCGTGGAATCGCGAGG
>JALHOQ010000240.1 GCA_022842925.1 Bdellovibrionales bacterium
ATTGGCTCGGCGAAGTCGGCGACTTAGAACGCCGGCTCGCGGGCGGCGGCCACCGCCCGGCTAAGCGTGCTTCGCCTGCGACGTCGCAGGCGAAGGGCTCAAATCTCGACCATCGTCCGTAATCCAACGTCGTTCCGGTACCGAAAAGAACTCACCCTTATAAATAGGTGACAGGTGACGGAAAGATTAAAACCCGGAACAGTATTTCAGAACTATACGATCGTGCGTCTCATCGGACGCGGCGGTATGGGCGAAGTCTACGAGGCGGTCGAAACGCCGATCAATCGACGAGTCGCACTTAAAGTGATCCTACAAAAAGATGAGGCGGACCTGAACGAAGAGGTTCTGCGCTTTCTAAACGAGGCCAAGGCTCTCGGCCGTGTCACCCATACGCAAGTGGTGACCCTATTCAATGTAGGCCAGCACGACGGCTACCACTTTATCGCCATGGAGTTCGTCGAGGGAATTTCGCTGCGCGACCTGATGAAGCAGTTCGTGCTTTCGGGCAAAGAGGCCACTTCACTTGCGGCGCAAATGTTAAGCGGACTCTCGGCCCTCCACGAGCAAAACATCATTCACCGGGATCTCTCCCCGCGCAATATTCTCGTGCGTCCGAACGGAATGATTAAAATCATCGACCTTGGCATTGCCAAACAGGTCGACCAACAGGATATGACGGCGACCGGAATCATCATGGGCACGGTCAGCTATATGGCTCCGGAGATCATCTATGGACTGCCCGCCAACGTACGCACGGACCTCTGGGCTGCCGGCGCGATACTGTTTGAAGCGACAAGCGGCCATGGACTGACGACGTCCCATGCCTCTTTGAATGGGCAAGAATATCCGACCGAGAGCCAGAGTTGGGTTCCCGTTAACTTTAGAAAATTCGTAGCCAAACTCTGCGCGGGCAAGCCCGAGGAACGGTATGCAAGCGCGCAAGAGGCACTGAATGATTTAAGCAAAATGCCCGGCGCCAACGTCGATGAGGGCACACTTGCCCTGGCCACTCTCGCTCGAAAAATTGAAAACCTGGTGGATGTGCAAAATTCTCTGGCGCAAGCCGAACTGACCGGAGTCACCGCGAAGCGCGCCCTCACCGTCGCCGCGCTGCTGGCCCAGCGAAAAGCTTATCCCACGACGGGTGGCAATAAGGACATCACCGAAGTTTTGAAGGTCGACACCACTCTTCGTATTGAAGCACCCGCCGTACAGGCCGCCTTGGCCCAAATTCGCCAAGGCTCGCGACCCACGCCCGCGGTCCGCTATCAAGAGACTTACGCTCCTCCGCCTGAGCCCCGAACGGTGAGTTGGGCCACGCTTGTGCTTCCCCTTCTGATTTTAGGGGCGGCGTTCTTCTTTTTTAAAAGTCGCAAAAAGCCGGCCGCTCCGGTGGCGGCTCGCCCCTCGGTCGCGAAACTCGTGCAAAAAATAACCGTGACGAGTCCTTCGGTCTATTGGCTGAAGACAGGGGAAGTGCCCGCCCTGACCTGGACGCCGGCCCTCACCGCGCCGATGAGCCTGCAACTTTCCTCACACGCGGACTTTACGTCCTCGAACACCTGGCAGGCGCAAGGCGACCGAGTCGACGTTCCTCCCGCGAGTGCCGGCGGAAAGTACCATTGGCGACTCACCAGTGGCGACGCTATCATTGGTCCCTTTGAGTTCACCGTGCAGAATATTGCGCCGCTAGTGCTCAAAGAGCCGACTCCAGGTCACACGGTGAGCTTGACTAAAGATGCCGTTAAGACGGCGCTCGACTTTGCATGGAATTGCCAATTGGGCGCCACACTCTATCGCGCTCAGATCGGGCGCGATGCCGAATTTAAAAATCTGTTTACCGAAGGTCAGGCGCGCGGCTGCGACTGGAAGGCGATCGAGCTTCCGGAAGGGAAATTTTATTGGCGCGCCCGCGTGGACGCCCCGGCCCAAGCTCAGATGTGGAGCGAGGTGCGTGAAATATCCGTGATAGGTGTGGCCCATGCGACCCCAACTCAACTGCTGGCGGAAGAAGCCAAACCGTCCGGCCGTTCGGACCTCTTAGCCAATCTGGGCGGCGGCGCCGTTGAGCAGAGTGAAAGAACTCCGGCTGCGGTCGAGCCGCCTGCGGCCAAGCCCTCCCAAGTACCAGCACACAACCCCAAGCTCCCGGTCCCCGATGGTTTGAGCCCGGCGGATGGCGCGACCATGGCCTTTACTCGCGGTGCACCGACTGCGGTCCAATGGCAGACTGTTTCCGGAGCCAACGGATATACGATCGAATTCTCAGCCGATGACACATTCTCCGCTCCCATCCGCCGCCGCACCGACACGCCTTCAGCCGACTTTCGGCCCAAGTGGTTTGAAAGCAAAAAGATCTTTTGGCGGGTCCGAGCTGAGGGCCCGAGTGCCGAGTCCGACTGGTCGCAACCGCGCTTTTTTGAGATAGGTCGTTAAGACCATCTGTTCATCCGCTTTACATTGTAGCCGAACTCAACGCTCAAAATCGATTAACCCCTTTGCTCGAGGCCCTGGCCTTGCACTATCGGATGAACGTGAAAGACCGCAAATATTACTGCGACGTCCTCCGCATCAAGGAGTCTGCGTCTCAAACTGAGATCAAACGGGCTTATCATGCGCTCGCGCGCAAGCATCATCCCGATTTAAATGGCGATGATCCATTCGCTACGGATCGCTTTCAGCTCATTGGTGAGGCCTACGAATATCTACAGTTGCATCCCTATGAGGAACGCAGCCTGGTCCCGCAATCGGCGGCTCCCATCCCCGAAAGACGAAAAAACGTTCCGCCGTCACCTATGCCGATCAAATACAATCAAGCGTTCGCGATCTACGCTTTGGCCTTCGCCATCTTGGTGGCGGCGGGGACCGCACTCTTTTTAAATAGCTCACAGCCGCAAGCGGAATTGATGACGGCCTCCTCGTCTAGCCTGACGAGCGAATTCGTCGGCCAAGCCCTGGCGCCACCGCAAGCGGCGGCGATGCGGGATCCGGCGGCGCTGAGCCAATCGCTGCTGGTTAAATTTTCTCGCAAAGGGGCGCTGGGCAATCTCATCAGTCGCGACAACAAGACGGGCAAGTGTCCGGGCCGATCTTTTCCCGCTTCATTCGACGAAAAGGATCAGTTCCTCAGCGGATTGTGTGTAAAGAAATTCATCGATGCCGATACGGTCATCCAAGACGTGCAGATCGTACAGGCGGGGAGCTCGTGCGAATCCGGATATTCACACAACGCCAGCTTCGCGATGGTGAAAGCAAAACAACAGGGACAATCGATTTGCGTGAAGACCGCCTTTCCGGCCGATGCGCAACGGGCTGTGGTGCGCCTCTATGAAGCCGATCAGCGCAAGGGTTGCGCGCCCGCCGACGAACAGATTGGGTCCCAGGGGCGGCGGATTTTCTGCCAAGTACTCGCTAAGCTTTGAACCAATCAATGTTAAAACAGGCCAACGTTTGCGGCTCAGAGTTCGGCACCCGCCGAGTCAAACTGGCAATTACCTCCACCATCTCTTTGCGCAGAATCATAAAGTCGTCATGGGAGAGCGTGCACGGGGCCGTGTAAAAGAGGTCATCAGGGGTGCGCGTGTTCAACGCCTGCAAGCCGCGGATCCGCCAGTTGCGGTGGTGGTTGTTGACTAAACGGGACTGGGCATCGAGGTGCGTGCTCCGCACTCCGATTTCGAGATGATCGCCCTCCTTTTTGACTAAACCGACACTGATCAAAAATTCCACGATTTCGTTGACTCGAGAATGGCTCAAATCCAAGTGCTCGGCGATGGCGTCGGCCGTGTGAAATTTTTCGATCGTGGTGAGTAACCGCACGGCTCCGTAAATCCAGTCGGAGTAGAAAATAGATTTTGTTGAGTCGTCGAGCTCCTGAAAGGCCGCAACCCGATTCTTGGTGGCGTGGGCCTGGCGTTTGAGTGCCGCCAGGGCTTCGCGGTGGAACCGCTTCAAATCGTGAGTGCCGGCTTTGTCCATAGCCACTAACCGCATAAAGTACTCGCTCTCCATGGTCGTAAGGCCGAAGAAATCCGCTAGCCTCAGGGCCTGCTCCTCAGAAAAGTCGCGGTCCCCTTTCATAACCTGAGAAACCACAACCGGATTGGCGCCGATGTGCTTGGCCATCTTCATAAACTGCCCGTGCCCGCCTCGGGGCATGGCCTTAACCCGGGCCAAAACATACTCTTTATAGGAAGAAAAGTCGTACACTTCCATGAAGGAAACCGTCCTTATTTCAGTATATTACAGCATACTTATCGGATTTGCTAAGTTTAAACTTAAATTTTAATTAAAGAGATCTAGAGAACTTTCGGGGCCTCCCGTACATTCACATTCGTTGATTGGATGGTGACAAATGGAAGCTCTAAGACAAACCCCTGAAGTACAAATGTTGCAAATCGCACACGACCTAAAGTCCCCACTCACGGCGTTGGAGATCATCGCCGCCCGTTTAAAGACGCTACCCCCGGATGAGCGCCAGCTCATCATCCAAGCCGTCGGCCGGATCCAAGAGATCGTGGTCGGCGTGCTTCGCCCAACTCCGGCGGGTAGCGCCCCCTCCTTTATTCAAACATGGGGATTGGACAATCTGAGAAACCTCGTAGCCGAAAAGCAGTTCGAGTTCCTCCGCAACTGGCTGAAGGCCCGGCGGGTTCCGGTGTGGTTGGCGCCCGCTCATATCGGGTCCGGAGCCGAGTGGTACCGCGAGATCGGCCGAGGCCTTGCCTCGTGCGATTGGTTTGTGGTGCC